>DASSOD010000088.1:0-3016 GCA_035700905.1 Gemmatimonadales bacterium | reverse complement strand
GCAGTTGAAGAACTCCGCCGAGCGCGCCACCGCCTCGGGGTGCCGGGACGGATCCACCGAGCGCAGATCGCGGAGCAGCGGCTCCGCGGCGTATCCCATGCCCACGCCGAGCATGCGCTCGTAGTTCCAGGTGCCCTGGATCGCGAACAGCCGCAGCAGCGCGGCCCGGGTGCCGGTCACGCGAGCGCCGCCACGATGAGTCCCGCGGCGACGCCGGCCGCGAGCCAGCGGAACCGGCGGCCGCGCCCCGCGCTCCGGAGCGCGCCGTCCACCGCCGCGGCGAGGCCCGCGCCGACCAGCACCAGCGTGAGCGCCACCGCGGTGCCGCGGTCCAGCGCGCCGAACTGCACGGCAACCGACGCGGCGGCGAGCCCACACGCCGTGAGCAGCGCGCTCCGCAGCGCGTCGCGCGCGATCCCGCCGTACTGGAGCGCGCGGATCGCCCCGGTCTCCCCCGCCGCGAGGGCGGCGGCCCGGCGCTGGATGGCCGTCGCGTTCATCCGCCGGAGCACCTGCAGGCTCCACCCGCCGAGCACCGCGACGATGAGCCCCACCGTGCCGGCGAGCCCGAGGCTCAGCTCCCAGGGCGAGCCCGCCGTCACGGCCGTGGCGGCGACGGTGGCCGGGCCGTAGTCGGGGTACCGCGCGGCGCCCACCGGCAGCACGTCGAGCGCGAACAGCTCGAGCAGCGCGCCCGCGCGGAGGCCGGCGGCCGGATCCCCCAGGATGATCCCGGCCACCGTCCCGACGACGAGCGGCCGCGCGATCATGGTCTGCGCCACGCTCACCAGATCGAGCCCGACGAGCGTGCCCCAGAGCACCAGCGACACGATGGTGAGCGGCGCGGGCTCGATCATGCCATTCCCTTGAGCGAGACCTTGGCCGCCGTCGGCACGTCCTGCGCCGTCACGTGGACGCCCGCGGCGTCGAGCGCCCGCAGCGCGGCGTACTCCTCGTCGGTGAGGTACACGTACGGCAGGCGCTGCCGCCGGCCGGCGCGGTGGTGTATGCCGCCGATGTTCACGTCGCGGACGATCCCCGCGTGATCACCGGCGACCGCCGCCATCGTCGAGATGTCGCCGGCGAGCAGCAGCGTCCGCCGGGGATCGGCCTGCCAGGCGGCGAGCCGCGGCACGGCGTCGGCCACGCTCGCGAAAACCAGCTCGAACTCGGGCGGCACCGCCATCCGGTAGAGGTCCTGCTCCCAGGCGCTCGCCGCCACCGCATCGTCCACCAGCACGATCCGCTGGATGCCGAGCGGCCGGCCCCAGCCCACGACCACCTGGCCGTGGATCAGACGGTCGTCGATGCGGGCGAGCAGGATGGGCATTCAGGGAACCCGGATCGCGCGCCCGCCCGCTGCCGCCGCGCGGTCCGCGGCCTCCGCCGGGCCGAGCGCGCGATGAAACAGGAAATCGAGGAGCATGGCGAGGTTCACGCCGGTCACCACCTTCACGTTGCCCTCGGCCCGGAGCCGCGCGATCGCGGCGATGAGGCACGAGCCGCTCGCCATGTCCACGAAGACCACGGCCGGACGCCCGCCGACCGCCGCCACGATCCGCTGCTCCAGGTTGCCCCGGTCGCAGCCGGCGTTGGACACCGGCGCCAGCGCGCCCTTCACGCCGCTGATCGCTTCCGCCGCGTCCACCAGCGCCTCGGCCAACCGTCCGTGGCAGACCACGACGCCGCGCAGCTCCTCACTCATAGTCGCTCTGGAGATACTCCCGCACGCCGCGCTGCTCCTTCATCCGCTTGATGAGCCGCTCGTTGAACGCGGCGGCCACGTCCACGCCGGAGTAGCGCAGCAGGTGCATCATCGCAACCACCTCGGAGATGACGGTGATGTTCTTGCCGGGATTGAGCGGCACCACGACCTTGGGCAGGGTGACGTCGAGGATGACGACTTCCTGACGCGCGAGGCCGGTGCGGTCGGCGTCGCGCGCGTTCTCCCAGTCCTCCAATTGCACGATCACCTCGATCCGCTTCTGCTGCCGCACCGCCCGAACCCCGAAGAGCGCGGGGATGTCGATCAGGCCGACGCCGCGGATCTCCATGTGGTGCGCCGCCAGCTCGTGCCCCTTGCCGATCAGCACGTCGTGGCCGCGCCGGGTCACCTGCACCACGTCGTCGGCGACCAGCCGATGCCCCCGCTCCACCAGGTCCAGCACGCACTCGCTCTTGCCGATGCCCGAGCGGCCCACGAAGAGGAGTCCCACCCCGTACACGTCGGCCAGCGAGCCGTGGAGCGTGGTCCGGGGCGCGAAGGCGTCCTCCACGACCGGCTTGATGCGGCGGTAGAACTCCGCCGTCTTGAGCCGGCTCCGGAGCACCGGGACGCTTCGCTCCTTGGCCAGGTCGAGCAGCTCCTGCGGCACCTCCTGCCCCTTGGTGACGAAGATGCAGGGGAGGTCGAAGGTGAAGAAATGCTCGAGGCTCTTCCGCCGCGCCTCCGGCGAGAGGGAGCGGAGGTAGGTGATCTCCGTCTCGCCCAGCACGTGGAGCCGGTGCGGCGCGAAGCGCCCCGTGTACCCCGCGAGGGCCAGCCCCGGGCTCGCCACCTCGGCGTCGGGGAGCTGGCGGTCGAGGCCCAGCTCGCCGGTCAGGGCCTCGAGCTGGAGCGGGTCGCCGCGGCGGGTGAGAAAATCGCGAAGCCGGAGCATCAGGCGGGGCCGATGCCCGACGGCCGGGACCGCCGGGCCTTGCCGTTGGACTTCTTCTCGAGCTGGCGCCGGAGCCTGTCCTCCGCCCGGTCGAGGGCGGTGCGGTGGTCCGTCGCCTCGCCTCTGGCGACGAAGCGCTCGCCGCGGGAGTCGTGCAGGCGCAGCTCGACCGTCCGCGTCGGCCCTTCGGTGTCGAAGATGACGGCCGCCTGGAGCGGCCGCGATGCCAGGCCTCCGAGCCGCTCGGCGATGGCCGACGCGCGCGTGCGCAGCGCATCGGTGATCTCGCAATGCCGGGCGGTGATGGTGGTCTGCATGCCTTCCTCCCGTGGCCCCCAACCGGCGGCGTGCGGGCC
>DASSOD010000087.1:0-3142 GCA_035700905.1 Gemmatimonadales bacterium | reverse complement strand
GCGGCCAGGCGATCCGCCAGGCTCCCGACCCCGGATGCGTCGCCCAGAAGCCCGAGCGCGAATGCCGCGTCCGCCTGCACGGCGGGTGCCCGGTCGCGAAGGAGTGGAGCCACGAGCGCCTGCGCGCCGGGCCCACGGATGCGACCGGCCGCGAGGGCGGCGCGGGACCGGATCAGGGCATCGGCGTTCCTCAGGGCTTCCGCCACGAGCGCGGAATCCCAACGCCGGGCGTCCTCCGCGGCGAGGAGCGCCGCGGCGAGCCGCTCGCGGTCAGGCGGCGCCGCGGGGCCGCGGTTGGCGGGGGCCGGCGGCCGTCGCGGCGCCTGCACCGCCCCGTCCGCTCGCGGCGCGATGGCAAGCATACCGGCGGCGAGCAGCATCCCGCCGGCGGGTCGTGCGAGGGCGCGGATCACCGCAACCGTACGGGATCGGGGATGGGCACGAGCCGGGCGATCAGGTCGTCGGGCAGACGGGTGAGCGTCATGCTGGAATCGAGCGGGTGGAGCGTGACGGTCGCGGTGGCGACGAGGCGCGCGGGGACGGCCTCGTCCAGCGCGTAGCCGAAGGCGATCTTGCGCGAGGCGACGGCGCGCACCCAGCAGCGCACCCGCACGACATCGTCGTAGCGCACCGGGCTCCGGTAGGAGACGGTGACCTCCCCGACCACGAGCCGGAGCCCGCGCTCCTCGAGCTCGCGGTAGCTCATGCCGGTGAGCCGGAGGTGCTCGCAGCGAGCGACGTCCAGCCAGACCAGGTAGCGCGCGTGATAGGCCACACCCATCTGGTCGGTCTCGGAGTAGTTCACGCGCCAGAGGGTCTCCGACACCGTCACGCGATCGGCTTGCCCGCTCATCCGGCCCTCGGCATGTTTCGCCCCGTGCTGGGAGAGACTCTCGTCGTCGTCTCCGACGCCCACCTTGGGTTCGCGCCGCCGGACGTCGAGACGGCCCTCCTGGAGTTCCTGGACGCCGTGCCCTCCCTGGGCGACTGCCTGCTGGTCAACGGCGACCTCTTCGAGTTCTGGTTCTCCTACGACCGCGTGATCCCGCGCGTGGGCTTCCGCGTGGCGGCGGCGCTCGGCGCGCTGCAGCGGCGCCTGCCCGTGGTCATGGTGGGCGGCAACCACGACCGCTGGGGCCGAACGTTCTGGCAACGCGACCTGGGGCTCACCTTCGCGCCCGATCGCGCCGAGCTCGAGCTGGGCGGCCGCCGGGTGCTCGCGCTCCATGGGGACCAGATCGGGTACGGGCGGCCGCGGTCGCGCCTGCTTCACCGGCTGGTCAGGACCCGGCTCGCCTCCGCCGTGTACCGCGCGATCCATCCCGAGCTCGCCGTGCCGCTGGTCCACGCGCTCGCCGCGCGGCTGGGGGATCATGCGACCAGCGGCAGCGTGGTGGAGCATTCCGTCACCCGGCAGCGCACCTGGGCCGAGCGCGCGCTCGCGGAGGACCCAGGGCTCGCGCTCGTGATCCTGGGGCATTCCCATCGGGCGGTGCTGGAGGAGCCGTTTCCGGGCCGGCGCTACCTGAATCCCGGCGCCTGGTTCGACGGCTTCCGCTACGCCGTCGCAACCGCCGCGGGCGCCGAGCTCCGCCAGTTCACCCCATCGGCACCACTTCGGCCCCGCCCCGCGCCAGCCGGTCGCCGATAAAGCGCGCGCCCACCTGACGGAACCGGGCCTCGTCGTCGCTCACGACGAAGCGGTGCCGCACCGGGCTCCCGTTACCCGCCGCGAGGCCGCACCCCGCCAGTACGCGAGCCAGCTCCGCCGCGGTCTCCTGCGCGCTGTCGATCAGGACGACGCCGGGGCCCATCACGCGTTGAAGCAGCGGCTTGAGCAGCGGATAGTGGGTGCAGCCCAGCACCAGGGTGTCCACGCCGGCCGCGACCAGCGGGTCCAGGTACTCGTGCGCCACCAGCTCAGCGGCCGGATGATCGAACCAGCCCTCCTCGACGAAGGGGACGAAGAGCGGACAGGCGCGCGCCCCGACGCTGGCCCCCGGCGCGATGGCGTGGATCGCGCGGCTGTATGCACCGCTCGCGATGGTGCCCGCCGTCCCGATCACGCCGATTCCCCCGCCCCGCGACGCAGCCACGGCGGCCCGGGAGCCGGGCTCGATCACCCCGATCACCGGCACGGTGGAGGCGGCGCGGAGCGCCTCGAGCGCGTGCGCCGTGCTGGTGTTGCAGGCGATCACGACGGCCTTCACGCCCTGGGCCAGCAGCCACTCGAGGATCTCGAGGCTGTACCGCCGGACCGTCTCCGGTGACTTGGGACCGTACGGCACCCGCGCGGTGTCGCCGAAGTAGACCGTGGATTCACCCGGCAGGCGCTCGAAGATGGCGCGGGCGACGGTGAGCCCCCCGATGCCGGAATCGAAGATGCCCACCGGAGCGGCGGGCGCGCTCACGGGAATCGCACGGGCAGGGATACCTGGGCGCCGACGCCGCCGGCCGCGGCCGGCCGGAACTTCAACTCCCCGGGAAAGTCCGAGAGGTTGGCGGCGACGTACGCCTCCAGGCCTGACAGGAGATGGTTCACCACCGCGAGCACGATCCAGTCCTCCCGCTTCTGCGATTTCGCGTCGATGCTGGCCGAATCGGCGCCGGTGCGCCGCAGGTAGGCCAGCTCGCTGTTGGCCTTGAGCGCCATGCCAACCGTGAGCGCCTCGGCGGCGATGAAGAGGCCCGCCGTGAGATTCCGCCCGAGCTTCGCCTGGCCCCATCCGGGCACGAGCAGCGACCGCCAGAGCGCAGCCGACGGTTGCAGCCGGAGCACGCCGAGGGATTCGGGCACGGTGGTCCGGCCGGTGTCGGCGGCAGGGGGTGGGGGTTGCAGCGTATCCACCGGTGCGGCGGCAGTGTCCGCCCGCACGGTCGTGGTGTCCTGCGCGACCGCGGTCCGCGCGAGGGCAATCGAGAGCAGCAGCGCGGCGGCGGTGAGTTGGCGGGAGCGTGTGGGAATCGAACCCACCAGAGCCACCGAGGGCGACTCCATCGCGGTTTTGAAGACCGGCCGGGCCACCAGGCCCGATCCGCCCCCTCTCACCGGGGACCCGCCGGGCATGGGCTCCGGCGGAGGTTCGCGGTCCGTGGCCCAGGGTCGCGCAGCGGCCGCAGCAGCATCTCTGGTCGTGCCCTC
>DASSOD010000086.1:0-3559 GCA_035700905.1 Gemmatimonadales bacterium | reverse complement strand
GCTGCGGGCCAAGATCGGCCACGATCTCCTCCTGACTCCGGGCGTGGCCGCGGTCATCTTCAACGACGCGGGCCACGTGCTCCTGCAGCTCCGCAGCGACGACGGCCGGTGGGGCCTGCCCGGCGGGGCCATGGAGCCGGGCGAGGAGCCGGCGGAGAGCCTGGTGCGGGAGGTGCGCGAGGAGACCGCGCTCGAGGTGGTACCGGAACGGATCGTGGGCGTCTACAGCGGTCCCGACTTCCGGGTGCGCTACGGCAACGGGGACGAGGCGATGATCGTCAGCATCACGTTCGCGTGCCGGGTCCTCGCGGGCGAGCCGCGGGTCAACGACGACGAGTCGCTCGAGCTGCGCTACTTCCCGCCCGACCGGCTGCCGCCCATGGAGTCACGCCACGCGATGCGCATCGCGGACGCCCTCCGCAACGACCCGCGCGCCTGCTTCCGCCGGTAGCGCGGCTCGCGCGCGCTCAGCCCTTCAGCAGCTCTTCCGCCACCCGCTTCACGTCGGCCGCCTCGACCTGGCCCTTGTGGGTCTTCATGACGTCGCCGACCAGGCGGCCGACCTGCTTGGGGTCCACCACGCCCAGCGCGGCGATGCGCTCCTTCACCAGCGCGCGGACGGAGGCCTCGTCCATGGTCCTGGGCAGGTAGCGCTCGCAGAACTCGATCTCGAAGCGGAGCACCGCGGCCTGGGCCGCGCCCTTCTCGCCGGCTCGGTCGTATTCCGCGAGCGCCTTCTGCAGCTGCTTGCGGTAGGCGCCGATCACGTCCAGGACCAGCGCGTCGTCCACTTGGCCGGAGGAGCCCTTGGCGGTGCGGCGCTCCTGGATCTTGGTCTTGATCATGCGCACCACGTCGGCGGTGCGCCCGTCCTTGGCCTTGATGGCCTGGGTCAGGGTGTCGGTCAGCTGCTGCTCGAGTGCCATCGGTCTCCCCTACGCGAGCCAGTCGGCCAGCTCGGTGAGCGAGTGGAGCTCGCGGTCCGGCCGCGGCTCGCCCCGGACCAGGTGCTTGCGGTTGATCCACGCGGACGCGATGCCGAGACGGCGGGCCGGGGTCACGTCGTGGAAGTGGCTCTGCGCCGCGTGCAGCCAGCGGCCGTCCCCGATGCGGGCGCGCGCGGCCACGAAGTGGCCGTCGGCCGGCTTGTAGGAGCCCACCTGCTGCGCGGTGACGATCCAGTCGAAGGGCACCGTGAAGTGCTTGCGGGTTCCCTCGAGCAGATCGTCGTCGACGTTGGACAGGATGCCGAGGCGGTAGCCCGCCTTGAAGAGCCGCTCCAGCGCGGCGTTGGTGTCCGGGAACGGGATCCAGCGCGGCAGGCTGTCCGCGAGGAACCCGGCCCGCGCCTCCGGCAGCGCCCAGCCCAGGCGGCGCGCGATGCGCCGGGTGGTCTCGGTGAGCACCTCGCGGTAGCGCCGATAGCGCTCGGCCTCCACCTGCGCCTCGACCTCCTCGTAGATCTCGAGCACGCGCCGGGGATCGAGCCCGGCCCCGGTCTCCGCGAGGACCCGCGCGAACGCGCCCCGGATGCCGGCGTCCCAGTCGATGAGGGTGCCGTAGCAGTCGAACGTGATGGCGTCGTACGGACGCGCGCTCATCGCGTTGCCGACCGCTCGGCGCGGAGGCGCCTCAGCCGAGCGCGGGACGCTTCGACGCCCACGGCCGCGCCTCCTCGAACGCGGCGGAGGCCTGCAGCACCTGGAGGTCGGCGAGGCGCCGGCCCACGATCTGGAGCCCCACCGGCATGCCGGACGGGGTGAAGCCGGCGGGCACGGTGGCCGCGGGCTGCCCGGTGAAGTTGAACGGGTAGCTGAAGCCGGCCCACGGGAACCAGTCCCATTCGTGCTGGGGGAAGTGGGCGGGGTTGAGACGGCCCACCTCGAACGCGGCCACCGAGACGGTCGGCGTGAGGAGCAGGTCGTAGCCGTCGAAGAACGCGCGCACCGCGTCGCAGTAGCCGTGCTTGCGCCCGCGCATCTCCACGTAGGCCTCCGCGCTGTAGCGGCGGCCGTCCTCGAGCGCGGCCACCAGGCCCGGATCCATGCGGCTCCGGAACGCCTCGAGGTGCGAGACGTAGTTGCCCGCGTAGTGGGCGTTCCACATCAGGTGGATCATCTCGCGGGTGTCGGGCCAGCTGATCTTGACGTCCTCCACCGCGCAGCCGAGCTGCTGGAACGCTTCCGCCGCCTTTCGCACCACGCCCGCCACCTCGGGGTCGACCCGGCAGCAGCCGAGATCGGGGCTGAAGCCGACCTTGAGACCGCGAACACCCTCGTGCAGGCGACCCACGTAGTCGGCGGGCGGCGCGTCGAGCGACTGGCGGTCCCAGTCGTCGGGCCCGGCCATCACGGAGAGCATGAGGGCGGCGTCCGCCACCGTGCGCGTCATCGGCCCCACGTGGGAGGCGGAGTCGGTGTTCGAGACCGGCCACATCGGCACGCGCCCGAACGTGGGCTTGAACCCGTAGATGCCGCAGAACGCCGACGGCACCCGGATCGATCCCGCCCCGTCGGATCCCTGGTGCAGCGGCCCGAGCCCGGCCGCGGCGGCCGCGCCCGCGCCCGCGCTCGACCCGCCCGAGGTCATGTCCCGATTCCACGGGTTGCGGGTGATGCCGGTGAGCGGGCTGTCGCCGAGGGCTTTCCACCCGAACTCGGGCGTGGTGGTCTTGCCGGTCAGGATCGCGCCCGCGTCGCGGAGGCGGCGCACGAACGGCGCGTCCACCTCCGCCACCCGCTGCGCGAAGATGTGCGAGCCGAATCGGCACGGCACGCCCTTCACGAGGGCCAGGTCCTTGATCGAGACCGGGATGCCGTGGAGCGGTCCCAGCCGCTCCCCCTTCATCACCGCGGCCTCCGCGGCGCGCGCGGCGGCCAGCGCCGCGGCCGCGGTCACGGTGCAGAACGCGTTGATCGCGGGGTTCACCTGCTCGATGCGCTCGAGCACCGCGCGCGTCACCTCCACCGGCGAGAGCGCCTTGGACCGGATGCGGGGGACCAGCTCGGTGGCGGGGGTGTAGGCGAGATCGGTGGCGTTCATGGGTTTCTCCGCGGGCATGGTAGCACGGTCAGTCGCGCCACGGCGGCAGCGACACCGCCACGCCGCTGACCCGCGCGAAGCGCGCCGCCAGCCGCGGGCCGTACGACGAGGCGTCGAGCGCATTGCGGTCGCCGACGAGGCGCGCGTGGCCGGCGCGCACCAGCCCGCGCATGCAGGCGGCCGCCTCGTAGTAGGGCAGGCGGTCGCGATCGATCCCGCGCGCGCGGCGATAGGCGGCGAGGTAGCGCGCGGTCATCAGCGCGCGCAGCGCGGCCACCGCTGGACGCCACGCGGCCGCGACCGGCAGGACGGACACCGGAACCAGCCGGAGGATCACGAGGGTCGCGGCCACGTCGCACTCCGGCTCCGCCACCACCGCGTTCGGCCAGTCGAGCACGGCGGTCACGCGCCCGCCCTCGGCCAGCAGGTTCTGCGGGTGGAAATCGCCGTGACAGATCGCCCACGGCCCCGCCGCGGGACGGTGCCGGCGCAGCCAGCGCACGCCGGGGGCGAGGCC
>DASSOD010000085.1:0-17147 GCA_035700905.1 Gemmatimonadales bacterium | reverse complement strand
CGAGACCGTCAGCTTCCTGGTGGTGCTCCCGATCGCCCTGCCGGGCGTCGTCACGGGCGTCGCGCTCAGCAACACGTTCGCCACCCTGGGGATCCCGTTCGGGCTCTTCACGATCATCGTCGGCCACGCCACCTTCTGCGTGGTGATCGCCTACAACAATGTGCTGGCCCGGCTGCGGCGCACCACGCGCACGCTGGAGGAGGCGTCGATGGACCTCGGCGCCGATACCTGGCAGACCTTCCGCCGGATCACCCTCCCCAACATCAAGTGGGGGCTGCTCTATGGCGTGGTGCTGTGCAATGCCCGCGCGATGGGCGAGTTCGGCGCCGTGTCGGTGGTGTCGGGCCACATTCGCGGGCTCACCGATACGCTCCCGCTCCACGTCGAGATCCTCTACAACGAGTACGAGTACGCTGCCGCCTTCGCGGTCGCGTCGCTGCTCGCGCTGCTCGCGCTGGCCACGCTCGCGGTGAAGAGCTGGCTCGAGTGGCGCCTGGGCCGCGACTAGGGCGTCCGAGCCGGCGGAGGCTCGCGTGACGGCCCCGTGAGCCGGCGGGGGCTCGCGTGATGGCCGCTACTCCCGGCCGCGCAATCACCCCCGGCCCGCGCCCGGTCTACACGGCGCCTCCCATCCCGTTTAGGATTGCCGGAGCAGCCGCCCGCCCCTTCGAGGGCACCGACTCCGTCCGCCTGGCAGCGAGACCCGATCCTCCTTCCCGACGCAGACCGTCCGCCCTTCCCGTGGAATAGTGAGGCCCAGTGGCACAGCGGGACACCATGACCTTGCACCGCACCGGCGCGGCGCGCCGGCGCGTGTCGCTCGACGGCACCTGGGAGTTCTGGCCCGATCCGGACCGCCGGATGGCTCCGGACCTGCTCGACCCCGCGGCCGCCCGGCGCATCAAGGTGCCGGGCCCGTGGCAGGCGCAGTTCGACGACCTGCGCGACTACACCGGCCTGGCGTGGTATCGGCTTCACTTCGAGCTCCCGCCGCCGGGTGAAGATCCGGCAGAGCCGGCCGCGCCCGAGTGGGTGATTCACTTCGGCGCGGTGGACTACCACGCCACCGTCTGGCTCAACCGGCGGGAGCTGGGCGCGCACGAGGGCGGCTACCTGCCGTTCGAGCTCCCGGCCGGCGAGGTGATCACCGGGGGCGCCAACGAGCTCGTGGTTCGCGTGCTCGATCCCGGCGCGGACGTGGACGCCGCGGGCCGGCCGGGGCTCTACCCGTTCGCCGAGATCCCCCACGGGAAGCAGAGCTGGTACGGACCGATCGGCGGGATATGGCAATCGGTGTACGCGGAGGCGCGGCTCCCCACGCACGTCCGGAGCATCCGGGTGACGCCGGACGTGCCGGGGGAGCGGGCGCTGGTGCGGCTCGAGCTCAACCGAGCGGCGGACGCGCCGCTGGCGGTGCGAATGAGGCTCACCGACCCATCGGGCGGCGAGACGGAGCACCACGCCGGATTCCACCGGGGCCGGAGCGTAGCGGACGCCGAGGTGCCCGTCCCCTCACCGGTGCTCTGGGACGTGGGCGCGCCCAACCTGTACCGCCTCGAGGTGGTGCTCGACGCGGGCGACGGCCGGTTCGACCGGCTGTCGGCGCGGTTCGGCATGCGCACCATCGCCGCGTCGGAGAACGGGCACCTCCTTCTCAACGGCCGGGTGCTCTACCTCCGGGGCGCGCTCGACCAGGACTACTACCCGGACCTCATCTACACGCCTTTCAGCGACGCGGAGCTCGACGACCAGTTCGCCAAGGCGCGGCACATGGGGCTCAACTGCCTCCGCACCCACATCAAGATCACCGACCCGCGCTACTACGACGCGGCCGACCGCGCCGGCATCCTGATCTGGACCGAGCTCCCCAACTGGCAGGACCTCACAGAGCCGGCGAAGCAGCGGGCGCGGGACACCATGGTGGGCATGGTGGAGCGCGACTGGAACCACCCGTCCATCGTCATCTGGACCATCGCCAACGAGAACTGGGGGCTCGATCTCGCGGTCAACGCCGGCCACCGCGCCTGGCTGGCCGAGATGTACGCTGAGCTCAAGGCGCTCGACCCGCACCGGCTGGTGGTGGGGAACTCGCCCTGCTTCACCAACTTCCACGTGGTGACCGACATCGAGGACTTCCACAATTACTACGCCATGCCGGACCACTACCGCGCCTGGCGCGACTGGGTGCAGACGCTGGCGAGCCGGCCGCCCTGGACCTTTGCGCACGTGTACGAGAGCTACGACGCCTGGCGCGAGTACGTGCGCGACCCGTGGCGCCCGCTCCCCCGGCGACAGGCCCCCGAGGTGCGGCGGCGGGGCACCGAGCCGATCGTCGTCTCGGAGTTCGGGAACTGGGGCCTGCCCGACGTGGGCAAGCTCAGGGAGTGCTACGGCGGGCGGGAGCCGTGGTGGTTCGAGACCGGGCTCGAGTGGGGGGAGGGGGTGGTGTACCCGCACGGCGTGGAGCAGCGCTACCGCGCGTTCCACCTCGACAAGGTCTTCCCCACGCTCGCCGACCTCTCGGCCGCGAGCCAGCGGATGCAGTTCACCGCGCTCAAGTACCAGATCGAGCAGATGCGCCGGCATCCCACGATCGTCGGGTACGTCATCACCGAGTTCACCGACGTGCACTGGGAGAGCAACGGGCTGCTCGACATCTGCCGCAACCCGAAATCGTACTTCGACGTGATCGGGCAGGTGAACAGCGCGGACGCGATCGTCCCGACCGACTGGGAGCGGATCGCGTTCTGGGCGGGGGAGCGGTGCGAGGTGCGGCTCGCCCTCTCCCACTTCTCCACCGCCGATCTGCGGAACTGCCGGCTGGAATGGCAGCTCGACGTCCGGCCCGAGGTGCGCGGCGCGCTCGAGGGGATCACCGCTCAGCGGGCGCAGGTGACGAACCTCGGCACCGTCGTCTTCGAGGTGCCGGCGGTGGAGCGGAGCGTGCGCGCCCGGCTCGAGCTCCGGCTGCTCGACGCGGCCGGCGCCGTGGTGTCCCGGAACCACCACGAGCTCTACCTCTTCCCGCGCCCGGCGGCGCCCGAGCCGCCCGCGCGGCTCGCCGCGCCTCGGCTGCCGCGGCTCGCGGCGCGCCTGCGCGAGATCGGCTACGAGCTGGTCAAGGATCCGGCGGCGGCGGACGTCGTGGTGGTGGAGCGGATGACCGACGAGATCCGCTGGCTGGCGCAGCGCGGGGCGCGCGTGCTCTGGCTGGCGGAGTCGAGCCGGTCGCAGCAATCGCATCTGGGGCCCATCGCGATCGCGCAGCGGGAGGGCCGGAGCTGGCAGGGCGACTGGGCCAGCAGCATGTGCTGGATTCGGCAGGACCGGATCTTCGGCGCGATTCCGACCGGCGGCACCGTGGACTTCGCCTTCGCCGACCTCACGCCGGAGACGGTGATCGTGGGCCTCTCGCCCCGGGACTTCGCGGCCCACGTGCATGCCGGGCTCTTCGTGGGCTGGCTGCACCACGTGGTGGCGCTCGTGGCGGAGCGGTCCGTGGACCGCGGCCGGCTCATGATCTGTACCTTCCGGCTGCGGGACCACCTGGGCATCCATCCGGTGGCCACGCTCATGCTGCGCGACATGGTGGAGCGGCTGGCGCCCTGGAAGCGGCCCGACTCAGCCGACTAGCCGCCGCGCGTCGGCGAGCGCCCCGGCGTACTCCGGGTTGAGCAGGCGCTCGAGCCGGCCGCCGCTCTCGCGGCGCACGTCCCACAGCCCGCTGTGGTGCCAGTGGTAGGGGTCGTCCCAGTCGGGGCGGTCGAGGACCGGGTAGATGCAGACGCCCTCGAGCGGCGTGCCCGCATCGAGGGCGCGGCGGGCCTCGGCCGCGATCTCCCGGATCCAGCGCGCGCGCCCGCTCCCGAAGTGGCTGGTCTCGGACAGGATCATGGGCCGGCCGTAGCGGCGCGCCACCGCGGCGAGAAGGGCCGAGAGCGGCGCCCAGCGCTGGTCGCGGGGATCGTCCTCCCACCGGAGCCGCCGATCGGGGTACTCCCACTGGTTCGCGTGGTAGTAATTGAGCCCGATGATGTCGAGGTACGCCGGGCGCCCGCCAAGCTCGGGATGGCTGCGGCCGGCCAGCATGTCCCGGGCCTCGTGCTGCGCCTCGGTCTCGGCCGCGGCGGCCTCCGCGAGGTCGGGTCGGTCGCGCGGGGCGATCACCCGGATGAGCGGGTCGGTGTGCACCATCCGCGCGCGGCGGTCCACGTCCCACACCGCCTCCGTCGCGGCGACGGCCGCGCGCACCAGCTGCCGCTTGAGCTCGCCGCCGCGGCCGCGGCAGAACGGGTGGAAGTACGCCTTCTCGCCGCCGGCCCAGGCCACGAACGAGATCTCGTTCACCGGCGCGTAGAGGGGCACGTCGTCCGAGTGGTCGGCCACGACGCGCGCGACCGCGCGGGCGAACGCCGCGAAGCGGTCCACGAACGCCGGCGCGAAGATGTCGAGGTCGTCGGGCCAGCCGTAGTGGAAGAGGTTCCAGACGACCTGGATGCCTTCGCGCGCCGCCGCCTCGAGGAAGGGACGGAGCGATCCGAACTCGTACCGGCGCGGCGTGCGCTCGATCAGGTGCCAGCGCGCCCCCTCGCGCGCCACGAGCAGGCCCAAGGCGCGGAGACGCGCGTAATCGTCCGCCACCTGCGCATCGTGCTGGGTCGCCTGGATCATGTCGAGCCGGCAGCGGGCGCCGTTGATGTGGCACGCCGACTCGAACCCCGCCATCCAGAACGACCGGAACGGCGCGCTCATGCCGGCGGCGCGAGGCTCCCGACCGACTGCTCGGAGTCCTGGGTGTAGCTCCGGAACTGCTCCGCCAGCGGGGTGGGGAGCCAGCGCGGGCCCGCGGCGGAGTCGCCCAGCGTGAAGAGGCCGAGCTCGAGCCGGTACTCCTCCACCGGACCGCGGCCGAACCGGTAGCGCCAGTCGACCATGGTGAAGAGCGGAAACCAGGTGTATCCCACCACCGGCACGCCCGCGCGCCGGAGCGCGCGCACGGCGGCGACCGACGCCTCGAGCCACCGCGCCCGCACCTCCTCCGAGCCTCGCGCGCTGGTCTCGGTCACCATGATCGGGATCCCGTAGCGCTCCCAGTACTCGGTGATGAGCTCGGTGAACCCCGCGCCGTCCTCCTGCACCGGCCGGTACGCCAGCCGGCCGCGCTTGTCGGTGTAGAGCTGGGTGGTGGACCACTGGGGATAGAAGTTGAGCCCCATGATGTCGATCGGCGGGCGCCGCGCGGCGATGCCGGCGAGGTCGTCGGGGCTGATCCCGTTCCGCACCAGCCAGGGAAAGAGCCGGTGGTCGGGCCGCACCCGCCCCGTGAGCAGGTCGTAGGGCAGGAAGCGCCGGTCCCGGTCCTCCTCGGCGACCGCCTGCAGGTCCTCGCGCGCGTGGCGGGAGAGCCCGCCCGCATCCACGTGCACCAGCAGCGCATCCGGGTCCACCAGGCGGAGCGCCTCGCAGGTGAGCACGATCCCCTTCACCACCTGTACCAGCACGCGCAGGTAGCCGTGCTCGCTCCGCAGGTACGGCGGCCAGAGCCCGCGGCGGCCGCACATGAGCGCCGTGATGATGGGCTCGTTGAGCGGGGTGTACCAGCGGACCAGGCCGGCGTAGCGCCGCGCGAACGCTTCCGCGTACGCCGCGACCGCCGCGGGGTAGTGCTCGCTGGCGAACTCCCGCCGGAGCCAGAAGGGACACCCGTAGTGCACCAGGTCCACGATCGGCGGGATGCCCAGCTCCTCGACCAGGTACGGCAGCACCTGGTCGGTCCAGCGCCAGTCGAACTCGCCCTCGAACGGCTCGACCCGGTACCACGGCACCCCCCAGCGGAGCGCGCGCACGCCGACCTCGCGCGCCAGCGCGAGGTCCTCGCGCCAGTGCTGGTAGTGGCCCACGAGCTGGTACTCGTCCAGGGCGCGGTGGCCGGGCCGGGTTTGCGGCACGAAGGTGTCCTCGACGCCGCTCGCCCACAGGAAATCGGAGGGCCGCCGGAAACGCTCCAGCGGCATCAGCGCGCGGAGGCCGACGCCCTGCGCGCGAAGGCCATCGCGTCGTGCCGCTCGCGATCGCGCACCTGCTCCGCCGCCTTCTTGCCCGCGATGAACGCGTGGTCCGAGTTGTAGTACTCCCACTCGGCGTAGCGTCCCGCCAGCACGATGTCGTGCTCCAGCAGCCATTCGCGGATGAGGCGCACGGCGTCGGCGCGGCCGTGGTCGTACACCACGTACGCGACGGGGAGATCCACCTGGTTGGCCGCCCAGATCTCGTCACCGTCCCGGATCATGCCGACCTCGCGGCAGTCCTCGATGCAGCGGCGGATCAGCGCCTCGCCGTCGCAGGGGAGCGGCTTCGAGCCGGAGTAGGTGATCTCGCAGGTGAGCCCGAACCCGCCGGGCGGGTTGCAGTGCGGGCTCGCGTTGCCCTGGACGAAGATCCGGTGGAAGACGGTGTCCTCCGGGTAGTAGATCCAGTGCTTGTCGGTGATCCGCTCCCGCCCGACGCCGAGGTTCACGCAGCGCACGCTCACGTGGCGGAGCCGCGCGGCGGCCTCGCGCACCTCCGGCGGGGCGCTCTCGCCCAGCAGCCGCACCAGCGCGGGCAGGGGCATGGTGCTGATCAGGTGCTCGTAGAAGATCCGGCTCCCGTCGTGCAGCGTCACCATGTGCCGCTGCGGCGCCACGCCGACCGCGCGGGTCTTGAGCCGGAGCCCGCCCCGGAGATGGGGCAGAAAGCCGTCCATCAGCGCCTGGAACCCGCCGCGCAGCGGATAGCCGAAGCGCGCGTTGGGCCCCATGGGCTTGGGGCTGGGCGAGAGCGCGCCCTCGATGATCTGCTCCAGGTCCGGCAGCGGCACCCGCCCGCCGAGCCAACTCGTCTCCATCTCCTCGAGCGGGACGGCCCAGAGCTTCCGGTTGTAGGGGATGGCGAAATGCCTGGCGATGCCCGCGCCCCACACCCGATAGATGAACTCCTCGAAGTTGCTCGGCCCCGCCGCGGCCCCGCGGCGGTCGGCGCCGGTCCATCCGGCGTGGCGCCCGTTCCGGTTGGCGGGATTGTCGGCGAACTGGAAATCGATGCGCCCCCGCCGCTCGGGGCCGGTGTAGGTGGCGCGCGCCGACCCGTACCGCGCCTCGATCGCCCCCATCACGCATTCCTTTATAACGGCGGGGGGGAGGCCGTAGAGCGAGCCCTGGAAGGGGTAGCGGGTGAACACGCCCTTGCTGTACACCCACGCCTCCCGGTCCTGCCAGTGCACGTTGTCGCCCAGGAGAAGCTGGTAGAGCTCGTGGACGTAAGGATCGTCCGAGAACATGATGTGTCCGGCCATGTCGAACGTGAACCCGTTGTCCTCCACGGAGCGGCACCATCCGCCGACGGTGGGGTGCTGCTCGAGGAGCACGGAATCGGCGCCGAGGTGGTAGGCGGCGCTCAGTCCGGTGGGGCCGGCCCCGATCACCACGACCGGGGAAAGCGACTGCGGCATCGAATTGCGGTGTGGCATCGGAGTCCTGGATCCTTTTCGCGATCGATTAGGCCGGCCGGGCGACGCGCTCGCGCAGCACTCCGGCGATGAGGTCCCGCATGGCCGCCGCGGTGGCGTCCCACGAGGTCCTGGCGAGCACCGCCCGCATCCGGGCGGCGCGCCGGGCGCGCTCGGCCGCCCCCGACTCCAGCGCGTGCCCGCAGGCGAGGATGAACGCCTCCGGCGTGTCGCCCAGGTACACCACGTCGCCGTAGGGCTCGGCGACGTCGGTGATGGGGGTGCTCACGATCGGGCGCTCGGCGGCCATGTACTCGAGGGTCTTGGTCGGGCTGATGAAGCGGGTCGCGTCGTTCCGCGCGAACGGCAGCAGGCACACGTCCCAGCCGGCGAGGTAGTCGGGCAGGAGCTCGTAGCGGCGCTGGCCGAGGTAGTGGATGTTGGGGCGCCGGGGGAGCGCCGCCGGATCGATCTTCACGACCGGTCCTACCAGCACGATCTGCCACTCCGGGCGCGCGCGGGCGAGCGCGTCCACCAGCGCCGCGTCGAGCCGCTCGTCCAGCACGCCGAAGAAGCCCAGACGGGGGCGGGGGAGCGGCGCCTGGTCCCCGGGCTCGGCCGCGGAGTCACTGGGGCGGAGCGCCCGCCGGAAATGCGCCGCGTCCACGCTGCTGGTGAAGCAATGGACCCGCGGGTGAAGCGCCCGCTTGGCCCGGTAGAGGCTCGGGCCGCCGGTGAACACCAGGTCGGCCCAGCCCAGGAGCTCCCGCTCCCGGATCACCAGCTCGGGCGGCGCGCCGTGGAACAGCGAGAGCTCGTCCATGCAGTCGTACACCGCCGCCTGCGGCGCCAGCGCGCGCGCGAGCGGCAGCGCGAGCGGGGTGTAGAGCCAGGTCACGACCGGCGCCCAGGCGATCGCCTCCGCCAGCTCCCCCATCATCGGCTCGAGCCATGCGAGCTGCTCCGGATGGAACCCCGGCGCGGCGCTCGGGGTTCGCGGCCGCCAGACCGTGACGTTCGGCGCCGTCTCCCGTATCTCCCACCGAGGTGGGCCGCCCGGATCGGGCAGCGGCTCCTCCACGAAATGGACGGGAGACTCGGCGGCGAGGCGCGACATCAGGTGCTGCGGGCGCTGGAAGACGAAGTCCCAGCGAAGGTGGGAGAAGGTGACCACGCTGTACGGATGATGCATGCGGGGGTCTCCCGGCATTCGCCGGTGGGGGTGGTGCGGATCGCGGGTTCGAGCAAGGTCCGTCGGCGTCGAAACGCGCGGTGTTGAACGCGCGCAGCGGCGAGCGCCAGTGGTGCAACGGCTCGTCGATGCGCCGCGAAAGTTGCGGAGGCGACACCCATCCTGCTGCGGGGCGCGCCCCTGCGGGACTGTGAGATGCGTCACGGCCGCGCACCGTCAATTCGTGAGCTTGGAAAGTCCCGCAGGCGGCCACCCCTTTTCACTCGTCGCACGCAGGAGGCGCGGGCCATGAGCGCTGCCAGCGAGGAGTCGAGCGTACCCGCCCGGGAGCCCGGGCGCCCCGCGGCGGTGGCCGGCGCGTTCCCCGATCCGGAGAGCGCCGAGCGCGGAGTGCGCGCGCTGCAGTCGGCCGGGTTCGCGCGCGACCTGCTCGGCCTGGTCATGCGGCGCCGGGACGATGGCGCGGGGCGCGCGGGGGGCGTGCTGGGCTCGCTGGTGAGCGCCGAGGCGATCACCCTGCCGGACATCGGCGCCGTGATCGCCGGCGGCACGCTGGTGGACCCGCTGCGCGCGGGGGTGGGGGTGGCGGAGGCGCTGGTGGAGTTCGGGGTGCCCGAGAGCGACGCGAGAAGCGCCGCCGAGCGGTTCGCCGCCGGCGACGCCATCCTGTCGGCCAACGCGGGGGCCCGCGTGATCGAGGCGGTGGTGCTGCTCCGGGAGAACGGAGCCGACGTGGGCAGTTTGGCGGAGCTCGCCACCACCAACCCCAACGAATGGAACGGCGTGGAGCGCCGCACCGCCGGCCGGGCCGGGCGGCGCCAGACCGATACCAGGACCGGCGCGCGCGAGCGATGAGCGGCGCGCGCCGCGCAAGGAGCGAGCAATGGCCAAGAACGTGAGCCGCGAGTACGCGACGATGGACGACGAGGAGCGGCGGCGCTACGCGCTCCAGCAGCATCCCGAGGCCGCCGGGGACACGGCGCACGAGATCGACTTTCCCCCCGAGGGCCCGCGCGACCCCGATCACATGGGGCGCGACGTCCAGCCGGACCATCCCGACCGGCCGCCCACGGTGAAGAACATGCGCCCGAGCGACCGCGATCGCGTGGTTCCGCCCATTCCCCCCGGCAGCGACGACGAGGTGTAGCACACCGGTGACGGACATCGCGGATCGCCGACCGTCCGGCGACGGCCCCGCCACACCCGGCGGCGGGCGGGGAGAGCGCCGCCGCACCCCGCGGCGCGACACGCTCTGGGAGCAGGTGCGCGACAAGGTGCGCGAGCTCCAGGACCGGGCCCATGCGGAAGCCGAGCGCCGCCGCGTCAACGAGGTCCTCGGCCGCCCGGTGCGCCGCACCGTGGTGGACGCGGACGGACGACTGATACTGGACGTCGGCGCCCCGGTCACCCGGGACGCCGTCGCGCGGGCCGACCGGGCCGGCGTGCTCGAGCTCCTGCTCGAGGCCGCCGATCGCAACGCCCGGCCGCCCGGCATCACGGAAGGAGAACGAGAACCATGACCGACGAACTGCGCGACCTCCGGGTGGCGGTGATCGCCACCGACGGCTTCGAGGAGGTCGAGCTCACCGAGCCCGTGAAGGCGCTCCGCGACGCGGGCGCCCGGGTGGACGTCGTCGCGCCGCACGGCGGCGAGATCCAGGGCTTCAAGCACCACGACAAGGCCGGCCGCGTCCGGGTGGATCGCACCCTGGGCGAGGTGCGGGCCGAGGAGTACGACGCCGTGATGTTGCCGGGCGGCGCGCTCAACGCCGACGCCATCCGGGTCGAGCCCAAGCTGCAGAGCTTCCTCCGCGCCATGGAGGAGCAGGGCAAGCCCTTCGCGGTGATCTGCCACGCGCCGTGGGAGCTGGTCTCCGCCGGCCTCGCGCGCGGCCGCAAGGTCACCAGCTACCACACCATCCAGGACGACATGCGGAACGCGGGCGCCCAGTGGGAGGACCGCGAGGTCGTGGTGGACCGCAACTGGGTCACCAGCCGCCAGCCGTCCGACATTCCTGCATTCAACCGCGAGATGCTCCGGCTCTTCGCCAGCCGCCGCGCCGCCGGCGTGCGCTGAGGATTGCTCATGTCATCGATCATCGAGAACGTCCGGAACGCCGACTGGAAGCACCTCCTGCCGCACCGTGCGCCGGGAGACGACGAGGTCAACGTCGGCACCGGGGAGCGATGGGCGTCGGCCGCGCTCGGGGCCGCGCTCGTCGCGTTCAGCCTGCGCCGCCACCGGCTCCGTGGTCTGCTCGTGCCGCTCGGCACGGGGCTCGTGGCGCGCGGGATCAGCGGGCGGTGCGCCCTGAACCGCGCCCTCGGGCGGAACTCCGCCCGGCGGGAGCGCGTGGCCAGCCCGGTCGCGAGCGTCGCGGGCGGCGAGGGCGTGAAGGTGGAGCGCTCCGTCATGGTGGACCGGCCGCCGGAGGAGGTGTTCGCCTTCTGGCGCGACTTCGAGAACCTGCCCCGCTTCATGGACCACCTCGAGTCGGTCACCGTGCTGGACGGCCGGCGCTCCCACTGGGTGGCGAAGGGTCCGGCGGGTACCCGGGTCGAGTGGGACGCCGAGATCCACAACGAGATCCCCGGGCGGCTCATCGCCTGGCGCTCGCTCCCCGGGGCGGACGTGCCCAATGCGGGCTCGGTGCACTTCGAGCCGGTCTACGGCGGGCGCGGCACCGCGGTGCGGGTGGTGCTGAGCTACGAGCCGCCCGCGGGCCGCGCCGGCGCCGCCGTCGCCACGCTCTTCGGCGAGGAGCCGTCGCAGCAGGTGGAGGACGATCTCCGCCGGCTCAAGCAGGTGCTCGAGGCCACCGACGCGGGCGCCGGCGCGCCCGCCGCGCTGCGCTGAGGCGCGTGCGGTGACGCCGAAGCCGGCCGTCATGTGACGCCCCGCTACGATTGCATCGTGGTCGGCGGCGGGCCGGCCGGCTTGAGCGCGGCGCTGGTACTGGGCCGCGCTCGGCGCAGCGTGCTGGTGTGCGACACGGGGCGCCCGCGGAACCGGTGGGCGCGCCAGGTGAACGCCTACCTGACCCGCGACGGCATCTCGCCGGAGGAGTTCCTCGAAATCGCCAGGCGGGAGGCGGCCGGCTATCCGACGGTGACGATCCGGCAGGCCGAGGTGGAGGACGCCGACGCGACGCCGGACGGATTCGAGGTGCGGCTCGCGGGGGGCGAGCGGTGCGGCGCCCGCACCCTCCTGATCGCCACCGGGATGGTGGACGAGCTCCCCGCGATCGAGGGACTGGGGCCGCTCTACGGCACCAGCGTGCATCACTGCCCCTACTGCGACGGCTGGGAGCACCGGGACCAGGTCATCGCGGTGTACGGCCACGGCCCCAAGGCGGCGGGGTTCGCGCTCACCATGACGCAGTGGTCGCGCGACGTGGTCTGGTGCTCCGACGGTCCCTGCGGTCTGGGCGACCGCGCGCGGGTGCGGCTCGACGCGTTCGGCGTCGGGGTGCGTGAGGAGCGGGTGGTGCGGCTGGAGGGGCGGGACGGTCAGCTCGAGCGGGTGGTGTTCCACGCGGGCCCGCCGCTCGAGTGCCAGGCGCTCTTCTTCTCGACGGGCCAGCGGCAGGGATCGCGCCTGGTGGAGCGGCTCGGCGTCCCGGTCACGGCGCGCGGCACGGTCAACACCGGCAAGGCGGAGCGGACCGAGGTGCCGGGCCTCTACGTCGCGGGCGACGCCTCGAAGGACGCGCAGCTCGTGATCGTGGCCGCGGCGGAGGGAGCGGAGGCGGCGATCGCGATCAACACGGCGCTCTGCCGCGCGCAGCTCCCCGTGGACGTGGTCGCCGCCACCTAACCGCCGGCGGCGCCCGCGGGGCTCTTGTGCGCGTGGCGGCCGGCCCCAAGTTACGGGGCGCCCTTTCGGAGCCCCCAGTGACCGCCGGATACTCCGGCCGCAGCCTGGCCGACAAGTTGGGGATCAAGCCCGGCATGCGGCTCGCCGCCGTCGGCGCGCCGCCCTCCTACGCGGCCCTCCTCGGCCCGCTTCCCGCGGACGCCACGCTCACGCGGCGGGTGGGCCGGGACGCGCCCTTCGTCCATTGCTTCGTCGAGCGGCGGCGCGAGCTCGAGCGGGAGTTTCCGCGGCTCGAGGCGGCGCTGGCGCGGGACGGCGCGCTCTGGGTCTCCTGGCCCAAGAGGGCGGCGGGCGCCGAGACCGATCTCACCGAGGACATCGTGCGCGCGGTTGGGCTGGCGCACGGGCTGGTGGACGTCAAGGTCTGCGCGGTGGACGAGCGCTGGTCCGGGCTCAAGTTCGTCCGCCGCCGCGCGGACCGGAAGCATTGAGCAGGTCGTCTCCCCCTTCACCGGCGGACCCTCAATGACCCGCGGCGCGGGCACCGGGACGTACGCACGCATCTACGCGGTGGTGAGGCGGATCCCGCGCGGGCGGGTCGCGACCTACGGGCAGGTCGCGGCGCTCGCGGGGCTGCCCGGCCGGGCGCGCCAGGTGGGCTACGCGCTCCACGTGCTGCTCCCCGGCACCACCGTTCCCTGGCACCGGGTCATCAACGCGCGGGGCCAGGTGAGCCGCCGCGCCCGGCCGGGAGAGGAGCTGTCGCAGCGGATGCTGCTGGAGAAGGAAGGCTTACGGTTCGACTCGCGGGGCCGGGTGCGGCTCTCGCAGGTGCAATGGAGGCCGGGCGGATGAGCGGTGAAGCGGCGGGCGCGGGATCGCGGGAGGCCTGGCGAGCGGGCGCGGCCGCGGCGTGGGCGGCGCCGCGCAAGACGCCGGAGCTCCGCACCGACCGGCTGGTGATCGGCCAGCTCGTGCCGGAGGACGCCCCCGCGATCGTGCGGCTGGCGGGCGCGCGGGAGATCGCGGACACCACGCTGTCGGTGCCGCACCCGTACGAGATGCGCCACGCGCGGGAGTTCATCGCGTTCGCGGCGCACGAGAGCGCCGAAGGCACGGGCCTCCACCTCGCGATCCGGCTGGCGGAGGGCGGCGGTCTCATCGGCGCCATCGGGCTCAAGGGGATGGACGGCGAGCACCGGGTCGCGGAGCTGGGCTACTGGATCGGGACGGAGTGGTGGGGCCGGGGCTACGCGACCGAGGCGACCGGCGCCCTGGTGCGGCATGCGTTCGACGAGCTCGGCCTCAACCGGCTTCAGGCGCACCACATGGTGCGAAACCCAGCGTCGGGCAGGGTGCTCGAGAAGGCCGGATTCCGCCGCGAGGGCGTGTTGCGGGAGCGGGTGTACCGGTGGGGTCGGTTCGAGGACGTGGTGGTCTACGGGATCCTGCGATCGGATCTGGCGGACGGCGCCTAGGCCGCGGGCCTTTCAGCTCGCGGCCGCCGCCATGCACTCGATCTCGACCCGGGCGCCGAGCGCGAGCCCGCTGGTCCCGAACGCGCTTCGCGCGGGTCGGTGGCGGGGGAAGAAGGTGACGTACACCTCGTTCATCGCGCCCCATTCCTTCATGTCCGCCAGCATGGCGGTGCACTTCACCACGCGGTCCATCGAGGAGCCGTTCTGCTCCAGCAGCGCGCGGATGTTCTCGAGCGCCTGCCGGGTCTCCGGCTGGATCCCGCCCGTGACCACCTTGCCCGTCGAATCTGTGCCGATCTGGCCCGAGAGGTAGAGCGTCGGGCCGACGCGCACGGCGGCGGAGAAGGGCAGATCGGTGCGGCCGGCCATCGGGATGTAGGCGGGCTCGGGCGCGGCCGGCTGCGCGCCGGGGCCCGCCTGGGCCCTGGCCGCGCACCCTCCCAGCACCCAGCACGCCAGCGCGCACAGGGCGGCTCGAAGCATCGGTTCCTCGGTTCGGGTCAGTCGCTGCGAATCGCGGAGCGGACCCGCGCCGCCAGCTCGGGCGGCATGTCCTCGATCTGGTGAACGCTACGCGCGTGCGCGGCGGCCTGCCGCATCACGTCGTCCTCGGTGGCGCCGTGCGCCTCGAAGTCGCAGCTCATCCCGACATCGCGGCAGCGCAGATGCTTGGCCATAAGACCCTCCGGTGTTCGGCGCGGCGGAACCTCGCGCCGGCTCGGCGCCGGCGCGACCGCCCTAACCTGCCGCGCGCGGGCGAAGAGGGCAAGCGCCCGCGCTTAGCGCCCCTTGCCGCGCCGCTCGATCCGCCCCTCGCTCGTGAGATGCGGGTAGGTGCCGTCCGCCGCGGCGAGCGAGCGCGCCACGGCGTTGTAGCGGGCGATGAACGCGCGCCGGCGATCCCACACGAGAAAGCAGGCGCGATGCATCGGGGCGTCGTTGAAGCGCCAGAACGGGTCGTGCTCGTCCGCCAGGAAGTCGGGGGTGACGAGCGCGTCCTCCTCGGGCCGGATCGGCTCGCCGCAGAGGGCGCACCACGCCGCGCCGCGGGTGATGCGGTCCATGCGGGAAAGATGGCGTGGCTTGGCCCGCTATCGCACGCCGTTCGCAACCAGCCCCTGAAACCGCGGATGCGTCCTCAGCGGATCGAAGGTGGGATCGATCCTGAGCCACGCCGGCGAGAGATAGAACGGCACCCGGAGCAGCGGCTCCAGCCGATCCAGCGCCGCCTCCGGCTCGCCGAGCAGGATGTGAATGCGCACCTGTTGGAGCTGGACGTACGGCCCGAAGTACCCGTCCCGGCTGATCGGCATCAGCTCCACGCCCCGCCGCGCTTCCCGCGCCGCATCGGCCTTCCGCCCCAGGTAGGCGAGCGCCACTCCATATAGTGCGTGACGCTGGCCGTCCTCCGGCGCCGCGCGCACCTGCTCGTCCAGCGCGAGCCGCGCCGAGTCGGCGTAGACCAGCATGCGGTGCCGGTCGCCCCGTAGCTGGTACAGCTCGGCCCGCACCAGCGCCCAGCCGCCGCGATCGTCGTCGAACGCGCCGGGCGGCGCCGCGAGCACCTGCCGCTGCTGATCGTCCTCGAGCACCCAGTAGAGGTCCTGATAGTACGCGAAAAACGGCAGCAGGATCGCCGGGTCGATCCGCCGCGACGCCGCGCGAATTTCGGCCCGGGCGCGGCCGAGGTCGCCACGCGCCAGCGCGACGAGCACCTTGATCGAGACCATCTGCGGAGCCGTCGGCGCGAGCGCGGCCGCCCGGTCCGCCGCGGAATCCGCCGCGGCGTAGTTCCGGAGAAAGAGCTTCACCGTGGCCTGCCGGCGCGCCGCGCTGGCCGAGCGCGGGTCCAGCGACGACGCGCGGGCGAGCCTCGGCAGCGCCGCATCCCACCGGCCCAGGCTCGTTTCGGTGCTCACCGCGGCGCCGAGCAGCTCCACGTTGTCGGGCGCGAGCCGGAGCCCCTGCTCGTACTCCGCCATCGCCCGCTCGTTGTCGAACGGGTTCACGCTCCCGAAGAAATCGCCGAGCGCCAGGTAAGCCAGCGGGCTCCTCGGGTTGAGGCTGCGCGCACGCTCCGCGGCCACCCGCGCCTGCTCGCCGAGATCGCGGTCCGGAACGCCGTTGGAGTAGAGCGAGGTCCGGGCGCGCGAGAGCTGGCTCCAGGCGTCGGCGAACGTCGAGTCGAGCTCCACCGCGCGCTCGTAGTACGCGATCGCCCGGCGGAGACTGGCCTGGTCCGCCTTCATCCCCTGCGCCGCCGCCTCGCCCTTCAGGAACTGATCGTAGGCGGCGAGGTTCTCGGTGGGCTGGAGCCGCAGCTCGCGCCGGGCGCTGTCGGCCAGCATCACGTCCAGCGCGCCGACCACCTGCGCCGCGATGTCCGCCTGCACCTGGAACACGTCGGTGAGGGCGGCGTCGAACGGCTGCTGCCAACGGGTGGTCGGCGCCGCGCCCGGCGCGATCCGGACCAGCTCCGGACTCACCCGCACCCGGCTCGCTCCCCCCGGCGCCTTCTGCCAGCGAATGTTGCCGATCAGCAGGTAGCTCACGCCCAATTCGCGGGCGATCTGGGGCAGGGCCTTGGTGGTGCCGCGATACTCCTTCGAGCTCGGACTGGCGACGACCTCGAGCCCCGGCACGGCCGCGAGCTTGCCGCGGAGCTCGTCGGTGATCCCGTCGGCGAAGTAGGCATCGGCCGAGTCGCCCTGGTTCTCGAACGGGAGCACGGCGATTCGCCGGACGCCCGCGGGCTCCGCGCTGCGAGAGGTCCGCTGCCAGGCGAAGAGAAGGGCGACGGCCGCCAGCGCTCCGGCGCTGACGAGCCAGGCGAGGCGCCCGGCGGCCCGGCGGGCGCTCGCGGGCCCGGGCTGCGCGCCTTCGGCCGGCGCTGTGCGCGGCGCGAGCGCGGCGTCGGCACTCGCCCCAGCCGCTGCCGGCTGCGGAGCCCCGGTTCGCTCCGCAGCCGGCGCCGGACCGACGCCATCCCCCCGCCGAATCCGCTCGGCCAGCGCCTGCACCGCCGGATCCGGCGGCAGCTCCAGCTCCTGCTGGCGGATCCGGTCCACGATCTCCGCGTGCCGGAGCGCGCCCGGCGCGTCGCCCGCGGCGGCCAGCGCCCGCATGAGCCCCTGCGCCACCCGGGTGTCGGCCGGGTCCACCGCCGCGAGCCTT
>DASSOD010000084.1:0-14414 GCA_035700905.1 Gemmatimonadales bacterium | reverse complement strand
CCATCCCCCACATGATGGGCGAGCTCGGCGCCACCCTCGACGAGATCGCGTGGGTGAGCACCGGCTACATCGTGGCTAACGTCATCGTGCTGCCGCTCACGAGCTGGCTCTCCGAGCGCTTCGGGCGGCGGAACTACTATACCGGGTCCATCGTGCTGTTCACCGCGGCGTCGTTCTTCTGCGGGAACGCGTCCTCGCTCGAGGTGCTGGTGGCCGGCCGCGTCGTTCAGGGCATCGGCGGCGGCGCGCTCATCTCCACCGCGCAGGCGATCCTGTTCGACGTCTTCCCGCTGGAGGAGCGCGCCAAGGGGCAGGCGATCTTCGGCATGAGCGTGATGGTCGGCCCCACCCTCGGCCCGACGCTGGGCGGCTGGCTCACCGACAACTACTCCTGGCCCTGGATCTTCTACATCAATCTGCCGCTCGGCGTCCTCGCCGCGTTCCTCACCTGGCGGCTCGTGCCGGAGCCGGCGCATCCGGTGCGGGCGACCGAGCGGGTGGACTGGCTGGGGCTCGCCTTCCTGATCCTCGGCATCGGGGCGCTGCAGGTGATGCTGGAGCGCGGCGAGTCGAAGGACTGGTTCGACTCGCGGGAGATCGTGATCGAGGGCGTGCTCGCGGCCATCGGCGTGGTGCTCTTCGTGTGGCACGAGCTCCGCACCGAGCATCCGGTGGTGGACCTCCGCGTCCTCAAGAATCGGCAGCTCACCATCGGCGTCCTGTTCGGCGCCCTGCTGGGTTTCGCGCTCTACTCCAGCGTCTTCGCGCTGCCCGTGTTCCTGCAGAACCTGCTGGATTTCACCGCGTGGGACACGGGCAAGGTCATCCTGCCGGGCGCGATCGCGAGCGCGGTGGCGATGGCGATCATGGGCCGGATCGCCAACAAGCTGGACGCGCGCGTGCTGATCACGGCCGGGGTGCTGCTGTTCCTCTGGTCGATGTGGGACCACTATCACTTCACGCTCGCCACCGGGATGCACGACCTCTTCTGGCCCATGGTGCTCCGCGGGTTCGGGATCGGCCTCGTGTTCGTGCCGCTCACCTCCGCGACGGTGGCCGACCTCAAGCAGTGGCAGATCCCCCAGGGCACCGGGCTGTTCAACCTCTCGCGCCAGCTCGGGGGGAGCTTCGGTATCGCGCTGACGGCGACGCTGCTGAGCCGCTTCACCGACCATGCGCGTGCCGGCCTCGCCCCTCACGTCACGCTCTCGAGCCCGGAGACCCGTGCCTGGCTCGACGCCGTGACGCGGAACTTCATGCGTCTCGGGGGCAGCATGGCGGACGCCCGCCACCGGGCGGAGGCGCTGCTCAACCTCCGGCTCGAGCAGCAGGCGTCGGTGTTCGCGTTCGAGAAGGTGTTCCTCATCATGGGCATCACCTTCGTGGCGGCGCTGCCGCTCCTGCTCCTCTTCCGCACGGGCCGCATGTCGGGCGGCGGGATGGCGCACTGACCCGCGGGGCTCCATACTTCTCGCCACCACCCCGTCCCGCATGCGTCGCGACGCTTCCGCTCCCCCGCACCTTCCGCTCCCGGTCCCGGCAGGCCTCTTCGAGGCGTGGCTCGACGCGAGCGACGACGGCGTGCTGGCGGTCGACGCCGAGGGCCGCGTGGTGCTGCACAACCCGGCGGCGAGCCGCGTGACCGGCCTCTCTCCCGGGGCCGGGGTGGGCCGGGATTGGCGCGAAGTGCTGCGGCTCGACGAGGCGGTCGCGCAGGCGCTCTGGAGCGCGCGCCTCAGCGGCGCCCGCACTCAGGTGATGGCGGACGTGCTCTGCGCGCAGGGGAACGTGCGGAGCGCCGAGGTGAGCGCCTCCCCCTGGCGCACGGACGAGGGCGGCTCCGGCGTGCTCCTGCTGATCCGGGACCTTGCCGTGCTGTGCCGCCAGCGCACGTCGCCGGGCGGACGCCCCGGCTACGGCGGGCTGGTGGGCGACCACCCATCCATGCGGGCGCTGTACGACCTGATCGATGCCGTGGCCCCGAGCGACGCGCCCGTGCTGATCGAGGGTGAGCCCGGCACCGGCAAGGAGCTGGTGACGCAGCTGCTCCACGCGCGGAGCCGCCGGGCCGAGCGCCCGCTCATCGCGGTGGCGTGCGCGGCGCCCGCGCCGGCTGCGTTGGAGCGCGAGCTGTTCGGGGCCGCCCGTGGAGCCGCGACGGGCGGCGTCGGAACGGCCGTGGGGCGGGCCGAGCTCGCGCACGGCGGGACGTTGTTCCTGCGCGAGGTCGGCGCGTCCCCGGCGCCGGTACAAGCGCGCCTGCTGCGTCTCCTCGCGGCCGGAGAGGTGACGCGCGTCGGCGACCCGGCGCCGAGGCGGATCGACGTCCGGGTGATCGCCTCGACCAGCCGGCCGCTCGAGCGCCAGGTCGAGGGCGGCGGATTCCTGCCGGAGCTGTACCACCGGCTGCGGGTCGTGCGGATCGGCGTGCCGCCGCTGCGCGAGCGCGGCTCCGACGTCCCCCTCCTGGTCGAGCACTTTCTGGCCAAGCACGGCGCGCCCGCCGCCACCGCGACGCCGGAGGCGCTGGTCGAGCTGCAGGCGCACGCCTGGCCGGGCAACGTGCGCGAACTGGAGCGGCTGGTGCGCCAGGCCGTGGTCACGGTGCCGCTCGGGCCGGGCGCGGTGTTCGGGCGGGAGCACCTGCCCCCGGGCTGGGGCGCCGCCGCACCGCCCCCGCGCGCTACGGCCGACCGCGACCGGGAGGATCGCCGCACCCTCCTCCTCCGCGCCCTCTCGTCGCATGGCGGCAACCGCACCGCCGCCGCGCGCGCGCTCGGGATCGGCCGGGCGACGTTCTATCGCTGGTGGCGCGAGGCCGGGCTCGCGAGCGAGTCCCCCGCGCAGCCCTCCCCCTCATGACCTTCCAGCGGAAACTGCTCCTCGGCTTCCTCCTGATGGTGCTGCCGGTGCTGCTGGTCGGCGCCGAGGCCATCCGGAGCAACGCGCTCGAGCGGCGCGCGCTCGAAGCGCTGGGGCGGAGCCTCACGCGGACCCGCACCTACGCCGAGGTCGAGACGGCCATGTTCAACCAGAGCGAGGTCGTCTGGCGTTACCTGAGCGGCCTCGACCCCACGGCGCGGAACGAGGTGAGGATGAGCCGCGAGGTCGTGGACTACTGGCTCGACCGGTGGACCTCGGAGCTGCGACCCGACGAGCGCGAGCTCGCCGACGGGGTGCGCACCATCCAGTCGCAGATCGTGCAGGTGTCGGACAGCGTCATCAAGCTGGCCGACGCGGGGCAGCGCGAGGCGGCCTACGTGCTGGCGCGCCGGGAGCTCAAGGCGCGGCTCCTGCCGGCGCTCACCGAGATGAATCACGAGATCTACCGCCGCGCCCGCGAGTACAGCGTCCGTTTCGCGTTCGGCAACGTGGAGCAGATCGTGGAGACCGAGCGGCGCATTCTGCTGGCGATCCTGCTGGTGGCGGCCGCGGCCGGGTTGCTCACCTCGTTCGCGATCTCGCGCGGCCTGGCGCGGCCGATCAGCCAGCTGCGCGAGGCCATGGCGGTGGTGGGCGGCGGCAACCTGGATCACCCGATCGAGGCGCGCTCCCGCGACGAGATCGGTGATCTGGCGCGCGCCTTCGCCGGGATGACCGAGAAGCTCCGGCAGTCACGCGCCGACATGGTGCGCCTCAACACGGAGCTCGAGGCCAAGATCTCGCAGCTGGAGCGCACCCAGGCGCAACTGGTGCAGTCGGAAAAGCTCGCGTCGATCGGCGAGATGGCCGCGGCGGTGGCCCACGGCCTTCGGAATCCGCTGGCGAGCCTCCGGGCCTCGGCGCAGCTGGTGCAGCGGCATCCCGAATCCGCCGCGGCGCGCGAGCTGCTCGCCTCGATCGTGGACGAGGTGGACCGGCTCGACCGGCGGGTGAGCCACCTCTTGAGCTTCGCGCGGCCGGCCCCGTTCCACGCGATGCGGGAGAGCGTGGCGCAGCTGGTCGAGGGACTGCGCCCCGCCTTCGCGCAGGCGCTGCGGGAGCGTCGCGTGGAGCTCGCGCTGGAGCTGCCCGACGACCTCCCCGACGTGCAGGTGGACCCGATGCAGTTGGAGCAGGCAGTGCTCGAGATCGTCTCCAACGCGCTCGACGCCATGCCGGAGGGAGGGCGGCTCACGATCGCGGCCCGGCCCGAGGCGGGCCCGGACGGCGCCGGCGGAGTGGTCCTCGAGATCGCGGACACCGGGCCCGGCATCGCCGAGAGCGTGCTTCCCTCGGTGTGCGAGCCGTTCTTCACCACGCGCCCGGACGGGACCGGCCTGGGCCTCGCCATCGCCAAGCGCTACGTGGAGCAGAACGGCGGCCGCCTCGAGATCGCGAGCCGCGCAGGCGAGGGCACGAGAGTCGGGCTCTGGCTGCCCGGTGCGCCGGCCGCGGAGCCCGGAACGCCGGCCGCGGAGACGGCGCCCGCGAGCGCATCGCCCGCGAGGTCGGCGTGAGCGGGTCCACCGTGCTCATCGTGGATGACGAGCGGACCCTCGCCCGCGCGATGAAGGCCTATCTGGGCGAGCATGGCTACGAGGCCGAGGTGGCGGGGGACGCGGAGACCGCGCTCACGCTGCTCCAGAGCCTGCAGCCCGACGTCGTCTTCTCCGACGTGCGCCTGCCCGGGATGAACGGCATCGAGCTGCTCCGCCGGATCCGGGAGGCCGATCCGGCGATCCCGGTCATCATCATGACCGCGTACGGCACGATCGAAGGCGCGGTCGAGGCGGTGAAGCTGGGCGCGTTCGACTACGTGAAGAAGCCAGTGGATCTGGAGGAGCTCCGCCTTCTGGCCGACCGCGCCCGCGAGCACGCCCAGCTGATGCAGGAGCTCTCGTATTACCGGCGGAGAGACGCCGCGCGGGAGGTGCCGTTCGCCGGCATCGTCGGGCAGTCGCCCGCGATGCGCGCGGTGCTGGAGCGCGCCCGCCAGATCGCGCAGCTCGACGAAACGCCTCCCGTGCTGATCACCGGCGAGACCGGCACCGGCAAGGGCCTGGTGGCGCGGACCATCCACGCCTCGAGCCCGCGGGCGACCAAGCCGTTCATCGAGGTGAACTGCACCGCGCTGCCGGCGTCGTTGATGGAGGCCGAGCTCTTCGGCTACGAGCGGGGCGCCTTCACCGACGCCAAGGAATCGAAGCTCGGCCTGTTCGAGGCCGCGGAGGGCGGGTTCCTGTTCCTGGACGAGATCGGCGATGTCGAGCTCGCCCTCCAGGGCAAGCTGCTTCGGGCCATCGAGGACCGCACCGTGCGCCGGGTCGGGGGCATTCGCGACCGCAAGGTCGACGTGCGGATCCTCGCGGCCACGAACCGCGATCTCGAGCGCGAGGTGCGGCGGGAGCGGTTCCGGAGCGATCTCTACTTCCGGCTCGCGGTCATCATCCTCCATCTGCCGCCGCTGCGGGAGCGCGGTGACGACGTCCTGCTCCTGGCCGAGCACTTCCTGCGCATCTACAGCGCGAAGTACGGCAAGCACGTCCGCCGGATCGAGCCCCACGCGCAGGACCAGCTGCGACTCTATCCCTGGCCGGGCAACGTGCGCGAGCTGAGCCACGTGATCGAGCGCGGCGTGCTCTGGAGCCAGGGCGCGCTCGAGGTGGAACACCTCTCGATCGCGAGCCCCGCCGAGGCGCCGGTTCCGGCCGACTCGGACGACGGCGCGCGGGAGGTGGACGCAGAGCAGGGTTCGCTCCAACCCGCGGCCGGCGCCCTCCCGCCCCAAGGTGTGGATCTCGCCCGCTGGGAGAAGGCGATGATCGAGCAGGCGCTCCGCGATGCAGGCGGCAACCAGACCCGGGCGGCGCAGCGCCTGGGCATCAGCCGGGACACGCTGCGCTACCGGCTGAAGAAATTCGGGATCCAGGGGTGAATCCGGGCAGCCAGGGCTGAACCCCGGGCCCGAGGCGGAGCGTTCCAGCTTCCCGCGCTGGGTGATTTCACCCACCCGGGCTCATTTCCCCCACCCCATCCGGCCCCGGAGCGACTCCACAGCTTGTTCACAAACTGTTGTTCAATAACGCGTTACGCCGCTGAGACAACTTTGCTTCATTTGCGGCACGCAGTCTGCTAGAAGAAGGGCGTCGTCGGGCGAGCCCATGCCCGGCTGGGTCAAACGACCCAACCTTCGTCTGCGGGCCGCACGCGGCCCACACACCTCAACTTGGGAGCACAGCACATGCGCTGGACGAAGCCCGAGGCCGAAGTCGTGGCCGTCACGATGGAAGTGACCGCCTACGTCGCGACCCTCTAAGCAACACGAGTGAGGCGAAGGGCTCGCGAAAGCGAGCCCTTCGCATTTCAGGGTGCAGGTCGTCCTCCTTGGTACCGCGGCAGGCGGTGGTTTTCCGCAGTGGAATTGCTGGTGCCCTCCCTGCCGACTCGCGCGAACCGATCCCCGCCGTGCCCATCCGCGAACGCAGTCGTCCGCAGCGGTGAGCGCGGACGGCGAGCGCTGGTTCCTCCTGAACGCGTCCCCGGACGTGCGGGAGCAGCTCTCCCGGCTGCCCGTGCGTCCGCCGGCCGGCGCGCGCCACGTTCCGGTGATGGGCGTGGTGGCGACCGACGCCGAGCTCGATCATACCCTCGGCATCGTGTTGCTGAGGGAGGGCCGGCGCCTCCAACTGTATGCGACCTGCGCCGTGCGCACGGTGCTCGCGCGCGACTCGAGCATCCTGCCGGTCACCCGCGCGTTCGCCGAGGTGGACGAGGTCGAGCTCCCCCTCGGGGGCGCGGTCCCGCTCCGCTATCCCGACGGCCGCGCGAGCGGCCTCACGGTCGAGGCGTTCGCCGTGCCGGGCGATCCCCCGCGGTTCGCCAGCGAGGCGTTGCCGGGCCACACCGTGGGCCTCCTGGTCCGCGACGCCGCCACCGGCGGGACGTGCGCGTTCGTTCCCGGGTGCGGCGGGCTCGACGACGCGATCGCGGCGCGCCTCGCCGAGGCGCGCCTCGTACTCTTCGACGGTACCTTCTGGACCGACGACGAGCTGATCCGGCTGGGCATCGGTGACCGCACCGCCCGGCAGATGGACCATCTGCCGGTCTCGGGGCCGGGAGGGAGCCTGGAGCGGCTCGCCGTCCTGCCCGGCCGGCGCGTCTACACCCACATCAACAACACCAACCCGATGCTCATCGAGGGCTCGGCCGAGCGGGCCGAGGTGGGGCGGACGGGAATGGAAGTGGGCATGGACGGCATGACGTTCGAACTGTGACCCGGAGAATCCCCCACCGATGACCGCGACGCTCACGATCCCCCAGCTGGCGACCCCGCCGAAGCCCCCGATTCCGGCGCTGGAGCGGCCGCTCTCGCCCGAGGCGCTGGAGCAGGCGCTCCGGAGCTTCCATGGCTCGTATTACGTGGAACACCCGTTCCACAAGCTGATGTACGAGGGCAAGCTCTCGCAGCGGCAGTTCCAGGGCTGGGTGGCGAATCGCCTGGCGTATCAGCGGGTGGTGCCCCGCAAGGATGCGGCGATCCTCTCCAACTGCCCCGACGCGACGGTGCGGCGCGAGTGGATCCAGCGGATCATCGACCACGATGGCATCGAGCCCGGCACCGGCGGCATCGAGCTCTGGATCCGGCTCGGCGTCGCGCTCGGCGTTCCCCGCGAGGAGATGGAGGACGAGCGGCACGTGCTGCCGGCCGTGCGCTTCATCTGCGAGTCGTACGTGACCTTCTGCCGGACGAAGACGTGGCAGGAGGCGGTCGCGTCCTCGTTGACCGAGCTGTTCGCCCCCAAGATCCACCAGCAGCGGATCGAGTCGTTCCCCCGGCATTACCCCTGGATCCCACCCGAGGCGCTGGACTACTTCAAGAGCCGGCTGGTGCAGGCCCCGCGGGACGTGAACCACGGCCTCCGGATCGTGAAGGAGTGGGCGACGACGCCGGAGCGCCAGCGCAAGGTGTTCGAAGCGCTCGCGTTCAAGCTGGAGATGCTGTGGGCGATGATCGACACCATCCACAACGCGTATCGCGAGGAGCGCCGGTGATGGGGAGGTCCGACCGGCGATGACGCTGGCGTCCGACCACGTGCCGCGGCTCTGGCGTCTGGCCCGCCTGGACTACGATCCGGCGCGCCAGCGGCCGGTGCTGCTGTACCCCGAAGGGGCGGTTCTGCTCAACCAGACCGGCAAGGAGATCCTCGAGCTGGTGGACGGCAAGCGCACCGTGGCGGAGATCGCCGCCGCGCTGGGCGAGCGGTATCACACCGACGTGACCGCCGACGTCGCGGAGTATCTGTCGCACCTGGCGGAGAGAGAGTTGATTCAATGACGTCCGAACGGCCGACCACGCTGCTCGCGGAGCTCACGCACCGCTGCCCGCTGCACTGCCCGTACTGCTCCAATCCGCTGGAGCTGATCCGGCGCGAGAGCGAGATCTCCACCGCGGATTGGAAGCGGGTGTTCACCCAGGCGCGCGAGCTCGGGGTGTTGCAGCTCGGGCTCTCAGGCGGGGAGCCGCTCGTGCGCAAGGATCTCGAGGAGCTGGCGGCGCACGCGCGCGGTCTCGGCCTCTACAGCACCCTGGTCACCTCGGGGCTCGGCCTCACCCGCAAGCGGGCCGAGGCGCTCAAGGAGGCAGGGCTCGAGCACGTCCAGGTCTCGATCCAGGACTCGGACGCCGAGTCGGCCGAGCGCATCGCCGGCGTGAGCTCGGTCAAGCAGAAGCGGGCGGCCATCGCGCTGGTGACGGAGCTCGGATTCGCGTTCACGATCAACGTCGTGCTGCACCGCGCCAACCTCGACCGGATCGGCGAGATCATCGACCTCGCGGCGGGCCTCGGCGCGGACCGGATCGAGCTGGCCAACACCCAGTACTACGGCTGGGGGCTCAAGAACCGGGCGACGCTCATGCCGACCCGCGATCAGGTGCTCCGCGCCAAGGAGATCGCCGAGGAGCGGATGCAGCGGTACAAGGGGCAGATGCAGATTCTCTTCGTGCTACCGGACTACTTCGAGGACCGCCCCAAGGCCTGCTACGGCGGCTGGGGCCGGTTCTACGTCGTCGTCGGTCCCGACGGCACCGCCCTGCCCTGCCATGGCGCCTACGCCATTCCGACGCTCACGTTCCCCAACGTGAAGGAGCACGCGCTCGACTGGATATGGCACGAGTCGCCCGGGTTCCAGGCGTTCCGGGGCGATGCGTGGATGAAGGAGCCCTGCCGCACCTGTCCGCTCAAGACGGTGGACTTCGGCGGCTGCCGCTGCCAGGCGTTCGCGCTCACCGGGGACGCGGCCAATCCGGACCCGGTGTGCGGGCTCACGCCGTTCCGCCACATCATCGACGAGGCGCTGGGCGAGCACGCGGCCCCGGTCGAGTACGAGTACCGGGACTTCGCCGGCGAGCCGCAGCGCGCGTGACGGCGGCGCCGCCCGCCGTCGAGACGGAGGGCCTCGGTCGCGACTACGGGGACGTTCGGGCGCTGGATGCGCTCGATCTCCGGGTCCCGGCCGGGGCCCTCGTCGGCATTCTGGGCCCGAACGGCGCCGGCAAGACCACCGCGATGCTGCTCCTCGCCACGCTGCTGGCGCCGACTCGCGGCAGCGCGCGCATCTTTGGGTGCGACGTGGTGCGCGAGCGACGGCGGGCGCGCCGGCGCCTCGGGCTGGTGTTCCAGGAGCCCAGCGTGGACGGGCTGCTCACGGTCGAGGAGAATCTGCTGTTCGCCGCGCGCCTCGCGGGCCTCTCGGGTGCGTCCGCGGCCCGCGCCGTCGCCGAGGCGATGAGCCGCACCGGCCTGGGCCCGCGCGCGAGCCAGCCGGCCAGGCAGCTCTCCGGCGGCTGGCGGCGGCTCACCGACATCGCGCGGGCCACCCTGCACCGGCCCGACCTGCTCATCCTCGACGAGCCCACCGTGGGACTCGACCCGGAGCACCGCGATCGGATGTGGAGCCTGCTCGACGCCGAACGGCGGGAGCGGGGCGCCACGATCCTGTTCTCGACCCACTACTTGAGCGAGGCCGAGCCGAGCGACCGAGTGGTCATGCTGGCGCGGGGGAAGGTGGTGGCGGACGATCCGCCGCCGGTGCTGCGCGCGGCGCTGGGCGGGGAGATCGCCGAGGTGGACGGCGCGGGCGCGGACCAGCTGGTGGACGCGCTCCGCGCGCGCGGGCTCGTGTGCGTGGCGAACCGGACGGAGCGCGGCTGGCGGGTCGGCCTCACCACCCCGCGCGAGGCCGTGGCGGAGCTCGCCGCCGCGGCGCCCGGCGTGACCCGGCTGGCCATCCGGCCGCCCACGCTGGAGGACGTGTACTTCGCCCGAACCCAGCCCTCGGCCGCGGTGCGATGAGCGGCACCGGCACGGCGTGGGGCATCGTGGTCCGGGATCTCCTTCGAAGCTCCCGCCAAGGCAGCCGCGTCATCGCGGGCGTGGTGCGGCCCTTCGTTTGGGTGTTCCTGGTGGGCGCCGGCTTCAACGGCATCGCGCGGCTGCACGGCGGGCTCAGTTACCAGGCGTTCGCCTATCCGGGGGGGATGGTGATGGCAGCGCTCTTCGGCGGCATGCTGACCGCGATCTCGACCGTGTACGACCGCGAGTTCGGCATGCTGCGGCTCATGCTGGCGAGTCCCTCGGGGGTGCTGCCGGTGCTCGCGGGTCGGGCGGCGTCGGCGACGATTCTCGGCGCGCTGCAGGGCGGGATCGTGCTGGCCTTCGCCTGGCTGGCCATGCCGATGGGCGTCCGCGAGTACGCCCTCGGGAGCGCCGCGCTCCTCCTCGTGTCCCTGGCGAGCGCGACGCTCGGACTCCTCGTGGCGGCGCGCATCACGTCGGTCGAGAACTTCGGCGGCGTGATCAACATGGTGCTCTTTCCGCTGCTCTTCGTGAGCGGCGCGCTGTATCCCACCGCGGGGCTGCCGCCGGTGCTCCGCACGCTCGCCCGGGCCAACCCCGTCACCTACATGGTGGACCTCACCCGCCACGCGCTGGGCCAGCCGGCCGAGTTCGGCGCGGCGCTCGACGCGGGCGCGCTCGTCGTCTCGTCGGTCGTGGCCTTCGGGCTCACGGCGCTGCTGTTCGATCCGGAGCAGCGGTTCGTGTCGGGCAAGCCGCGGCCCCGCTGAGCCGCTCGAGTACGATGCGCTGCTCGACGCGCGACCGCACCGCCCGCCGTATGCGGCCGCCGCTCGGAATACTGGTCTCCACCGTCACCTGGCGGTCGCGCCGGACGAGGCCCTCCCGGGGGTGCCACACGAAGGAGCCCTCCTCGCGCGACGATTGGCGCACCGGGATCGGCACCGAGTCGCCCTGGGGCGTCACCTCGGTGACATCCCGCTGCTCGATGAGACGGAAGCGAAGGAGGAGCTCCCCCGCCGCGACGCTGGTATCGGGCAGGCGACGGATCTCGAGGCCGGCGGAGTCGCTCCAGCTCTGGCCCACCGCGAGGGGCACGGGCGGGAGGCGCGGGAGCAGGTCGTCGAACGCCCGGCCCAGATCCACCACCGCCCCGACCTCGTCCGGCACGAATGGGCGGGCCTCGGCGCGATAGCGCCCGTTCGGCGCGAGCGTGCCGCGGTACCGGCCGCCGATGAGGCCGTCGGTGTCGGGCCGGAGCGTGCCCTCGGGCGACGTGCGCCACACCGTGAGCGAATCGAGCCAGGCCTGCACCCGCACGGAGTCGCCCGCCGGCGTCGCGCGCACCTGCCACCGCGCGTCCTCGCCCGCGGTCTCGTGCCGGTCGCGCCCCCCCACGCTGGTCCGGATGTCGCTCCGCGCGCGCTCGCCGAAGCGGGCGCAGTCGAGTTGGGGGGCGGTGTAGCGGGGCGGCGGTGCCGGTGCGGCGAGGAGGGCGGCGAGGGCGAGGGCGGCGCACTCAGCGCGCGGCATTGTCCAGCCAGATGAAGCAGCAGGCCGAGACCAGGGCCGCGGCGACGAGCGCGAGGACCGCGCCCGGCGCCACGTCGCGCGCCGGCCCGGCGCCGAGCCACGCGAGAATCGCGATGCCCATGACCAGGCCGCCGAGGCGTTCCCGCCAGAGCGCCAGCGGAAACGCGAGTGCGGCCAGCGCCAGCCAGGCATATGAGCGGTCCGTCGCCGCGAGAACGTCGAGCGGGGGCGGGGCATCCACCCGCGGCATCGGTAGCGCGCGCCAGATCAGCCAGCCGGCGCAGACCAGCACCGCCAGTCCGAGCATACGCGCGACCACCCGGACCCGGCGGCGGGCGCGGGCTCGCGCCCGATCCTCCGGGACCAAGATGGTCGGCTGGCCGCGGCCCTGGATGATACGCATGCTCTCAACCTATTACGCCGCTCGGCGGGGCGCGCCGGTGACGGCCCGCCGCCGGCCGGAGGCGCGGCCGGCCCCGCCCTCAGACCGCACAGGTTTCGGCGCGGCAGGGAATGCGGCCGCGGTTCCGCGCGACGCCGTCGTACACCGCGCTCCCGACGCGATCCGCGAGCGGGAGGGCCATGAGCGGCGCCAGCGGCCAGAGGAGCGGCAGGACCGAGGCGAGCCGGCGGAACGCCGCGTAGCCCCGGTACACCGTCCCGTCCGGCGCCACCACGTGCATGGCGTGGCGCGCCGCCCCGGCCGACAGCCCGGGCGCAAGCGCGGCCGCGCGGCCCCAGTCGCGCTCCAGATCGACGAACGCCAGGCGGTGCCGCCAGTCGAGCGCGTCGAGCACCGTCATCGTGCGGATGCAGAGCGGGCACAGGCCATCGTACACGACGGTCCAGACCGGCGCGGGCTTGGCCGCGCGCCGGCGGAAGGGCGAGTAACGCCGCAGTTCGTCGATGAAGACGACGTACAGGGCGATGAACTGCGGGAACGGCGCCCGTTGGAGCACGTAGATGCCCACGTGCAGCCCGGCGCCCGCGACCACGCCGAGCCACACGAGCCGCGGCCAGAAGAGAACGACCCAGAAGCCGAGCTCGATCACCAGCGCGCCGACCGACATGAGGCGCAGCAGGGCCATGTGCCGGGCGAGCCAAACGCCGAACGCCGAGCCGCGCACGATGGCGTCGCCGGCGATGTAATGGGCGAGCGTGTAGCCGTTGAGCCACGCCAACCCGCCGTTCATCAGCTTCGAGTACCCGGCGGAGAAGTAGGCCAGCGACAGCATCACCTGCATCAGCCGGAGCGGCCAGCGCGCGTGCGGCGAAAGCTCCGGCTCCGGCGGACGCTGGTGGAACCGCCCGGTCGCGCGCGCCAGACGCACCCGGAAGAGGAGCGCGTCCAGCGAGAGCCGGGCGCCGCTCGGCACCAGCACGAGCGTCCAGAGCATGATCGTGAGCAGCGCCTCGGGATGATGCCGCTCCCCGTACGAGTAGGCGTGTGCCGTCAGGAGCGTGCTGCCGGCCGCGAGCGCGAACAGCGAGAGCCGGGTGTACCGGCCGATCAGCGCGCCGACGCCTCCGACCACCGCCGCGAGCCAGACGGCCTCGAGGAACATGAGCTCGGGCCGCGCGTGCCGGCCCAGGGGCAGCATCAGAACCTGCATGGTCGGGAGCGGGCGATACTGGTCGCCGCTCAACGTGACCAGCCACCGCTGGTACGGGAGGCTGCACCCGACGCAGGCGCCCACCGTGTCCGCGAGGTAGGGCGAGAGGAGGAGCAGGAGCTCCATCGCGACCACGACGATCCGCACGATCGCGAGGTCCGTGAGCCGCGCGGGCTCGAACCAGAAGCGGTCGAGCCGCTCCAGCAGGCGCTTCACCCCGCCGCCCTCGCCGAGTCCGCCGCCGCCGCCGGCGCCGGCGGGATCGGCCACGGGCCGGCCTTCTTCCAGGGGAGCCCCGGGAGCTCGAGGCCGCCCGGGCCGATCTCGTACAGCTTGGACCAGACGGACCATCCACATGCCGGCTTTGGCGCGTAACGCTGGATCCGGTCGCGCAGAAACTCGACCGCGCGCGCCGACGTGGCGGGCGGCGTATTGCCGAGCACGTCACCCGCCTGCATCACCGCCTTGCGAAACTGGAAGTAGATGAGGCGCGCGTCGGCATGGGTGAACGGCTCCGGGTCGCCGCCATCGCAGGGACGCACCACGAGCTTCACCTCCGCCACCCGATCGCCGGGACCGTACGCCGCGGAATACATCGGGTAGTTCATGAACGGCCAGTGCCGCTCGTTGTACGCGGTCGTGGCGAAGACCTTGTAGGTCTGCAAGAGAATGACCGCGGCGCAGTACGCGGCGGCGAGAGTCTTGGAGAGGCTCATCCGGTCGCCTTGAAGATACGGAGCCGCGCGGCATAGGGGCATCCCGGCCGCGGGGCCGCGGCGCCGCTCTGGCGTGGACAACCCGGCGGCCGCGGCCTAACTTCTCACCGCTTGCGACCACCCCCCGGGTCGGCTTCACCGCTAATCGCCGGCAACTACGCACAGGGCCATCGGCGTATCCGCCCGGCCGGGGGACGCATGCTGCTGCTCGTGTTGGCTTTGCTTCAGAACCCCCAAGTCGTCCAGTCCGACAGCACCTGCATCGCCGAGCCGGT
>DASSOD010000083.1:0-22613 GCA_035700905.1 Gemmatimonadales bacterium | reverse complement strand
GGAATGCCTCGAGCGCCTCCAAGCCGCCATCACCGGTCCCGAGCGCGTCCGGCTGGAGGGAAAGAACGCGTATATCGTGTACCCTGCCGGCATCGGCCGCTCCCGGCTGACGAACGCGCTTCTCGAACGGCATCTCGGCACCCGCGGGACCGGCCGGAACTGGAACACGGTGCTCCGGCTGGAGGCGCTGGCCGGCGCGTGACGCAACGGGGAATCGTTCATGTCCATTACTCCAATCCACCCCGACATCGGCAGGTATCTCGACGGGCTGGTGCCGCCGCGCACGCCGGAGCTCGCCCGGATGGAGGCCGAGGCCGAGCGAACCGAGTTTCCCATCATCGGCCCGGCGGCCGGCTACTTCTGCTACGTCATCGCGCGTCTGATTCAGGCCCGTGCCGTGTTCGAGCTCGGCTCCGGCTTCGGCTATTCCACCGCGTGGTTCGCGCGCGCCGTGCGGGAGAACGGCGGAGGGGCGGTGCACCACACCGTGTGGGACGGAGCCCTGTCCCGCCGCGCGCGCGCCCACCTGGCCGAGCTCGGCTATGAGGATCTCGTCCACTATCACGTCGGCGAGGCGGTGCAGACGCTCCGCGACACGCCGGGGCCGTTCGATCTCATCTTCAACGACATCGACAAGTCCGGCTACCCGGCCGCGCTGGACGCGATCGCGGAGCGGCTTCGCCCGGGCGGCGTTCTCATCGCCGACAACGTGCTGTGGCACGGACAGGTGCTCGACCCGGGCGACCGCTCCGACGACACGGTCGGCATCCGGGAGTTCACCCGGCGCATCACGAGCGACGCGGCGTGGGCCGCGACGATCGTTCCCATCCGCGATGGGCTGCTGCTCGCGTTGCGCCGCTGAGCGTGGCGCCGGCGGGCCGCTGCGTTTGGCAGGCGGCCCGCCGGCGCTCCGCGATGCGGAGGCTGCGTCGTAGTGGCCGTCGAGATCCGGCCGGTATCGCCCGCCGACGCCGAGCAGTGGCGCGCGCTCCGCGCCGCGCTCTGGCCCGAAGATGACGCCGCAGCGCACGCGGGCGAGGTCGCCGGCTTTTTCGCGCGCCCCGGGCCGGGGGCCGGCGGCCTGCCCGAGGCGGTGTTCGTCGCGGCGGACGCCGCGGCCCCGCATCGGATCGTCGGCTTCGCGGAGGTGTCCCGGCGCGCCTACGCCGAGGGGTGCGCGACGAGCCCGGTGGGATATCTCGAGGGGTGGTACGTCGTACCCGACCGGCGGCATCAGGGAGTCGGACGCGCGCTCGTGACCGCGGCGGAGACCTGGGCCCGTGCGCGGGGATGCCGGGAATTCGCGTCGGATGCGCTGGCCGAGAACCAGTCGAGCGCGGCGGCCCACCGGGCGCTCGGCTTCGAGGAGGTAGCGGTCGTGCGTTGCTTTCGCAAAGGCCTCACCTGACCAGAACGGGGAACGAAGGCGGTGGTACGCGGCGCTGACGTCGTCGTGGTAGGCGGGGTGAACCGGGACTACCTCGTGAAGGGCGAGCGCCTCCCGGCCCCGGGCGAAACGCTGCAGGGTGACAGCTTCCAGGAGGCGGCGGGCGGCAAGGGCGCCAATCAGGCGGTCGCCGTCGTCCGGCTCGGCGGCCGCGCCGCGCTCATCGGGCGGATCGGCGCGGACCACCGCGGCGCGGCGACGCTCGCCCAGCTCGCCGCCGAGGGCGTGGACGTCACCCAGGTGCGCCGCGAGGCGGACGCGCCTACCGGCGTCGCCCTCATCTTCACCGACCGCTCCGGCGAGAAGGAGATCCTGGTCGCACCCGGCGCGAATCTCCGGGTCACGGAGGCCGACGTGGATGCCGCGCGCGAGCCGATCCAGTCGGCCCGGGTGCTGCTGACCCAGCTCGAGGTCCCCGTCGCCGCGGTGCTGCACGCGCTGCGGCTCGCGAAGGCGGCGGGCCGCCGGACGGTGCTCGACCCGGCCCCCGCGGCCCCGCTCTCCGCCGACGTGCTGCGACTGGTGGACGTGATCCGGCCCAACGCATCCGAGGCGGAGGCGCTCACGGGCGTGGCCGTGGTCGACGCGCCGTCCGCGGAACGGGCGGCCCGCCTGCTGCTCGACCGCGGCGTAGGCGCGGTGGTGCTGCAGGCGGGCGATGCGGGCGACCTGCTGGTGTCTCGGAGCGAGCGGCGGCTCTTCCCCCGCCATCCGGTGGAGTCGGTGGACGCCACCGGCGCGGGCGACGCCTTCGCGGCCGCGCTCGCCGTCGGCCTGGCGGAGGGCCAGCCGCTCGCCGAGGCCGCCGCCTTCGGAAGCGCCGCGGCGGCGCTCGCGACGACCAGGCTGGGCGCGCAGGCGGGGCTCCCCCGCAGGAGCGAGGTGCTCGAGCTGCTCGCCCGCGCGCCGGGCCGCTAGGCTATCCCCCCGCCGTCGCCCCCACGACCAGGAACGGCTCGGCGCCGCTCGCCACCGCGGCCGGCAGCGGGGCGTCGGGCGACTCGTGCGAGATGTCCTGCTCGCAGGCGAAGAACCGCACGAATGGACGGCGCTTGAGCGTGACGTGATCGCGGATCGTGCCGCGCAGCACCGGGTAGCGGGCCTCGAGCGCGTCGAGCACCGCCCGCTGCGTCGCCCGGCCGTTCACCTCGAGCTGCACCTCCTCCCCGGTGCGAGCCAGCGTCCGGAGGTGCTGCGGAAGCGCGACGCGGATCATGAGAGCGTCTGCACCTCCACCGACAGCACCGCGGGGAGATCGCGCACGATCGGCGTCCACGCGCCGCCCGCGTTGGCGGAGGCGTACACCTGCCCGCCGGTGGTGCCGAAGTACACGCCGCACGGATCGAGCGAGTCCACCGCCATCGCGTCGCGCAGCACGTTCACGTAGCAGTCCTGCTGCGGCAGCCCCTTGGTGAGCGGCTCCCACTCGTTGCCGCCCGAACGGCTCCGGTAGACCCGCAGCTTGCCGTCCGGCGGGTAGTGCTCCGAGTCGCTCTTGATCGGGACCACGTAGACGGTATCGGGCTCGTGCGCGTGCACGTCGATCACGAACCCGAAGTCGGTCGGCAGGTCGCCGCTCACCTCGTGCCAGGAGTCGCCGCCGTCGTCGCTCCGCATCACGTCCCAGTGCTTCTGCATGAACAGCACGTCCGGCCGGGAGGGATGCATGGCGATGCGGTGGACGCAGTGGCCGACCTCCGCGGTCGGGTCGGGGATGTAGAGGGAGTGCAGCCCGCGGTTGATCGGCTCCCAGGTCTTGCCGCCGTCCTGCGACCGGAACGCGCCCGCCGCGGAGATGGCGATGTACATCCGGTCGGGCCGGGTCGGATCCGCGATGATGGTGTGCAGGCACATCCCGCCGGCGCCGGGCGCCCACCTCGCGCCCGAGCCGTGGCACCGCAGTCCCGACATCTCCTCCCAGGTCTGCCCTCCGTCAGTGGTGCGGAACAGCGCGGCGTCCTCCACCCCGGCGTACACGGTGTCCGGATCGCCGAGCGACGGCTCGACGTGCCAGACCCGCTTGAACTCCCACGGATGCGGGGTGCCGTCGTACCACTGGTGGGTGCCGGGAATGCCGTCGTACGCGAACTTGTTGCCGACCGCCTCCCAGGTCTTCCCGCCGTCGTTCGAGCGCTGCATCACCTGGCCGAACCAGCCGCTCGACTGCGAGGCGTAGAGCCGATTCGGATCGGCGGGCGATCCCTTGACGTGATAGATCTCCCAGCCGCCGAAATGCGGCCCGCTCACGTCCCACCGGTCCCGCTTTCCGTCCGCCGTGAGGATGAACGCCCCTTTGCGCGTTCCGACGAGAACTCGTACGCCACTCATGGCGTGCTCCTTTTCGCGTGACCAGTCCTGGGGGTGAAGGCAGGGTACACAATCTACTCCATCGGCTACGATGCGGGATGGGGCCCGGGTTTCACCGCCGCGGCGGTCGGGAGCCTCGCGGGAGGCCTCGGCGCGGGATGGCCGGACGACGACGCGCCGGCCGGGCGGCCGCCGCGGGCGCTGCTAGATTCATGGCCGCGCCGGCGAAACCTCGCGCGCGGGTCCCGAGAACCGGCGTCGGCCGCTCCGGTCTCGGCATCACCTCTCATCCCCAGAGCCTATGTCACCGACCCTCTTCCTCCTGCTTCGCGTCCTGCACATCGTCGCCGGGGCCTTCTGGGTGGGCGCAGTGTTGTTGCTCACCATCTTTCTCCTGCCTTCGATCAGCGCGGTCGGCCCGGCCGGAGGGCCCGTCATGCACCAGCTCGGCCAGGTCCGGCGCCTCCCGATATGGCTGATGGTCGCGTCCGTCGTCACGCTGCTGGCGGGCTTTGCGCTCTACTGGGCCGCGATGCAATCGGGCGGGCCGGCGTGGGCTGGCTCCGGGCCGGGCCGAGTTCTCGGACTGGGCGGGGCGCTCGCGCTCGCGGCGGGGATTCTGGGCATGGTCGTGAACGCCCCGGCGGGGAAGCGGCTCGGCGCGCTTGGCGCGACGCTCGCGGCGGAGCGCCGGCCGCCAACGCCGGAGGAGGCTGCGCTGATGCAGCGGCTGCAGGACCGGCTCACCCGGGCCTCGTGGGTTGCGGTCGCGTTGCTGCTGCTCGCCACGGTGGCCATGGCCGTCGGGCGCTACGTCGGCTGATCCTGGCATCCCTCGGCCGCGCGCCCCCGGCGTAGATTGGGAGCGCGAATCGGCCGGTGGGCGGCCGTTGGAGGGAGGGGGAGATGGTGGAGGTGATTCTGCGGCGGTTCGAGGCGCCCGACGAGGTTCGTCAGATGGTCAAGGGCCGCTTCGAGATCGTTCGCCTGGGCGGGCTCAGCATCGGCCGCGCCACCTACGAGCCGGGATGGCGTTGGTCGGAGCACGTCGGGCCGATGGTGGGCGCGGCGCGCTGCACCGTGGCGCACGTGGGGCTCGTGCTCTCCGGCGCCGCGACGGCCGCCTTCGACGACGGCCGGGTTTACGAGCTGCGCGCCGGCTCGCTCTTCTTCATTCCGCCCGAGCCCCACGACAGCTGGGTCACCGGCGACCAGCCGTACGTCTCGCTGCACTTCCTGGGCGCCGAGCACTATGCCACGTAGCCCGGGGGTGGCGTGGGCGTAAGCCCGAGCTTCCGCGCGTTCGTGCTGGAACAGTTGGCGCGCACCACCGCGGGCGTGCGGGACCGGCGCATGTTCGGCGGCGTGGGGATCTACGCCGGCGATCTCTTCTTCGCGCTCGTGGCGAACGATACGCTCTACTTCAAGGTTGACGACCTCACCCGCGCGCAGTTCGTCGAGCGCGGAATGGAGCCGTTCCGCCCGTTCGGCGAGGGCGGCGAGGTGATGCAGTACTACACGGTGCCGGAGGACCTGCTCGAGGAACCGGAGGCGCTGCGCCCGTGGGTGGACGCGGCGATCGCCGTCGCTCGACGAGCGCGCACCGGCCGATCCCGCCGTGCCGGCCCGTAGGCGCGCCCGCACGGCGCGCGGAAAGGGGTCGCGCTGGTCTCAGCGGGTGACCCGGGGGAGCAACGCGCTCGACCTCGAGCCGGGCGTGTTCTCGCGGCCGGAGCCCCGGGCCATCGCGCGCTCGCTCAAGCGCTCCGCCGAGCGGAGCGCGCGGCGCAAGGCCGATCCGTTCCGGTCGGCCATGTCCATGCTGACGTTCTACATCAACCGTGCGGGCACCAATCTCTCGCGGAGCGAGCGCGCGCGCCTGGAGGCGGCGAAGGACGAGCTGCGCGCGCTGTTCGGCCGCCCGAGGCAAGGACGGCGGCGCCGGGTCCGGTCGCGTGCCCGCCACCGCACGAACGGGCACTGATCCCATGGACCTCCGCTCCTTCTTCTTTTCCGACTGGGCGTCGCTCCTGCGCATCGTCGTCGTCGGCGCGCCCGCCTACATCGTGCTGGTGCTGTTCCTGCGCGTCGCCGGGAAGCACAGCCTCGCCAAGACCAACGCGTACGGCCTGGTGGTGACGGTGGCCCTGGGATCGAGTCTCGCGTCCGCGGTGCTCACGAAGCAGGTCTCGCTGGCGGACGGGGTCGCCGCGGTTGCGCTGCTCTTGGCTCTGCAGTACGGGCTGGCCTCGCTGCTCAGCCGGTCGAGCTGGTCGGGCCGGTGGGTGACCCAGCGGCCGGTGTTCCTGCTCCGGGACGGGCACCTGCTGCGCGGAGCGCTCCGGCACGAGCGGGTCACCGAGGCGGAGGTGCACGCGGCCGTTCGGCAGAACGGGCTCGCGTCGCTCGAGCAGGTGGCGGCCATCGTGCTCGAGGCGGACGGCTCCTTCAGCGTGATCGCGGAGGTGCGGGGCTCCGGCACGGCGCTTCTCGACGTGGTGAGCCGGGAGGCCTCGTGAGCCTGCCCCAGCGCCTCGGCATCATCGCTCTGGCGGACGGCGGCCGTCGCAGCGACATTCAGATCGCCCCTGCGCTCCGGCGGGCGCCGGAGCGATCCCGCACGGCACTCATCCTTCCACTCGCAACCGGAGCCCACCGATGCTGGTCGTCCAGGTCGTACCGCACGGTCAGGTGGATGCCTTGAAGCTGCTGCGCGCCCGACTGCGCGGCGCGACCACGTGGTCTTGGGCCAACAAGCGGAAGACACGCCTCAAGCATGCCGCGCGGCCGAAGGGCGGGTTCATCGAGGTCGGCGGCGCCGACGGCGTGCTGGTCGCGCGGATGCGGCCGCAAACGCCCGAGGATCTCTTCTACCTCGCCGAGAAGTTCACCGGGCGCATGATCGCATGGTTCGGCGCCGACCTGCTGGCCATCAACATGCAGTTCATGCCCGAGCCGGCCACGTCCAGGCCCCGCCGGCGCCGCTAGCCGGCACCCGCATGAGCGAGCACGTCGCCCGGTCCCTGCTCCACACCGCGCTCGACGAGTACCGCCGGCGCGCGTACGCCGATCTGGTCGGCGGCATCGGGCGGCCCGACGTGCGCACCGCACGAGGCGCCGACGGGCGCGAGTACGAGATCGAGATCGAGGCGATGTGGGACGACCGGCCGGGCGGCGTGCTGCGGGTGCTCGGCGCCATCGACGACGGATCGTTCCGCGCGTTCCTCCCGCTCTCGGAGGAGTTCCTCCTGAGCCCGGAGGGGCGCATCGTCGGGGAGAAGTAGCGCGGCCCGATGCCGAACGAGTGCTCCCGGTGCGTCGGCCGGTGATCGGGGTGATGGGCGCGAGCGAAGCCGGCCCGGCCCGCCTCGCGACCGCGCGCGAGCTCGGGCGCCGCCTCGCCGAGCAGGGGTGGATCGTGCTGACGGGCGGGCGGCCGGCGGGCGTGATGGCGGCCGCGACCGCCGGCGCCAAGACGGTTCCGGGAAGCCTCACGCTCGGCATCCTGCCGTCCGCGGCCGGCGACGTGGGCCCAGACGTGGATGTCGCCGTGTTCACCGGGATGGGCGAGGCCCGGAACGCCATCAACGTCCTCACCAGCGACGTCGTCGTGGCCTGCGGTGTGGAGGGGCCGGGCACCGCGTCCGAGGTGGCGCTGGCGCTTCGTGCCGGGAAGCCGGTGGTCCTGCTGCAGCCGAGTCCGGCGGCGAGCGCGTTCGTCCGCGAGGTGGCCGCGGCCGTTGCGGGTCGCGCGCTCGAGGTGGCGTCCGCCGCCCTAGCCGTGCGGGCGATCCACGAACAGCTCGCGGTCCCGCCCGGCCCCGCGTGGATTGCCGCGGATTCGCCCGATGAACCCCAATCCAGGAGCCGGCGATGAGCTTTCGAGGCCTGCTCGTCCTGGTGATCATCCTTGCAGCCCTGCTCTACTACTTCGGCAAGCCGCAGGAGTGGTGGGGCGACATGACCCGCGCGGCGCGGCGGGTCAACTCCGTGCCCGCGGCCGACACGATGCCGTGAGGGGCGTGCTCCGCTGGCGCGACTCGCGGGTGCGCCGCGCGCGCGCCCGGTGGTTCGGTTCTCCCGCGCTCGTGCTGATGCTCGCCGGCATGGCCGAGCCCACGGCCGGCGGCGCGGCGGCCCAGGACGCGCCGGGCGACGCAGCCGGCACCGCGGCCCAGGCTGCGCCGAGCGACTCGGCCGCGGCGGCCGCCGTGGTCCGCGCGTATCACGACGCGCTCGCGCGCGGCGATTCCGCCGCAGCGCTCGAGCTCCTGGCGGCGGACGCCGTGATAGTCGAAGGCGGTGCGATCGAGACCGTCGCCCACTACCGTACCCACCATCTGTCGGCCGACATCGCATTCGCCCGCGCCACGCGAAGCCGGCGCGGCCCCGTCCGGGTGACGTTGCAGGAAGCGACCGCGTGGGCCGTGTCTACCACCCGAATCGAGGGCAGCTACCGGGGACGGCCGATCGCGAGCAACGGCGCCGAGCTGGTGGTGCTCTCCCGGACCGCGCAGGGATGGCGCATCCGCGCGATCCACTGGTCCAGCGACAGGTGAGCGCGATGGGAGGGCCGCCGGGCCTCACGAGCGCCCCGGCGCGCCGGCTGACCGACCTCGAGAGGCCGGATGACGGTCCCGGAGAACACAACGCCCGGTCGAGTGCGGATGCACTCACCGGGACGCAGGCTCTTGGCAGGTTGATCACCCGGGCTGCTCTGATTCCCCGGGGCCCGAAGGCTATGTCGCAACTGCCGGAATGGTAATCGGGCCCCGGACCCAGGGCAAGGGCAGCGCTCGCCGCGGAGACGGGGCGGTGAGTCAGTCGAGCGGGCGCCGCTCGCCTTCCGGCAGGGGTAGGAGCTCCTCCACGGCCCGCACCATGTCGCCGATGCTCGTCGGGCGGCGCAGCACCCGCGCCCACGAGCCGCGTGCGCCGGCCTGCGTGGGCCGCGCGAGCAGGATGACGGGCGGGGCGCCGTGGCGCTGGACCAGGGTCGCGAGGAGCGCCGGGCCGCGATCCGCAGGGAGCGCGGCCTGGTCCAGCACCACGAGCCGCACCGGCCCGCGATCGGGCTCGACCGGGCGGAACCGCGCGGCGCCCGCGAGCTCTCGGGTACCCACGGCGTCGTAGCCCGCCTCGCGGAGCGCGGCGCGCAGCAGTGCACGTGGCCATTGGTCGGGCATCACCAGGAGGACCCGTGGCGGCAGGCCGGCAGCGCGCGCACACATGCGTCAGGCCTCGCGATCCGCCGCCCCGGTGCACGCCGGCAGCGTTCGGCGCGGGCGCCGCGCGGCCCACCCGGGCGGAGTCGCCGGCGCGCGACACCAGACACCACGGAAGGAACCCGACATGCGACTCGCTCCCATCCTCGTGCTCCTCGGCGGACTCGCCGCCGGGCGCCAGGACGACTGGCGGCCGGTAGCGCTCACCCGGCTCGACCCGCCGCCCGACAGCGCGATCGCCGCCGGGGTGCTGCTCACGCCCGAACCGGGCGCGCTGGTCATCGGGCTGGCCTTCGAGAACCCCTGCGGGCAGCGGGCCCGGGCGGGATACCAGTGGCGCGGCGCGGTGATCAAGCTCCGGCTCACCGGGCCGAGTCCCGCCAAGCGCTGCCGCGGAACCCCCGCGCCCGAAGCGTACGAGGCTCGCATCGGCGGCCTCAAGCCCAAGCGGTACCAGGTCATCGTGCTCACCGAGGACCCGCAGCAGCGCTGGCGCCCCTGGAAGGCGGCCGTCGCCACCGTGCCTTGACCGGTGGGTGACCGCCTCCTCCTGATCGGCGCCGTCGGGTTGGCGCTCGTGAGCGCCGGCCTCATCATGTACGCGGCCCGGGAGTGGTGCACCCGGCCGCCGCGCGCCGCGCCGGCCGATCCGCGCAGCCCGCGGCGGGGCGCGCTGATGCTCACCGGCGTGTCGGTGCTGTTCCTCGTCACGCTCCTGGTCGTCGCCCGCGAGTTCGGGTGGGGCCGCGATCGCGTGCTCTGGCTCGGGTTGGGCCTCTTCCTCGCCGCGATGACGCTCGCCCGGCCGTGGTGGTTCTGGGACGACTATCGCGCCCGCTGGCTCCGCCAGGCGATCGGCGACGAGCTCACCACGCTCTTCTATCTGATCGTGGCCGCGGCGATGATGTGGGTCGCGCTCTACACGACCTGGACCTTCGGCCGCCGCTGAGCCCCCCACCGCCGAAAGGAGACCCCCATGCGACGTTTGCTCGGCCTGGTCGGCGCCACCGGCGGCAGCGCGGTCGGCTGGTGGCTGGGCGCACGCATCGGCCCCATGGCCGCCGCGATGATCAGCGCCGTCGGCACGGGCGTCGGGCTCTGGATGGGGCTCCGCGTCGCCGGGGACTACTTCGACTGAGCGCGGCCGGGCGGCGGCGGGGCGCGTGAGGCGACTCCGGGGCTTGAGCGGGCGCGCCCGCCCCGAACTAACTTGAGCGATGCGACATCAACCCGCATCGAACTCATGCAACGACGCATTGTCGGTTTCCATCAGGACGACGAGCGCCACTGGGTCGCCAGACTCGAGTGCGGCCACACCCAGCACGTGCGGCACGACCCGCCGTGGCAGGTGCGGACGTGGGTGACCACGGCGCAGGGCCGCGCGGGGCGGCTCGGCACCACGCTGGACTGCCGCGCGTGCGACGCAGGTCAGCCGTGAGCCGATCGAGCTCGCCGCGCCATGGGCGCAACCGGAAGGAGGCCGCGTGACCCGGCGGCGGACCACTCCGACGGACGAGCTGGAGCAAATCCCCGGAATCGGACCGAGTCTGGCGTCCGATCTTCGGGACCTGGGCGTGCGCACCATCGCCGGCCTGCGGGCGCGGGATCCGGAGCGCCCGTATCAGCGCCTCTCCGACGTGCGCGGAGCGCGACAGGACCCCTGTGTGCTCTACGCCTTCCGCTGCGCCGTGTATTACGCCCGCACCGATCGCCCCCGGCCCGAACTGCTCAAGTGGTGGAATTGGAAGCGTCGCCGGCTCCGGCGTGAGCGGCGCGGATGATCTATCCCGAGCTTCGGCAGATTCGGAGCCTCGACCTCGATCCGCCCGCGCTCCCGCCGGACCCGCGGAGCTGCGCCGTGCGGTTCCACGCGGTCATCGGACCGCGGGGCGGCGCCGAGCGGGAGGCGTTCGCGTTCACGGTGGTGACGCCCGGGTACCTCGCGCGCCTGGAGGAGCCGCGCTGGGGCCGCGGCTACCTGCTGGTGCCCGCCTTCGACTGGGACGCGATCAAGCAGGCGCTCGCCCGCCTGCTCGCGCTCTCCGCCCGTCCCACTTGGGAGGACGTCGCCGCGGAGCTCGCGCGCGAGCTCGTGTGGCAGCTCGGCCCCGGCGCGCCGTCCGACGGCTGACCTTCACCGGAGATTCCGATGCTCGTGGCCCTTCTTCTCGCCTTCGGCGCCGGCGTCCTCCTGCCGGTTCAGGCGGGCATCAACGCCGATCTGGGACGGGTGCTCGGCAGCTCGCTCGGCGCGGCGCTCGCGTCCTTCCTGATCGGAACGGTCGGGCTCGCGGTGGGGCTGCTGCTGCACGGCGCCGGCGCCTCCTCGAGCCACGCGTGGGCGCGGAGCGAGTGGTGGCAGTGGAGCGGCGGCCTGCTCGGCGCGCTCTACGTCGTCGCGACGATCGTGCTCGCGCCGAGGCTCGGGGCGGCGACCCTGATCGCGACGGTCGTGGCCGGACAGATGCTCGCCTCGCTCGTGCTCGACCAGTACGGCCTGGTCGGTTTCCCGCTCCACCCCGCGACCTGGCCCCGCCTGCTCGGGGCCGCGCTGGTGATGGGCGGGGTCATCCTAATCCGGCGATAGTGGGCCGCGCGCGTCGCCCGTGCCCGACGAGCGCCCGTTCCTCACGGCTCGCTGGCGGCACCTCGCGATGCTCAACTACGAGGTGGACCGCGCGCTGCTCGCGCCGCTCGTGCCCCGCGGAACCGAGCTCGACGACTTCGACGGGGCGCTGCTCGCGAGCATCGTCGGCTTTCGTTTTCTCGACACGCGGGTTCTCGGCGTCGCCATCCCGGGCCACAGCGATTTCGATGAGGTGAACCTGCGCTTCTACGTGCGGCGCCGCGGCCCGGACGGCGCCTGGCGCCGCGCCGTGGTGTTCGTGAAGGAGATCGTGCCGAGGGCGGCCGTCGCGCTGGTCGCGCGGTGGTGCTACAACGAGCCCTACCTCGCGCTGCCGATGGGGCACACGCTCGAGCTCGATGCCGCGAAGCCGGACGCGCCGGGCGCGGCCGAGTACCGGTGGCGCCTGGGCGGCCGATGGCACCGGATCCGGGTGGAGGCCGCGGGCGCGCCGTGCCTCCCGGCACCCGGCTCGGAGGCGGAGTTCGTGACCGAGCACTACTGGGGCTACACCGCCCAGCGCGACGGCGGGTGCAAGGAGTACCGGGTGCACCACCCGCGGTGGCGGGTGTGGAACGCCGCCCGCGCCGCGCTCGACGCCGACCTTGCGCCGCTCTACGGCGCGGCCTTCGCGTCCGCGCTCGCGGGCGCGCCGCGCTCGGCGCTCCTCGCGGAGGGATCAGAGGTCGCGGTATACCGCGGGACGCGACTCGCGGTGCCGGACGGCGGACGTGGCGGAGCGCAGGCCGGCGCGACAGATTGAGCATCCGTGGAGTCCGCGGCGCGCGCGGCAACCGCTCACGCAGCACGGCGCACATTTCCCCTTCGCAAGGACCGAGTCATGTGGGTCCATCCGCTGCTGTCGCTCGCGCTCATCGTAGCGACGCCGCCGGCGCGCGCCGCTCCCTCCCCAAGCCGCGTCACCATCATCTACGACGCCTTCATCACCCGGCCGAACCTCGTCCGCGACTGGGGGTTCGCCGCACTGGTGGAGTACCGCGGGAAGCGCATCCTGTTCGACACCGGCAACGATGCCGAGACCTTCGAGCGCAACGTGCGCGCCCTGCACCTCGACCTCCGCCGGCTGGACTTCGTCGTCGTGTCCCACCGCCACGGCGACCATACCTCCGGGCTCAACTATCTCCTGCGCGTGAACCCGCGCGTCACCATCTACGCGCCGCGGGAAGGCTTCGGCGTTTTCGGCGCGTCGCTCCCGAGCACGTTCTACCGCCGTGCCCCGGAGCTGCCCGACTCGATGCGGTACTTCGCCGGCGCGCCGCCGGAGCAGATGACCTTCGGGCAGGCGTGGCCCAAGGCGCACTTCGTGTGGGTGGACAGCCTGACGAAGCCCGTGCCAGGCGTCGCCATCGTCTCGACCGTGTCGCGGACGCCGGGCACGCTGGAGCTGCGCGAGCTCTCGCTGGTGCTTCGGACGCCCGAAGGGTTGGTGTTGCTGGTCGGTTGCTCGCATCCGGGCATCGAGACCATCCTCGAGGCGTCGCGCGCGGTGGGCGATCACGTGCACGAGATCTTCGGCGGTTTGCACCTGGTCACGACCCCCGACACCGCGATTGCGCGGATCGTGGGCGCGCTCCACGATCAGTGGCGGGTGGATGAGATCGCGCCCGGGCACTGCACCGGCGAACCGGCCTTCGCCGAGCTTCGGCGGGTGTTCGGCTCGCATTACGTTTATGCGGGCCTGGGACGGGTGCTGCCGCTGCCGTGATGACGCGGCCCCGCACGGCAGCTCGCCGTGGTGACGCGCTCGGCGCCGCGCCAACCCCCACCCCGGCGGTGAGACGGAAATGGCATCCACCACACCCCGCCGCACCCCGGCGTCCGATTACCACCGCCGCTCGCGTACCTGGTCGGCTTCGGGCTCGGCCTGCCGCTCGGCCGGCTCGCCGGATTCCACGCCGGATCGCTCGGGCCGGAGAGCGTGCGCGTGCCGCTCGGGTGGCTGCTCGTCGCCGGATGGGCGGCCGTCACTGGAGCGGCGATCGGCAACTTCCCGGGCCGGAACGACCACCGTCCCCCACCGCCCGGCGAGCGCGCTCGTCACCGGCGGCCCGTATCGCTACACCCGAAACCCGATGTACGTCTCCCTCGCGCTGCTGTACGTGGGCTTTGCGCTGTTGGTCGGCACGCTCGGGCCACTGCTCCTCCTGTCGGTCGTGCTGGTCGTGCAACGTGGCTCGGCGTGGCGCTCGCGCGGGTGGATCGCGAGCTGCTCCGCGTCCTGGTGACGGATGCCTGGCGGCTCGCCGCCCCCAAATCGGTCGCCGCCGGGTTTCCCGAATAGACGGAGCCGAGATGCTCGCGTACGTCTTCTGGCACTGGCGCCGCGGCGACGTGCCCCCCGATCGCTACGAGGAGCTTCAGCGCCGCTTTCACGCGGTGCTGCAGGCGGCGGGCGTGCCCGGCTTCCTCGGCTCGCGCTCGGCGGCCATGCAGGGCGCGGCTTGGGCCGCCGGCGGACGCGACGCGTACGAGGATTGGTATCTGCTCGAGGGCTCGGCGGCGCTCGATCCGCTGAATGACGCGGCCGTGAGCGCGGCGCGACGCGAGCCGCATGACGCCGCTGCCGCCGCTGCCGAGAACGGCACCGCCGGCCTGTTTCGCCTGCGGCTCGGATCGCCGGGCGATGCTCCCCGGACCGCCGTCTGGTTCGGCAAGCCGGCAGGCATGAGCTACGCGACCCTGCTCGAGGCGCTCGCGCCTTTCGTCCGGCCCGCCGGCTCCGCCCTCTGGGGCCGCCAGATGACCCTCGGGCCCACGCCGGAATTCTGCCTGGAGAGCGCTCAGCCCGTACGCCTGCCGCCGCCGTTCGTCGGCACGGTGACGCCCCGGCGGCCGATCTGGCCGGCGCCGGCCTCGTGAGCCCCGCCGCCGCGCTCCGCGTCCGCTCGGCCGCTCTCGGGGATGCGCCGGCGCTCGCCCAACTGTCAGGCCAGCTCGGCTACCCCGTGAGCGGGCCGGAGCTCGCGGACCGCCTCCGCGCCATCCTCGACCGCCACGATCACTGCGTCCGCGTCGCCGAGCGAGACGGCGCCATTGCCGGGTGGATTCACGGGATGGCGCAGATCGCGCTGGAGGCCGGCAGCTGGTGCGAGATTCTCGGCTTGGTCGTGGACGGGCGCCACCGCGGGGCGGGCGCGGGGCGCGCGCTGGTGGAGGAGATCGAGCGCTGGGCGCGCGCTCGGTCCCTCCACACGATCAAGGTGCGGAGCAACGTCGTGCGCGAGGAATCACACCCGTTCTACGTGCGGCTGGGCTTCGTTCGGATCAAGTCGCAGCACGTCTACCGCAAGGCGCTGGATTAGGCGTGGCCTCGAGCGGCAAGCGGCCGGCGTCCGCCAAGGTGAGCGCGGGGCTGCTGCTCTTCCGCCGCGCGGCGGGCGGCCTCGAGGTGTTCCTGGCGCACCCCGGCGGCCCGTTCTGGCAGCAGCGCGACGCCGGCGCGTGGACCATCCCGAAGGGAGTCGTCGGGCCGGGTGAAGAGCTGCTCGCCGCGGCGCGCCGCGAGTTCGAGGAAGAGACCGGCATCGCGCCCCAGGGACCGTTCATCGCGCTGGGCAGCATCCGGCAGAAGGCCGGCAAGATCGTGCACGCCTGGGCCTGGGAGGGCGACGCCGATCCGGCGCGGGTCAGCAGCAACACGATGCAAACCGAGTGGCCGCGCGGCTCCGGACGCTGGCTCACGTTCCCCGAGGTGGACCGCTGCGGGTGGTTCGATCTCCCGGCGGCCCGCACCAAGCTGAACCCGGCGCAGGCTGAATTGCTCGACCGGCTCGTGGCGGCGGTTGCCTGACCGCCGCGTGGCGCTCGCCGCGGCTATCACCTATGCTATCCGGTGAGCGGCGGCGGGGACGGGCAGTGGCGAACGCAGGCGAGCTTGGCGACGGCGGGAGGTCGAGACCGTGGTGAAGACCGCGTGGGACGGCGTCGCGCTGGCCCGCCGCTTCGTCCAGCGGCTGCGCGAGCTGCCTCCCGACCGCCTCGCGCCCGCGCTCCCGCCGATGCTGGACCGCGATCCGTATCGCAGCGCCTGGACCAACGTGCAGGTCGCGCTGGGGGCGGCCCCTCCGGCCGACCGCGAGCGCCTGCAGCGCACCGCCGCCGAACTGGATGCCGAGCTCCTGAAGGGTCCGCTCCCCCCCGACCTCCGCGAGACAGCTCGCCGTGCAGTCCGAGCCATCCTCGCTCGCCCCTGGCTCGAGACCGACGAAAGCTTCCGCTTCGTCTACCAGCCCTTCGAAGCCATCATCCCACCAGCCACGCTCATCAGCTAAGCGGGTGCCTTCCGGCTTCCGATTACTGTCCGCCGCTGCGCCCGTCCGCCCGTCCGCCGCCCAAGCACGCGTCCATGGCCCCCTGCCAGGCCTGCTCGAGCGCCGCGATGCCGCGCGAGGGCTCGCCCCAGGTCGCGAGCCACGCCACCGCCCGGCCCGCGGCCTCACGACCCCAGAGCTCGAGGCGGAACAGGCCGTGATTCCAGTTCTCGACCGTGCCCGCGAACTGCCGGGGCGCCTCGCTCACCTCGACCCAGCCCGCGAGCTCCTCGCCCGTGGCGGTGCGGAACCGGTACCGCTCGCCCGGCGATGCAAGCGTGAGTCCGGCCGCGCCGAACCAACCGCCCGGGCGGGTGATGCGCTCCCACGCCGCCGCATGGCCGCAGGAAAAGCAGGTGCGCGCCCACGCGACCCGCCGGTCCTCGCCCCGGTGGCGCTCGAGGTACTGCCGCAGGCTCCGGAGCTCGAACTCCCACCCGCAGCGCACGCCCTCGTACAGCTCGTCCCACTCCTCCCCCGCCCCGAACCCGGAGCTCACGACGCGCACCACCGTCCCGCCGCCGCTCGACTCGAGGTAGTAGTCCGTCACCAGCGTCATCGCGCCGCCCGACGGGAATCCGAGGACCCGCAGATGGCGACCCGGCTCCCACACGTCGATCCGCGCCTCCTCCTCGAACTCGCCCGGCCAGCACATGCGCATCGTGCCGCCTCGTCCGGGCGAGACGCCGGCCTCGAGCGGAAACCACCGCATGAGCTCGCGCGCCTCGGTGAGCGCGCGCCAGACCACGTCCGTGGGTGCGGCGATCGAGATCCGCTGGTCTACCGTGCGACTCCGGGCCGCCTGCTGCTCGGCTGGGGGCGATGGCGGGCTCATGATGCCTCCAATGGCGAAACGACGATGGGATCGGGCGAGGGATAGGCCGCGGCGAGCAGCCGGAAGGGCCGGCCCCGCAGCGCCGCGGCGTCGTGGTACTTGGCGACGAGCCGGGCCAGGATCTCCGAGAGCTCCTCCGCGAACGCGTGCTGCGCTTCGGGGGAGGCGAACCGCACGTCGGCCTGCAGCGTGAGCGTAGGCAGCCGCTTGGCGCCGGCGCGGGCGCGCTGCTGGAGCGTTGCCACTTCGGTGATCACCCGCGCGGCCGCCGCGACGAGGTAGCTGCTGGAGAGCTGATCGCCGGAGCGCGCGGGGTCGGCCGCGACCTCGCCGAGCGTCGCGGGGTCGATCACGTACGAGCGGGCGACGGCGCGCATCAGCCGCTCGGTGCAGTTGCGCCGCTTCCGCTCGCCGGCCGGCTCGACCAACCCGTCGCGCTCGAGGAGCCGGAGGTGGTAATTGAGCTGCTGCCTCGGGAGCCCGAGCCGGCGGGCGAGTCCCGCGGCCGAAGCGGGCTCGTCCAGCTCGGCGAGAATTCGCAGCCGGAGCGGGTGGAGCGCGGTGGCGGCGCGCTCGGGATGGTCGATGACGTGGACCGCGCTGGCGGCTGGCATGGGCTCGGGGTGAAGGCCAGTCGAACTTGGAATGGAAAAATAAATTTGTCAATAGCGGCGCGCGTCAGCCGCCGCCCTCCTTCCCGCGGCCGGTCTTGTCCTGCAGCTCGTCAATCCGCTTCGATGCCTCCGCTTTGGTGAGGTCCGGCTCGACCTGCTCGCCGGCTTCGCTCGCCAGAGTATGAAGGTACGACTCCTGGGCGCCGGTCATCGGCTCGTCGCCGGTAGTCCAGTCATCCGGGTCCTTGATCGTGTTCGCGCGCTGCTCGTCGTGGTTCTTGGCCTTCTTCGACATGGCGGTGAGCCTCGGTTCAAGTGATGCCGAAAGAAACCCGAAGCCGCGCTCGCGCGCAATGGTCGCTCGCTATTCTAAGTACATGCACCAATGTGACTTGTGTCACACCGCCCCGCGCCGAGCCAGGCCGGGGGAGAACCCGCTGCGGGCGCTCGGCTGGACATGCCAGCCCGTGCGAGCGATGTTCCGCCCTTCCTCGAAGCACGCGAACCCTCGAGTCAGCCGAGCCCATGCGCCGCGCCTTGCTGCTTACCGCCACGCTCGCCGCAGCACCGATGCTCACGCTCGCCGCGCAGGCCGACGATCCCCACGTGCTCGAGCGCGACATCCTGAAGCAACTCATCGAGATCAACACCAGCGACTCCGCCGGCCATACCCGCGACGCCGCCGAAGCGCTCGCCCGGCGGCTGCTCGATACCGGGTTCCCGGCGGCGGATGTTCAGATCCTCGGGTACGAGCCCAAGCACCAGAGCCTGGTGGCGCGTTACCGGGGGCGCTCCTCGTCCGCCAAGCCGGTGCTGCTGATGGCGCACCTCGACGTGGTGGACGCGCGGAAGGAGGACTGGTCGTTCGACCCGTACCAGTTCCGCGAGCTCGACGGCTACTACTACGGACGCGGCTCCAGCGACAACAAGGCCGGCGCGGCGATGCTGATCGCCAACTTCATCCGGTACAAGCGTGAGGGATTCGTGCCGGACCGCGATCTCGTCATCGTGCTCACCGCGGACGAGGAGACCACCAGCCAGAGCATCAAGTGGCTGCTGGAGCAGCATCGGGATCTGATCGACGCCGAGTTCGCGCTCAACACCGACGGCGGGGGGGGCGAGCTGCGGGACGGCAAGCCCGTGGCGTTCCAGGTGCAGACCGCGGAGAAGGTGTACCTGAGCTTCATGCTCGAGGTGCGCAACAAGGGTGGGCACAGCTCGGTGCCGGAGCCGGACAACGCGATCTACCGACTGAGCGCGGGCCTCGGGCGGCTGGCGGCGTTCAACTTCCCGGTCCGCCTCAACGAGACGACCCGCGCGTTCTTCTCCCGGGCGGCCGCCACGCAGCCCAAGGCGATCGCGGCCGACATGCGGGCCGTGGCGCGCTCCGCCGATCCCGGGGCCGCGCGCCGCCTCTCCGCGGTGCCCTACTACAATTCCCTGCTCAGGACGACGTGCGTGGCGACCCGGCTCTTTGCCGGCCACGCCGACAACGCGCTCCCCCAGCTCGCGCGGGCCACGGTGAACTGCCGAATGCTGCCCAACGATCCGGCCGACAGCGTCGAGGCAGTCCTCCGGAAGGTTCTGGCGGACACTGCCATTCACCTCTCCCGGATAGCGCCGCCGGTGCCGAGTCCGCCGTCGCCGCTCAGCCCCGCGGTCATCCGCCCCGTCGAGCAGCTCGCGCTTCGTATGTGGCCCGGCGTGGCGGTCGTCCCCGAGATGTCCACCGGCGCCACCGACGGGCTCTACACCCGGAACGCGGGCATTCCCACGTACGGCATCGGCGCGATCTTCGAGCGGGTGGACGACATCCGCGCCCACGGTCGCGACGAGCGCGTAGGCGTGAAGGCGTTTCACGAGGCGGCCCGGTACTGGTACGAGCTCGTGAAGGCGCTGGCCTCGCCGGCTCCGGGCGCCTGAGGCCGCCGGCGCCGCCGTCCTCGCGCCGGCGCCCGAGCCCGCCGATGCATCCCGCCCACCTGCTGCTGGTCGCGTTGGTGCTGGCCGGCGTCGCCGGGGGCGCGCTGGCGCTGGTGTGGGCCTGGCGTACCTCGGGCGACCCACCGCCGGAGGCGCCGGCCGACCACTCGCTGCTCACGGAATTCGTCCGGCGTGACCGGGAGGACCCCGAGGCCGCGCGCCGCTGGCTGGAGGAAACGCTGGGCCGTCCCGGCGAGGCCCGGCGTGACCGAGAGCCGGGGTCGGACGGCTGATCTCGAACGCCGCCGTCAGCGGGCCAGCAGGTCCTGCTCCTCCGGATGCGCGTCGAGCCACCGCCGCACGTACCAGCACGAGGGCACGATCCGGAGCTCGGCCTCCCGCGCGTGCGTGACGGCGGCGCGCACCAGCCGCGCGGCCATGCCGCGGCCGCGCTCGGCCGGCGGGACGTACGTGCTGTAGAAGTCCACCACGCCCGCGCCTTCGAGGGCGTAGTTCAACACCGCCTCCCCGGCGGGCAGTCGAATCACGAACCGGTGTCCGGCCACGTCATGATGGACGTTCATGCGCGCCCTCCGATCGCCGGAGATTATCCCGATCTCGCGCTCGATGCGAGGCGCTCGTGACCACCGAGGAAACCACCGCGCTCACCGATCTGCTGCTCGCGGTGGCCGCACTGCTCGGCCTGGCCTATCTCGCGCGCGCGCCTCGGTCGTTTCGCCGCGCCATTTGGTTGGGCGCGCTCGCCAGCTTCGCCGGATCGGCCGCACTGGGCGCGGCGGTGCACGGGCTCCCTCTTCCCCCGGCGCTTCGCGACGCGATCTGGCATCCGTTGTACCTGCTGCTGGGCGTGACCGTCGCGCTCTTCGTCGTGGGCGCCACTGCCGACTGGCGAGGTGACGCCGCCGCGCGGCGGCTGCTCGTGCCGATGCATGCGGCGGCGGTGGCGTTCTACGCTCTGACCGTCGCGGCGCACGGCGAGTTCGCCGTCTTCGTGGCGTACGAGGCGGCGGCGCTCGCATTCTGCGTCTGGGTATACCTGCGCCCGGCGCGGACGCTCTCCGGCGCCGGCCGGGTCGCGGGTGGGCTTGTCGTGAGCCTCCTGGCGGGCGCGGTGCAGGCGGACACGTCGGTCCGCGCCCGGCTGGTATGGGAGCTCGACCACAACGGCCTCTTTCACCTGGTGCAGCTCGGGGCGCTCGCCCTGCTCGTCCCCGGGATCCGGCGCGTCCTCGCGGCGGAGGCCGAGACCGCCAAACCCGGAGGCGGGGGCGCGGCGGCGGGCGAGCCGCGCTGAAACGCCGGCGGCCGGGAGTCCGTCAGGTCACGGTCGCCCCCCGTGGCCGCGCAAGGCATCTCACCCTTCTCGAGGCCTCATGATCACGATCCCGCGGGTTTGCGCGTCCCTGCTCGCCGTGTGTGCTGGCGTCCTGCTCCCTCCGACGTGCACCGCCCAGAACCAATCCGCCGGCGGAACGGCCGCCTTGGCTGTGGTCCACCGGCTGTTCGACGCGATGCGGGCGGGGGACAGCGCGGGCGTCCGGAGCGTGTTCCACCCGGCCGCGCAGCTCGTCACCGCGCGCCTGCGCGACGGCGCGGCGTCGGTCGAGGTGGACACGGTGGACGCGTTCGTGCGGGCCGTGGGCACGCCGCACCCGGAGGTCTGGGACGAGCGGCTGCGCAACGAGACGGTGCACGTGGACGGGCCGCTGGTCGTGGTCTGGGCCGAGTACTCGTTCTACGCCGGCGACAAGTTCAGCCACTGCGGGGTGGACGCGTTCCAGCTTGCGCGGGAGGGCGCCGAGTGGCGGATAATATCGATCGCGGACACCCGCCGGCGCGATGGCTGCCCCGACACGGCGCGATGAGCCGCCGCCGGGACCTCGCGGGCAGGCCGCATTATCTTGCGGGCCAAGGAGGCTGGTCATGATCTCACGTCGCACGTTCCTGGCCCAGACGGCTGGGCTTGCCGCCGGGTTCGCGGCGGGGCGCAGCTGGGCGCTCGCCGGGCCCGTCGTCGCGGCGCCACTGGTCACGATCTACAAGAGCCCGACCTGCGGCTGCTGCGCCAAGTGGGTGGACCACGTCAAGGCGGCAGGCTTCCAGACCGTCGTGCACGACCGCGAGAACATGGAAGAGGTGAAGGACTGGCTCGGCGTGCCCAAGGACGTCCGCTCCTGCCACACCGCGCAGGTGGACCGCTACCTGCTCGAGGGCCACGTTCCCGCCTCCGACGTGCAGCGCCTGCTGCGCGAGCGGCCGAAGCTCATGGGACTCGCCGTCCCCGGCATGCCGGCGAGCGCGCCGGGAATGGACGAGCCCGGCAAGCCCCACGAGGCCTACGAGGTCCTCGCCTTCCAGTCGAGCGGCGCCACCCAGAGCTTCGCCAAGCACTAGTGCGGCAGCGGTGGGACGTGTCGGTGCGCGAGGCGGTGGAGATCCAGCGCCGCCTCCGCGACCGGCTGGTCCCGCATCCGCCGCCGCACTTCCGGCCGCGCCGGATCGCGGGTGCCGACATCTCGGTCGAGGTCGGCGGGCATCGCGCCTGGGCCGCGGTCGTGGTGCTGGACGCCGATTCGCTCGCAACCGTGGACGAGGCGACCGCGGAGACTCGTCTCGCCTTCCCCTACGTTCCGGGGCTGCTCACCTTCCGCGAGCTCCCGCCGATCGCCGAGGCGTGGGCCCGGCTCGAGCGGAAGCCCGACCTCCTCATCTTCGACGGGGCCGGTTACGCGCACCCCCGGCGGTTCGGGCTCGCATGCCACGGCGGCGTGCTGCTCGAGGTGCCCTCGATTGGCTGCGCCAAGTCCATCCTGGTCGGCACGCACCGTCCGCTCGCGCGGAGGCGCGGCGCCACGGCGCCGCTCATGGACCGGGGTGAGGTCGTGGGAATGGCGCTGAGGCTCCGGGAGGGCGTGGCCCCGGTCTACGTCTCCATCGGACATCTGATGGACCTCGAGACCGCGGTCCGGCTGGTCGAGCACGTCGGTCGGGGGTTCCGCCTGCCGGAGACCACGCGCCGCGCCCACGCCCTGGTGAACCGGCTCCGCCTGGAGGCCTAGTCCGTCACGTGGCAGGGCGGGTGCGGCGGGTCGGCGTCGCCTGCAGGGGATCGTCGGGCCAGTAGTGCCTGGGGTAGCGGCCCTTCAAGTCCCGCCGGACGTCGAAGTAGGTGCTGCGCCAGAACCCGGCGAGATCCTGCGTGACCTGCACCGGCCGCCGCGCCGGAGACAGGAGGCGCATCGTGAGCGGCACCTGGCCGCCGCCGATGCGCGGCGTCTCCAGCA
>DASSOD010000082.1:0-4652 GCA_035700905.1 Gemmatimonadales bacterium | reverse complement strand
TTCCTCCCGGCATCTGGCTGGAGGCGGGTGCGCTCACCGCGCTCGCCCCTCGATTCGAGCACAAGCTAGGAACTTCGGCCAGCGCCGTCCATGCGGACTGGGCCGTTCGCCGTGGCTCCCGGACCGCTGCCGCTCCGCGGTACGCGCTGTACCTTGGGGCTAGACCGATCCGGCGCGCTGCTCGGGGCGCGCGGCATGTCTGGCATTCTTCGTCAGGAGAGCCTGTGCCGATACAGCTCCTGGAGGCCGAAACCCGGCGCGTCCTGGGGACCATCACCGACGCGCAATTCAAGCTTCTGGTGGACGAGCTGGAGGAGGAGTCGCCGGAGGACCGGGACTACTACATCGATCCGGCGACGGTGGACATGCTCGAGGAGGACGGGGCCGATCCCGAGCTGATCGCGATGCTGCGCGGGGCCTTGGGCGGCCGCGAGGGGCTCGAGATCGGCTGGCGGCGCGTCTGACCCGGCCGGGAGACGATGGTGGCGACGGCGGCTGACGGGCTGAAATGCGGAGCGCGGCCGGCGATCTTCTGCGGACCCCGCGGCCGTCTAGGGACGCTCGCGCGCGCTACGGCGTGGCGGGGGGCAGGTGGCGGCGCCCTGCCGGGCGAGACCGGCTACTGCTTCACCCACGTCGGGCGGAGGTCGCGCGTCACGCCGCGCACCAGCTGATTCACCACCTCGCCGTACGCTTCATCGGGGTCGCGCATGGCGATCGCCGGCGCCCGCTCGCTGATGCTGACTCGCCCGACCGTGCCGCTCGCGGCCGCGCTCGAGCGCCAGAGCGTGCCACCCGTGCTGGTGGACAGCAGCCGCACGGTGAGCTCGGCCGCCACCGAGGCACGCACGTTGAGCCCGCTGGACGCGCTCAGGCGGCCGCGCGGCTTCACGTCGGAGAGCGAGAGTTGGCCCAGGAATACCGCCGGCACGTTCTTTTCGCGGCCGAGCGCCTGCACCAGCCTCGCCGCGTCGCCCGAGGCTGCGAGCGCCCGAAGCGAGCTGTCGGCCGGGCCGAGCTCCAAGAGCTCGACGTGCGATTGGCTCGCGAGCAGCTCCTCGGCGAACCGCTGGGTCGCGAGCGTGCCGAGCCCGTTCTGGTCCCGCTCCGCGGCGAAGGTGACGAGCGCCACCCGCCCGTAGGGCTCGAGGTCGAGCCGCGGCGGCACCTGGGCATACTTCGCGGCGCATGCCGAAAGCGCCACCGTGCCGCAAAGCGCAAGCGCGGATCGCGCGCGGACAGGCCGACTTGCAGAAGTCGAGCGCATCGTGACGGCACCGGATGAGGGATGCCGCCGGTGAAGGCAAGAGACGCGCCAGCCACCCTTCGAGGGAGCATGCGAGAGCCGGACGAGCCGCCCCCGATCGAGCTCACGGCCGCCCAGCGCCGGCGCCACGCGCTGGTGCTCGCGGCCCTGGGCATGCTCGGCACGCTCGGCGGCCGCGTGAGTCGCGACGGTTGGCGCGTGCTGCTCGACTGGCGCGTGCTCGCCGGCGTCGCGGCGCTCGGGCTCGCGCTCTACCTGTTCTGGCGCTGGGCGATCGCGGCGAGCCTCGGGCTCGCGCGGGCGCTCGCTACGCGTCGCAACGCGCGCCGGCGGCCCGCCGCCTGATCTCCGCGTCACCGGCCGGGCGCGCCCGGGCCGGACCGCCGTTCACCCCCGCCTTTGACGCGCGGCCCCGGCCGCCACACTTTGCACGTGGCCACGCCGTCGGGCGCACTCGCGATGGACGAGCCAACGCGGTCCGGCGGCGTCGCGCGGCACCCCGGATCATCAACCCTGAACCGACGGACACGGAGATCGGGACATGCCGGCACCACTCAACAAGACGATCAAGCGCGAGCTGGATCTCGGCGGGCAACTCTACACCGTGACGATCAGCCCCGAGGGCGTGAAGATCGCGCCCAAGGGCGCGCGCAAGGGGCGCGAGATCTCGTGGTCCGATCTGGTGGGCGGCGACGCCGAGCTCCGGCGCGACCTCGACATCTCGGTGGACGCGTACCGGCCGCCGGAGTCCTAGCGGTCCCGCGCCGCTCCCGTGAGCGCCGCCGCGCTAGCCCCGCGAGCGGCGGGCTGGGTGCGGCGCTATCTTGCGCTACCGCCCGCCGTCCGACTCCGGCAGCCTGCCCTGTCTCGCGCGGATCGGTGACCCCGACGCGGAGTCGCGATGCCGAAGCGCAATTACGGGTACGAGAAGCGCCAGAAGGAGCTGAGTCGGCAGCGGAAAAAGGAGGAAAAGCGCCAACGCAAGCTCGACCGCGAGAAGGAGGCGGCCGAGCGTCGGGCGGAGGAGATCGCGCCGGGCGAGGGCGAGCCGCCGGCGTGACGCCGGCGGCTCGCCGTTTGGGTGGTTAGCGCCCGAGCTTGGCGACGTTCTCCGCCGCCGGCCCCTTGGCGCCCTGCACGATGTCGAACTCCACCCGCTCCCCTTCCGTCAGGCTCTTGAAGCCGCCGCCCTGGATGGCGGAGTGATGCACGAAGCAGTCCTTCTGCCCGTTCTCCGGCGTGATGAAGCCGAAGCCCTTTGCATCGTTGAACCACTTGACGGTACCGGTCGTACGCATGCCAAACTCCTGAATCGTTGTTGTAATCGGAGCTCGGCATCGCCGGACGGACCGACTACGGTTTGCGTGAATCTGGCCCTCACGCCGGGCGCAACGGCGGAGAATTCCGCCGGACATGAAAAGGGGCCCGCGAACTCCCGGGCCCCGGTGGTCCTTGGATCTGGGATCGGGCTCGAAGCCGCGATCCTCGCCCGCACACTATAATCGTACATCGCGGCATTCTCAAGTGCACTCGCCACGGGGATAGGGGGTGACCCACCACCCGGCACGGGAGTGCACGGCCCCCCACCCCGCGACCGGAGCGTCCCGATGGAAACCATCTACGGCATGGTGCCGGGCGGCGCCCGGCCGCTCTACCTGCTCGCACCCATCTTCCTGCTCCTGGTCGGCGGACTGGGCTTTCTCGCCTGGACGGCCTACGGCTCTCAGCGCGCCCGCTTCGTGCTGTCCGACGCAGGAATCGCCTTCCGCGGCGACGTGTACGGCCGGCGGGTGCCGTGGAGCGCGGTGCGCGCCGCCGAGGCGCGAATGGTCGATCTCGCGCGTGAGCCGGCGCTCCGGCCGCGCTCCCGCCGAGTGGGCACGGCGGTTCCCGGCTATGCCGCGGGATGGTTCCGTCTCGCGAACGGGGAGCGCGCGCTGCTCTATCTCACCGACCGGCAGCGTGCGCTCTACATCCCCACCGACGCGGGCTACGCGCTCTTGCTGAGCCCCGCGGCGCCCGAGCGCATGCTGGAGGAGGTGCGGCGCCGGGCCGGCGGGCGCTGACTATGCCCAACGGCCGCGACGCCGCACTTCCCCTGCGCGAACCCACCCACCCCGCTTAGACTACACGGTCCTGTTCCCGTCGCCTCGGCGCACCGGACTTCCGGCGCCGAGGCGTTCTGCGTCGGAGGCGCGCCTGACGACCGAAGCCGCCAGCACCCCGTATCACGACACCCGCCGCACGGTGTTCACCGTGCTGGGCGCGATCAGCTTCTGCCATCTGCTCAACGACATGATGCAGTCGCTGCTCCCGGCCATCTATCCGATGCTCAAGAGCAGCTTCGCGCTCGACTTCGGGCAGGTGGGACTGATCACGCTCACCTACCAGATGACCGCGTCGTTGCTGCAGCCGTTCGTCGGGCTCTACACCGATCATCGCCCCAAGCCCTACTCCCTGGCGATGGGGATGGGGTTCACCCTCGTCGGCCTGCTGCTCCTCGCCGGCGCGGGCAGCTTCCACGCGCTGCTCGGCGCGGCGGCGCTCATCGGGATCGGATCATCAGTGTTCCATCCCGAGTCCTCGCGGGTGGCGCGCATGGCCTCCGGCGGGCGGCACGGCTTCGCGCAATCGCTCTTTCAGGTGGGCGGGAACGCCGGATCGGCGATCGGCCCGCTCGCCGCGGCGTTCATCGTGCTGCCGCGGGGGCAAGGGAGCGTCGCGTGGTTCTCGCTGGCCGCGCTGCTCGCGATCGTGGTGTCTTGGCAGGTGGGCGGCTGGTACATCCGCCACGGCGGGTCCGCGCTCAAGGCGACGGCCCGGCGCGAGCCGCCCCCCGCCGCCTTGCCGCCCGGCCGGGTGCGGCGGGCGATGGCCGTGCTGATCGCGCTGATCTTCTCCAAATACTTCTATCTCGCGAGCGTCGGGAGCTATTTCACCTTCTATTTGATCCACAAGTTCGCGCTCTCGGTGCACGACGCGCAGATCCATCTCTTCGTGTTCCTCGGCGCGGTGGCCGCGGGCACGATCGTCGGCGGGCCCGTGGGCGACCGGTTCGGTCGCAAGCTGGTCATCTGGGTCTCCATCTTGGGCGTGCTGCCGTTCACGCTCGCGCTCCCCTACGCCAATCTCTTCTGGACCGGCGTGCTGACGGTGCCGATCGGCTTGATTCTGGCGTCCGCGTTCTCGGCGATCCTGGTGTACGCGCAGGAGCTCGTGCCCGGACGGATCGGGCTCATCTCCGGCCTGTTCTTCGGCTTGGCGTTCGGCATGGCCGGCGTGGGCGCCGCGGTGCTGGGCGAGCTGGCCGATTACACCAGCATCGAGTTCGTCTATCGCGTCTGCTCGTACCTGCCGGCGATGGGCCTGCTTACGGCGTTTCTGC
>DASSOD010000081.1:0-7268 GCA_035700905.1 Gemmatimonadales bacterium | reverse complement strand
TGGGGTTCGCGGGGCCACCGGATCGGGGACAGTGCGGTAATCTGCCACCCCGGCGCACGCCACGCCAGTCCCCGAACGCTAAGTCGTTGTCACAGATCAGCATAGCCGGCAAGCCGCGAGTCCCACGCGACCCGTAGGACGAGACCGAGGCAGATGCAGCAGATGATGAAGAACGAGCCGCCGTACGAGAAGAACGGGAGCGGGATGCCGGTGATGGGCATGATGTTCACGGTCATCCCGACGTTCTCGAAGACGTGCGAGAACAGCATCCCGAGTATGCCGAACACGACCAGGCTGCTGAACGGGTCGGTGGCCCGGCGCGCCACCCGGATCAGGATCATGAAGAGGGCGCAGAAGAGCGCGAGTGCGGCCGCGACGCCGATGAATCCCAGCTCCTCGCCCACCACCGAGAACACGAAATCGGTGTGCTGCTCCGGCAGGAACGCGAGCCGCTTCTGCGGCCCCTCGGTGTAGCCGGTGCCGAACCAGCCCCCCGAGCCGATGGCCACCTTCGACTGCAGGGCGTGGTACCCCGCCTTCTGCGGGTCCACCTCGGGGTTGAGGAACGTGAGGAGGCGGTCCTGCTGGTACGGCTTGAGCCGCCGCCAGAGCGGGAGCGCGACGCCGCCCATGAACGCGTTCATCAGCCAGAACGTGAGGCCATCCCAGACGTACGGGCGCCAGTAGAAGAGCAGCGCCGTGAACCCGATCATCCAGAACGCCCAGGTCACGTTGCTGAAGGCGAGGAGCAGGCTCACGCCGGGCGAGGCGAGCATGAAGAGCAGCCGCGGCCGGACGCCCGCCCAGTACAGCATCGCGAAGAAGATCCCGATGAACACCAGCGCGCTCCCGAGATCGGGCTGCTTGAGCACCAGGAGGAAGGGCACCCCCACGATCAGCCCCGGTCCGAGCAGGTCCCGGAGCGCACGGGGAGGCTCTCGCCGGCCGGAGAGATAGCGTGCCAGCATGAGGACGGTCGCGACCTTGGCGAGCTCGGAGGGCTGGCCGATCTGGTGGCCCCCGATCGCCAGCCACGAGTGGCTGCTTGCCGCCGTCCCCGCGCCGGTCCCGACCACGAGCACGACCAGGAGCAGGAGCAGGCTCAACCCGTAGATCGCCGGCGTGAGCCACTCGAGGAATCGCGGCGAGATGCGGAAGGTGGCGGCCGCGGCGAGCACGCCCACGCCCAGCCAGATGAACTGCCGCTCCCAGACGCCGGCGCCCTGGGTGGGGACGTCCGTCTGCCCGGCGGAGTAGAGGATCAGCAGCCCGTAGAGCATGAGCCCGAGGCTGGTCCAGACCAGCGGCCGGTCGATGGCGGGCAGCCTCACCGGCGCACCTGCGCCGCGCGGAGCGACTCGGCCGCCGCCTGTGCCGCCGCGGAGTCCGGGTCGAGCTCGAGGGTGCGGGGAGCCGTATCCTCGGGCGCCACGACTTTGACCTTGAGCGGCACCTCGCCCGGCGCGTCGGGGCCCAGCACGTAGCGCCGGATCGCCCGCACCACGTACGGCGCGACCACCGTGCCGTGCTCGGCGAACTCCATGATGCCGCCGACCACGATCTTCGGGCGGTCCGCGGGCGCGAACCCGATGAACCAGCCGTGATCCTTGCCGTGCGGGTTCTGCGCGGTACCGGTCTTCCCGGCCAGGGCGAGATCGGTGCGGCGCGAGGCGGCGGCGGTGCCCCGCTCGACCACGGCGATGAGCGCGTGCCTCAACCCGTCGAGCTGCGCCGGCGTGAGCCCGAGGGAGCGAGGCTTGGCGCGCTCGCGGCGGCGCACGAGGTAAGGCTCCAGCTCCTCCCCGCTCCCGGCCAGCGCCTGGTAGAAGTGCACCATGTTGATCACGGTCTGGGTGTTCTCACCCTGGCCGATGGAGAAGTTGAGCGTCGTGGCGGCGGGGCTCCAGCGGCGGGGACCATAGAGGCGGTCGAAGTATGCCGTGGTCGCGGGGTAGATCGGCGCGACCTCGTTCCGCACGTCGATGCCGGTCCGGTCGCGGAAGCCCATGAGCACCCCGTCCTCGACGATGGCGTCGAGGCCGAGCCGGAGTCCCACCTGGTAGAAGTACACGTCGCAGCTCGCCGCCACCGCGCCGATCAGGTCCAGCGAGCCGTGGCCTTCCTTCTTCCAGCAGCGGAACACGCGGTTCCCGATCCGGAGGCCGCCCCGACAGGGCACGGGCATGTGGGTGTCCAGCCCGATGAGCCCGCGCTTGAGCGCCATCGCGGCGATGGCCAGCTTGAACGGCGAGGCGGGGGGATAGCGCGCCTGGATCGCCCGGTTGAGCAGCGGGCGCGCCTCGTCGGTGTTGAGCTGGCGCCAGAGCGCCGGGGCGATCCCGCCGACGAACGCGTTGGGATCGTAGGTCGGCGCCGAGTAGAGCGCGAGCACCTCCCCGGAGGGCGTGAGCGCGATCATCGCGCCGCGCACGTTGGGGGGCCAGATGCTGTCGATGAACCGCTGCAGGTCGAGATCCACCGTGGTGCGGATCGGCTTGCCGGGAATCGGGTCGAGCGAGGCGGTGCTCGCCTCCTCCCGCACCACGCGCCCGCGCGCGTTCACCTCGATGTAGCGCACTCCTTCGCTGCCGCGGAGGGAGTCGTCGTACTCCTGCTCCAGGCCCGCCTTCCCGACGATCGACCCGAGGTTCGCGCCGGGGTAGCGATCGTTCTGGAGATCGGCGTCGGTGACCTCGCCGACGTACCCCACGAGATGCGCCACGGCGCGCCCCGCCGGATACAGCCGCTTGGGCTCCGCCTGGATGACGAGCCCGGGAAGCATCGGGCGGTGCTCCTCGAGCCGGGAGACCATGTCGAAGGTCGCGTCCCCGAACACCACCACCGGCTGATACCGCGCCGCCAGATACCGGCGGGTCACGTCCGCCATGGCCGCGCTGTCGAGGTCCACGACCTGCTGGAGCCGGCCCAACACGGCGCGGAGCGAGTCGAGGGAGGGCGCGAGCAGCTTGACCGAGTACCCCGGCACGTTCTCGGCGATGATCCGGCCCTTGCGGTCGTAGATCGCCCCGCGCGGCGGCGTCAGGGGAATGGGGCGGAGCCGGTTGGTCTCGGCCTTGAGCTGGAACTTCTCGTGCTGGAGGATCTGGGCGCGGAAGAAGGCCCCGAGGAGCACCAGGAACGCGCCGCTCAGCACCCAGCCGGCGATCCGGGCCCGCTCCCCGACCCGGTAGGAGTCGAAGCCGTTCATCTCACGCGTCCAGCCGCACGGCGAACCATTGGCGGAACGCGTACAGCACGAGCGCGCCTGCGGCCGCGGTGATCACCGCCTGGATGGGGCTGTACAGGAAGAGCTCGGTCAGGAGCTGGCGCTGGTCCACTCCGCTCGCGATCAGCAGGATGAAGTCGCGCACCCAGAGCCCCACCGCCACGAAGCCCGAGGTGACCAGCAGGTTGTCCATGAAGAACACCACCCGGCCCCACGCGGCCGCGTAGCCCACAATGGTGTGCGCCAGCGCGGAGGCCCCGAACCGCGCCGGGTTGAGCGCGTCGTTCGCGAGCCCCACGAGGAATCCGGCCACCGCCCCCGCACCCGGACCGCTCCGCATCGCGAACACTACCAGCGCGAAGAGCAGGAAATCCGGCGCGAAGCGCGGCCCGAGGAGGCGGGGCCGCGCGTAGAAGTGGAGCACGATGAGCACCGCGAGCACCAGCGCGAGCTGCAACCGGCTCGCACGCGACGAGCTCATCGCGTCGTGTCCGCGGCGGGCGCCGGCCCGGGCCGCGGCGCGCTGTCCGCTCCGGCGCTCGGCCGGGGCCGCGCGGAGTCGGCCCGGGAGGGCGGCGGGGGAGGCACCGGCTTCGGCGCGGGCTTCGGCGCGGGGCTGGGCGGCTTGGGGGCCGGGGTGGCCGGCGCCGCCGGCGCTGCCTGGGTCGCTCGCGGAGCCGGCCTGAGCGCGCCGCTGCCGGGCCGCTCGGCCGCCGCCCTGAGCGAGTCCGCCGGCCGCTGCGTGGGTCGCGCGCTGGAATCGCCCGGCGCGCCGATACCGGCCTCGACCGCGAACGCGTCCCCCACCGAGCGGGTGCGGGATCCCACCAGCACCAGCACGTGCGCCGTCGAGCCCGGGTTCGCCGCCGGCCGCACCCGGTACACCCGCTCCCAGCCGGGCTGTTCCCGCGCGACGCCGACCACGGTGCCGATCGGAATGCCGTTGGGGTACACGCCGCCGAGCCCCGACGAGAGCACCGGCGTCCCAGCCGGAATGGAGTCGCGGTAGGGGACGCCGCGAAACTCGAGGTATGCGTCGTTTCCAGTGGCCGAAGGGGCGGCCGCCACGATGCCGAACGCGTTGCCGGCCGGGGTGAAGGCGCTCACCCGGAACTCGGGGTGCGCCCAGGTCATGGCGACGCTGGTCGTGCGGCCGGCGCTGGACACCACGCCGAGCAGCCCGTCGGGGCCGACGATCGGATCGAACGTCGCCACCCCGTCGCCGGTCCCCACGTTGAGGAGCAGCGTGCGCGCGTCGGTGGCCTGGGCCTGGTGCAGCACTTCGGCCGCGACGTAGCGGCCCTTGAGCCGCCGGCTGAGCCCGAGCAGATCCCGGAGTCGCTGGTTCTCGGCGACGAGCGACGGGAGGTCCTGCGCGGCGATGGCGGCCGAGTCGCGCTCCGCCATGAGCACCCGGAGCCGCGCCCGGCTGGTGCGCCCTTCCTCGGCCCGCTCCTGCAGCCACACCAGGGGCCAGAGCGCGGTGCCGCGCAGCGCGTTGGCGATCCCCGTCGTGATCCGCTCCGGGGAGAACACCGCCGTGAGCGATAGGGCGATACAGATGAGGAAGAGCGCGGTATCCCGCCGGCTGAAGGTGCGGTCGGACGGGGGAAACATCCTCAGGCGGACAGTACGCTGCGGTACTTCTCGAAGTCGTCGAGAATGCGCCCGGTGCCGCGGACCACGCAGGTGAGCGGGTCCTCGTCCACGTGGATGGGGAGCCCCGTTTCCTGCGACAGCAGGATGTCCAGGCCGCGGATGAGCGCGCCGCCGCCCGTCATCACGATCCCGCGGTCCACGATGTCGCTGGCGAGCTCCGGCGGCGTGATCTCGAGCGCGCGGCGCACGGCGTCCACGATCTGCTGGATCGGCTCCTGCACCGCCTCGCGGATCTCGGTGGAATGCACCCGGACGGTCTTGGGGATGCCGGAGACGAGATCGCGCCCCTTGACCTCCATCTCCCGCTCGTCGCCCACCGGCGCGGCCGAGCCGATCTTGATCTTGATCGCCTCCGCGGTGGGCTCCCCCACGAGCAGGTTGTAGTTCTTGCGCATGAACTGCACGATGGCCTGGTCCAGCTCGTCGCCGCCGGTGCGGATCGAGGTGTCGGACACGATGCCCGAGAGCGCGATGACCGCGATCTCGGTGGTGCCCCCGCCGATGTCGATCACCATGTTGCCGGTCGGCGTCTCGACCGGGAGCCCCACCCCGATGGCCGCCGCCATCGGCTCGGCCACCATCAGCACCTGCTTGGCGCCCGCCGTCTGCGCCGAGTCGCGCACGGCCCGCCGTTCCACCTCGGTGATGCCGGACGGCACGCAGACGATCACCTTGGGCTTCACCCGAAAGACGTGCTTGTCGATGATCGTCTTGAGGAAATACCGCAGCATCTTCTCGGTGACGTCGAAGTCGGCGATGACGCCGTCCTTGAGCGGACGGACCGCGAGGATGCCGTCGGGCGTGCGGCCCAGCATGCGCTTGGCCTCGAGCCCGATGCCCTTGATCCGCCCGGTGCTCTTCTCGATCGCGACGACCGACGGCTCGTTCAGCACGATGCCCTCGCCCTTCACGTACACGAGGGTGTTGGCCGTGCCCAGATCCACCGCGATCTCGTTCGCGGGCAGGAAGGAGGTGAAGTTGAGCTTCGGAAAGTTCATCGAATCGCCGTCAGGCGCATGGCGTCAAGCTAAATGGGGCGCACGGGCGGGGGGAAGTGCGCCCGGCGCGGTCACTTGCCGGTGCTGCCGAAGCCGCCCTCGGCCCGCTCGGTGGGCGGCAGCTCGCCCACCAGCCGGAACGCCACCGGCTCGACCCGGGCCAGCACCAGCTGCGCGACGCGCATGCCGCGGGTGATCTCGACCGGCTCCGCCCCGAGGTTCACCAGGGCGATCATCAGCTCGCCCCGGTAGTCGCTGTCGATCGTGGCCGGGGTGTTGGGGAGGGTGACGCCGTGGCGATACGCGAGGCCCGAGCGTGGCCGAACCTGGCATTCCCAGCCCGGCGGCACGGCCAGGCGGAGCCCGGTGCGCACCAGGCGGCGCTCGCCGGGCGCCAGCGTGAGGTCGTCGGCGCTGGCGATGTCGAACCCGGCGGAGCCCGCGGTGGCGCGCGCCGGGAGCGGCAGCCCCTCGCCGTGGGGCAGGCGGGCGAGGAGGACTTCGACCGCCGCCTCAGAGCACACCGGCGACGTCGGTGAGCGGCAGCTTGAACGCTTCGGCGACGCCGGGGTAGACCACCTTCCCCGCGACGACGTTGAGGCCCTTGCGGAGGGCCGGGTCCACGCGGCACGCCTCCTTCCAGCCGTCGCGCGCGAGCCGGAGCGCGTACGGCAGGGTGGCGTTGGTGAGCGCGAGCGTGGAGGTGCGCGGCACGCCCCCCGGCATGTTGGCGACGCCGTAGTGGAGCACGCCGTCCACCAGGTACGTCGGATTCTCGTGCGTGGTCGGATGGATGGTCTCCACGCAGCCGCCCTGATCCACCGCGACGTCCACGATCACGGCGCCCTGCTTCATGAGCCTCAGGTCGCCGCGCTGGATCAGGTGCGGCGCCCGGGCGCCGGGCAGGAGCACCGCGCCCACCACCAGCTCGGCCCGCGCGATCGCGTCGAGGATGTTGTGACGGTTGGAGTAGACGGTATCCACGTTGGCCGAGAGCACGTCGTCGAGGTAGCGGAGCCGCGGGAGCGAGATGTCGAGGATCGTGACGTGGGCGCCGAGTCCCGCCGCGATCTTGGCCGCGTTGAGCCCCACCACGCCGCCGCCGAGGATCGCCACCTCCGCCGGCTGGACGCCGGGCACGCCGCCCAGCAGGATGCCGCGGCCGCCAGCCGCCTTCTCGAGGCAGTGCGCGCCGACCTGCGGGGCCAGGCGGCCCGCGACCTCGGACATCGGGGTCAGCAGCGGCAGCCCGCCCGTCGGCGAGGTGACCGTTTCGTAGGCGATGCAGGTGGCCCCGGAGGCGACGAGATCATTCGTCTGCTCGGGATCGGGCGCGAGGTGAAGGTAGGTGAACAGTACCTGGCCGGGGCGAAGCCGCGCGCGCT
>DASSOD010000080.1:0-17673 GCA_035700905.1 Gemmatimonadales bacterium | reverse complement strand
AGGCGGAAGGCGCGCCGGGGAAGGCGCGACGCCAAGGCGGGCGCGACCGACCGCCCCCAGCCTGCCCGGTGCGGGCGCGCGCGAACTCGTTCCACCGAGCGCACCACACCCCCCAATCGATGCCCGCCCCCTCCGGTCTTCCGCCTTCCGCCTTGCGCCTTCCGCCTTCCGCCTTGCGCCTTCCGCCTAAAGCACCAGCTCCATCCTCACGTCCGCACGCCGATACGCCGTCGCTACCATCCGCACCTCCCGAAATCCGAGCGACCGGTACAGCGCCAGCGCCGGCGCGAGCGAGCGGTGCGAGAGAAGCTCGATGCGCGCCGCGCCGCGGTCCCGCGCCAGCTGCACCAGCGCCTCGCCCAGCGCGCGCCCCACCCCGCGCCCGCGGGCGCGCGGCGCCACCGCCATCTTGGCCAGCTCGTACACCCCGGCGCGCACCTGGAGCAACGCGCCCGTGCCGACGGGCTCGCCATCGTCGCCGAGCGCGAACAGGATCGCGCCGCCGGGCGCGAGCACGTAGCGCTCGGGGTCGCCCAGCACCCGGCGGTCCTCCTCCTCGATCTCGAAGTGGGTGGTGATCCACTCGAGGTTGAGATCGCGAAACGCGTCGCGGTATCGCGGCTGGTAGGGAACGATGCGCATCGCCCAACGCTACTCCGACTCGGCCGCCGGCGCGAACCGCTGCCAGCGGTTGCACGTCCATTGTGCCCGCATCTTGCCGCGCTTCACGCGCGAGCCGGTTGGCATCGGCTCCGCTTGCCCCACCGCAGCGCGTCGAGGTCAATGTGCACAGTCGCCTTGCAATTTGCCCCCGCGGGCTCGTGCCGATTCTGGCACTCGCCGCAGCGCTCGCGGGCTGTTCCGCGGGAGAGCCGACCGGACCCGGATCCGGCGGCGCGGCAGGCGTGGCGCCCAACGCGCGCTGGTCGGATCCGGCGCTGTGGGGCGGACAACTGCCGGCCGCGGGAGCGGCCGTCACCATTCCCGCGGACAAGGCGGTGCTGCTCGACGTGAGCCCGCCGCCGCTCGCGAGTCTCACCATCGAGGGCGCACTGGTGTTCGACGACGCCGACCTCGCGCTCACCGCCGGGTGGATCGTCGTCCCGGGCCGGCTCCAGATCGGCACGGAGGCCCGGCCGTACACCCATCGTGCGGTGGTGACGCTCACCGGCGGCGGCGCCGGCGTCGGCGCGATGGGCGACAAGGTGCTCGGCATCATGGCGGGCGGCACGCTCGACCTGCACGGCGAGCCCCGCGCGGGATGGGCGCGGCTCGCCGCGTCCGCCGCCGCGGGCGCAACCCAGCTCGCGCTGGACCAGACCATGCCCTGGCGCGCGGGCGACAAGCTGGTGGTGGCGTCCACCGACTTCGACCCGCGCCGCGACGAGGAGGTCCAGGTGGCCTCGGCCAGCGGCGCCGTCGTGACGCTTGCGGCGCCGCTTCTCTTCGACCACTACGGCGTGCGTCAAACCGTGGCCGGCGCCACCGTGGACGAGCGCGCGGAGGTGGGACTCCTCACCCGCAATATCACGATCCGCGGCGACAGCGCCGGCAGCGCGAGCGGGTTCGGCGGCCACATCCTGGTGCAGGCCGGCGCCACCGCCCGGGTCGAGGGGGTGGAGCTCTACCTCATGGGCCAGAAGCAGCTCGTGGCCCGCTATCCGATGCACTGGCACATGGCGGGCGACGTCACCGGCCAGTACTTCGCGAACAGCAGCGTGTGGCGGACGTTCAACCGCTGCGTCACGGTGCACGGCACCAGCAACGCCCGGGTCGAAGGCAACGTCTGCTACGACCACGTGGGCCACGGATATTTCCTGGAGGACGGCGCCGAAACGGGCAACCGCCTGATCGGCAACCTCGGGCTCGGCACCAGGAAGCCGGCGGCCGGGGAGGAGATCCTCGCGTCGGATCAGACGCCGGCGACCTTCTGGATCACCAACCCGGACAATACCGTGCGCGGGAACGCGGCGGCGGGCTCCGCCGGCGTGGGCTTCTGGTACGCCTTCCCGCTGCATCCGACCGGCCTCTCGTCCGGCTCGCCGCTCCTGCCGCGCACCACGAGGCTCCGCGAGTTCGCCGACAATACCGCGCACTCCAACATCCGGGCCGGCCTCCTGGTGGACAACGGCCCGCGCCCGGATGGAACCACCGAAACGGCCGTGTACGCGCCGCGGGAGGATCCCGCGAGCGATTCGCCCGCGGTGATGGCGGACTTCACCCGGCTCACCGCCTGGAAGCACCAGCAGCGCGCGGTCTGGATCCGGGGGGACAGCCTGCAGCTCAGCGACGCCGTCCTGGCCGACAACGCCATCGGCGCCACCTTCGCCGCCACCCGGACGCGCGTGGTCCGGAGCGTCTTCATCGGCGAGACCGGCAACGTGGGGGTGCCGCTCCCCTCGGGCACGCCGCTCCGCGGCTTCGAGTACTACGACGGCACCGTCGGCGCCGATCAGGTGACCTTCGCCAACTACACCGGCACCGGCGCGATCCCCTCCAGCGCGCTGGGCTACTTCCGCTCGAACGCCTATCCCCTGAGCCCCGCCAACTGGGCCGGCCAGGTCACCTTCGTGAACGCGACGCGGCTCTACCTCGAGGATCCCCACGCGGGGATGGACGGCGACCAGGCGGCGGTCTTCGTGGACCGGCTCGGCGCCGTGACCGGAACGCCCGGCCGGTACGTGGCCGTGAACATTCCCTTCCTCTCCTCCGCGGGCTGCTCGTACCGGAGCGACTGGAACGCGCAAGTCTGCCCCGGCCCGTACGCGCGGCTCAGTGTCACCGACGAAGCCGGCGGCGCGGTGGGCCCGCTCACGCTCAAGCGCGACGACGGAACCAGCGTCTCGCTCGCGGGCGTGCCGCCCGACCGCCGCAACGCGTTCATGTCGGTGGCTCTCTCCGGGCGCTACGCCCTGGCCTACAGCACGACGCCGCCAACGAACGTCCGGATCTACCTCAACGAGACCGCGGCCGACGATTGGGTTCGCGTGGCGGTGCCATACCCGAGCGCCTCCTTCACCGCGATCCGGGACTACGAGGAGTCGCGCCCGCTGACCGCGGCCGCGAGCCTCGCCGAGGTGGATGCGAGCGCCGGCGACCGCTACTGGTATGACGCGGGCGCGAAGCTGCTATACCTGAAGCTGCTGACTCGGGCGGCGCGCGATCGGGCGACGGTGCAGGTCAGGCCCTGACCGCGCTCCCCGCCTCCGCGTCGGCGTCCACGCGGCGGTACGGGTATCCCGCTGCCTTGATGTGGTAGTGCAGGTAGTGGGCGGGCGAGCGGGCGGTGAGCAGGTCGTGGTAGACCGCCATCGGCACGCCGTAGTAGCGGTACACGGCGCCGCTCCGAAACTCGATCTCGAGGACCCGCGTCCGCCCGTCGTAGCCCGCCGCGGCCACGGCGGCCGAGCCGACCGGAACCCGATGCACCGGCGCTCCCGCCGCCGCGCCCGCCGGCGCCCTAGCGCGAGGTGGACCGGCTGCCCTGGCTGGTGCTGCCGCTCTCCCCGCCGGACTTGCTGCTCGACGACCCGCTCCTGCCCGCCGGGACCTGCTGCGCCCCCTGGCCCTGCTGGCCGCCCTTGATCTCGATCTGGCGGGGCCGCGCCCGCTCCGACTTCGGCACGGTGATCGTGAGCACGCCGTTCTCGCAGTTCGCCTCGATCCGCTCCGGATCGACCGTGGCGGGGAGCACGAACGACCGCTCGAAGATGCCGTAGCTCCGCTCGTAGCGATGCACCCGCTCGCTCTTGTCCTCGCTCTGCTGCCGCTTCTCGCCCCGAATCGTGAGCACGTTGTTCTCGATCGAGACGTTCAGCTCGTCGGCGCGGACGCCGGGGATCTCGGCCACGATCTTGACGGAATCGTTGTCCTCGAACACGTCCACGGGAGGGAGCCACGCCGAGGTGAGCGCCGACCCGCCCTCGGGGAGCGGCCAAGTGCCGAACACCTGATCGAGCATCGAGTTCAGGCGTTGAAGCCCGCTGTACGCGCCGTACTGTGAGCGGGTGGGAGTGAGTGAGCTGCCCATAAGAGGCCTCCGGTGATGGAAGAGGCCGTCATGCTACGGCGCGGTACCGCGACTCGGCGTGCGCTGCATCACACGCGCCCGCCACCGCGGCGCTAGAGGCGGGCGATCTTCAGCCGATTATGCACGTCCCGCACCCCCGCCACGGCCCGTGCGGCCTCCTCGGCCAGCCACTTGGCCTCCCGGCTGTCCACCCGGCCGGTGAGCGTCACCTCGCCGTCCTCCACCAGGATCTCCACTTCCGTCGCGTCCAGGTTCGGGTCGTTCATCAGGTGTTCGTGCACGTCCTCCCAGATCTGCTCGTCGGACCCGGGGGCGTGGGCGCCCTGGTGCGCCGTATCGGAGGGGCGACGTCGCATGTGGTCTCGCGCGGTCATGCGTTCTCCTGTGAGTTGCGGCAGGAAGGCCCGCCCGGCCTCCGAGGCCGGCGTGGTCACGTCCGGCGCGCCGGGGGTTCGCGCCGGACTGTGACTCGGCTTACATCACGACGTATGTATCGCCGTTAAGAATCGCGCAAGACCCGTCCCCGCCCGGCCGCCGATGAATTTGCCGCACTCGTCTGCCGTTCCCGCCACCGCCGGTCCGCTCGGCGCCGCGATCCGCGAGCTGGCCGTGCCGCTGGAGGGCGCGGCACACGACTACGATGCGCTCCTCTCGCTGGTGGGCGACGCCCGCGTGGTGTGCCTGGGCGAGGCGTCGCACGGGACCCACGAGTTCTACCGGGAGCGCGCCCGGATCACCCGCCGGCTCATCGAGGAGAAGGGGTTCACCGCCGTGGCGGTGGAGGCCGACTGGCCCGACGCGTGGCGGGTGAACCGGTACGTGCGCGGCGTCTCCGACGCCACGAGCGCGCACCAGGCGCTCGACGCGTTCGAGCGCTTTCCCCGCTGGATGTGGCGGAACCGCGACGTGCTGGTATTCACCGACTGGCTCCGCGACTGGAACGACCACGCCGGCGCCGAGCGGGCGGTGGGGTTCTACGGCCTCGATCTCTACTCGCTGTACGGCTCCATCGCGGCGGTGGTCGAGTACCTCGACCGGGTGGACCCCGAGGGCGCGCGCCGGGCTCGCTACCGCTACGGCTGCTTCGAGCAGTTCGGCGAGGACACCCAGGCGTACGGCTACTCCGCCGAGTTCGGGCTCTCGCCCTCGTGCGAGCGGGAGGCGGTGGCCCAGCTCGTGGAGCTCAGGCGCCGCGCGGGGGACCTGGCCCGCCGGGACGGACGCCTGCCCGAGGACGAGTTCTTCTTCGCGGAGCAGAACGCGCGGGTGGTCCGTAGCGCGGAGGAATATTACCGCACCATGTTTCGCGGCCGGGTCTCGTCCTGGAACTTGCGGGACCGCCACATGGCGGACACTCTCCAAGCGTTGCTCGACCACCTGGACCGCACCCGGGGCGGGCGCACCAAGGTGGCCGTCTGGGAGCACAACTCGCACGTGGGCGACGCGCGCGCCACGGCGCTGGGCGCGGAGGGCGAGTGGAACGTGGGGCAGCTCGCGCGGGAGCAGTGGGGGACCGACGCGGTGCTGGTCGGCTTCACCACCTACGCGGGCACCGTCACCGCCGCGACCGACTGGGATGCCCCCGCAGACCGCAAGCGGGTCCGGCCGGCGCTCGCCGGGAGCTGGGAAGCGCTGCTCCATCTCGCGCTCGACGGCGCGGACGCGCTGCTCCCGGTGCGCGGCCGCGACCGCGCCGCGGCGCCGCTACGCGCGGAACGTTTGGAGCGCGCCATCGGCGTGATCTACCGCCCCGAGACCGAGCGGGTGAGCCACTACTTCGAGGCGCGGCTGGGCGACCAGTTCGACGCGATCGCGCACTTCGATGTGACGCGGGCCGTCGAGCCGCTCGACCGCACGCCGGGCTGGGACCGAGGGGAGCCCGCGGACGAGACCTATCCCACCGGGCTCTGAGAGGAGGCTCGTGATGCGCGCGAAGGGCAAGCTGATCAACGGAATGATCCTGGGCGCCGGGATCATGTACCTGCTGGATCCGGATCGCGGGAACCGCCGCCGCGCGCTCATGCGCGACCGGCTCACCCGGGCCCGCCGCCGCACCGGCGACGCGCTCGGCGCGACCGCGCGCGACGTGCGCAACCGCTCGGTGGGCGCCGTGGCCGAGCTGCGCTCGCGGTTCCGCAACGAGGCCGAGGTGACCGACGATACCTTGGCGGCGCGGGTCCGGTCCACGCTCGGGCGGGTGGTCTCGCACCCGAGCGCCATCGCGGTGGACGCGCGGGATGGGCGCGTGGTGCTCACCGGCTCGATTCTCGGCGACGAGCTGGGCGAGCTTCTAAGCCGGGTCGAGCGGGTGCCCGGCGTCGAGCAGGTGGTGAACGAGCTGCAGGTGTACCCCGAGCCGGGGAACGTGCCCGAGCTGCAGGGCGGGCGCGCCCGCCGCCCCCGGCCGGAGCCGCTGGAGGAGAACTGGACTCCCGCGCTCAGGCTCGCGGCCGCAACGCTCGGCGGTCTTCTCACCCTCCGGGGCCTGCGGTCGCGCGGCATCGGCGGCACCGCGCTCGGGCTCGCGGGCCTTGGCCTCCTGAGCCGCGCGGCCACCAACCTGCCGACCCGACGGCTCACGGGCATCGGCGCGGGCCGGCGCGCCGTGGACGTGCGGAAGACGATCGACGTGCAGGCGCCGATCGAGGAGGTCTGGGCGCTCTGGAGCCGGTTCGAGGAGTTTCCGCGGTTCATGTCCTATCTGGACGAGGTCCGCGTGCTGGACGACCGCCGCTCACACTGGGTGGCGAAGGGCCCCATGGGCGCGCCGGTCGAGTGGGACGCGGTGATCACCCGGTGGGAGCGGCCGCACCTCATGGCGTGGAAGAGCATCGAGGGCTCGTCGGTCGAGAACGCCGGGATGGTGCGATTCGCGGAGGCGCCGGCGGGCGGCACGCGGATCGACGTGCGCATCAGCTACAATCCGCCGGCCGGAGCGGCCGGCCACGGCGTCGCCGCGCTGTTCGGCGCCGATCTCAAGCAGCGGCTGGACGACGACCTGCTCCGGCTCAAGTCGCTGCTCGAGACGGGCCGCACCACCGCCGACGAGGGGCGGGTCGAGCTCACCGATGGAGGCGCGGCCCCGCGCAACGCCGCCCCGTGACCGCGGCGTCGACGCGGCCGACGGCCGTCGCGGAGGCCGCGCCATGACGGCGCGGCCGGGGGAGCTCATTCTGTTCGGCGGCAATTTCCTGCGCCACCCGCGCATGCTCGGCTCGGTGGTGCCGAGCTCCCGGTTCCTGGTACGGCGGGTGCTCCGGCCGATCGACTGGGCGCGCGCGCGCGTCGTGGTCGAGTACGGGCCGGGCGTGGGAACGATGACCGGGCACATGTTGCGCCGCATGCGGAGCGACGCGGTGCTGGTGGCGATGGAGACCAACGCCGCCTTCGTGCGCTACCTCCGCCGCCGCTATCGCGACCCGCGCCTCCACCTCACCGAAGGCTCGGCGGAAGACGCGGGCGCGGCGCTCGAGGCGCTCGGGCTCGACCGCGCGGACTATGTGGTTTCGGGGATTCCCTACAGCACCATGCCCGGACCGGTGCGCGAGAAGGTGCTCCGCGGCAGCTTGGCGATGCTGGAGGACGACGGGGTGCTCGTGGTGTACCAGTTCACCCGCGCCGTGCTGCCGGACCTCCGGAGGCTCTACGGCGAGGTGCACGAGGCCTTCGAGCCGCGGAACGTGCTGCCGGCGCGCCTCTTCTACTGTCGCAAGCGACGGATCGCGGCCCTCGGGGCGGAGTAGGCCGCCCCGGATTCACGCGCGATCGGAGCTTCGCTAGCGCAGCCGGCGGATGACGCCGTGCACCGGCGGGACCCGCGGGTCCGCCGCGCCATCCTCCCCGAACCGCTCCCATCCGGCGTTGGCGATGAAGTAGACCGCGCCGTCGGCCCGCACGCCGTGGGTCGGCTCGCCCAGCTCCGGCGTTCCCGCCTCCAGCACCCGCCACCCCGTCACTCGCCGGCCCAGGCCGCGCAGCTCGATCCGAAGCACCCGGGCGGGCGAGACGCCGTTCTGAAACGCCACCAGGCTGCCGCCGTCGGGCAGCAATCCGTCGATGCCTGTGGGCGCGAGGTCCTCGGGAATGGCCGGCCAGGTCACCTCGCCGGTGGCGAGGTCCACGAGCGCGAGCCCCCGCAGGTAGTCGGGCACGATCGCCGCGCGCCCGCCGGGGAGGACCGCGGGCTGCTGGGGAGAGACGAGTGTTCCCGCGGGCACCACGAGCTCCAGCCTGTCCCCCGCGGGACGCGCGCGCCAGAGCTCGCCCGCGCGCGAGTCGGTGACCAGCACCGAGCCGTCGGGCGCGAGTGCGAGGTCGCCGAAGGTGCGCTCGCGCTCCGCGCCCTCGCGGGGCGGCGGCTCGAGGCGGCGGAGCAGGCGGCCGCTCGCCAGGTCGTACTCGAGCAGGGCGGTTCGCCCCGGCTCTGACGCGCCGGCCCCCCGCGCCGGCGGGCCCGACGCCGTCGTGGCCCACAGCACCCCGCGGGCGGAGTCCGCCGCGAGCGCGTACATGCCCCACACGCCCTCCCGCCCCTCGGGAACGAAGTCGGTCACGCTCCCATCGGCCGCGAGCGCGAGCACCCGCCGCTCGCGCACGCTCGACACCAGCAACCGGCGCCTGGCGCCGTCCCACGCCAGGTCCTCGGTGACGAGGTCGGCCGCGGGGAGCGTGAACGCGGTCACGCTGCCCCGGACCGGTTCGGCGTTCCGCGCGAGCCGCGCGCGAATGACGCCACCCCGCGGATCGGCCGCGAGCGGCGCGAGCGCGCTGTCGCCGTCGAGGTCGCCGGGTAGGCCCGCCGCCGCGTAGCGCTCGAGCCAGCGCAGCGCGCCGTCGCGCTCGCCCAGGCGCGCCGCCGCGCGCGCGTACGCCCATGTGAGCCGCGGGTGGCCCGGGGCGATGCGCCACATCGCGTCGAGGTGGTGACGGTACCCCGCCCAGTCCCCCGCCCGGCGCGCGCTGTCGGCGCCGTCACCGTGCGCTCGCCATGCGGCGTACACCGAGCCGGTGGCCGGGGCGATGGCGCCGGCCGGCCTGTCGGGGCCACCGTGGGGGGCCGAGCAGGCGAGCGCGGCGACGCTCGCGATCGGCCCAGCGCAGGCCGCGCCGATCCGGCAAACGAACGAACGCATCGCAGAAGGTACGGCAAAATGGACCGGAAGTTGCAAACCCAGGTGGGCGCCCCACCCCCGACATCGAGTGACGGAGCGCGCATGTTCCACGGCGGCGAGGCAATTACGCTGGACACCCGGGTGCACCTGCGCTGGCGCACGAGTGACGCGGTCGAGGCCGCACTGTGGCGAAACGCGGCGGAGCGCGTGGGGGGGCGGGGATTTCACTTCTACCGGCACGAAGACGGCACCGGCTACACGCTCACCGTGGAGACCTCGGTGCGGCACGCGCTCACCCGGTTTCGCTACACCCCCCACACGCTCGCCAGCGTCGCGTTCCAGGGCACCCAGGCGGAGGTGCGCCGGCTCCAGGACCTCTACTGGACGCTTTGGCTGCCTCGGCACCATCCCACCGACCTGGTGTACAACTGAGCCGCGCCGGCGCCCGATGCGCCGGCGGCGGGCGTTGGCGGCCACCGGCCGCGCGGGGCCGCTCGGGTTGGTGAGGTGCACCCGGGGATGTATTTTCCCCGCCATGAAAGCATCCGACATCCGCCGCGGTCACGTGGTCATCATCGACGGCGCGCCCTGCCGCGTGATGGACTTCCAGCACCGCACGCCGGGCAACCTCCGGGCCTTCGTCCAGCTTCGACTCCGCAATCTGAACACGGGCAACACCTTCGATACCCGGGTAAGCGCCACCGAGTTCGTGGAAGAGGCCCGGCTCGACACCAAGGAGCTGCAGGTCCTCTACCGCGACGCGAACGGGCTGCACGTGATGGACAACGAGACCTACGAGCAGTACACCCTCGACGACGAGACCGTCGGCGATGCCGGCGCGTGGCTCGAGCCCGGAATGACGTTCATCGCCGAGTGGCTGAACGGCCGCCCGATCGCGATCGAGCTGCCGTCGGTGGTGGAGCTGGAGGTGGTCGAGACCGCGCCGATCATGAAGACCGCGACCAAGACGGCCAGCACCAAGCCCGCCAAGCTGAGCAACGGGCTCACGGTGCAAGTGCCCGAGTTCATCGGGGAAGGGGAGCGGGTGCGGGTGAACCCGCGCGAGGGCGTGTACCTGGAGCGGGCCAAGTAGCCGGACGGGACGATCGGCCGCCCCCGATGGTCGCGCGCCGGCCGGGCATTACATCGCCCGGCCGGCGCTCACGTTTGGAGGGAGGCGCGGCCGCTTCGAGCCCGTAGCAGGCTGCATCGCGGCGGGGCGCCCGTGCGCCGCGCGCGGGTTCGGGCGTCTTCAGCTTGCAGCGGACCGACCGGGCCGCGCCACCTCCCGCGGCCGGGCATGCCGCGCCCGAGCCGAAGCAGTGAACGGTGACCGGTGAACGGCAGGCGGGGAGATCTAGGCCGATCCGCTCCCGTCTGCTGTTCGCCGCTCACCGTTCACCCGTTCATGCGGACGGCGCCTGCTATACGAAGGCCGCGTTGACCTCCCGACCGCTCGGGACCACCCGGGCGTCGTCGTCCACGATGAGGCGGATGTTGCCGTTGGACTGGACCAGCGCGTTGATGATGTCGTACGTGCCGGACTCGCCGACCTTGAGTCCCTCGACGATCACGCTGTTCGGCAGCGGCTTGTCGTCGCCGCGGGAGAGCGACTCCCGCACCCGGATCGGTCCCATATTGCAGAAGAAGACCTCGCCCTCGCGCGGTACGGGCGCCGAGTTGAACAGAGCGCCGGTGATGGTGCTGAACCAGCTCTCCGCGAATGCGGTCACCCGCACCCCGGGCAGGTCGACCCGGACGTCCTGGCCATGCCGGACCTTCGCCTCCTCGATCCGCTCGCGGAGCCGATAGGGTTGTGAGTGAGCTGTGATGCGTGCTTCCATGGGGCACCCCCGTCTTGCAATGTCGTGACGGCCAAAAGCCAACGCCGAGCTGGCGGGAGGCAGCTCGGCGTTGCGCAGGGTTGCCCTTCTCCAGCTCAGCTATTTTTACGGTAGGACTGAGAGGCGCAGCCGTCAAGCAGACAGAAGTGCCGTGCGCGCCGGCATGTGTGACGGCTCGCACAATCTGCGTCTTCCTGATATCGTGGGGTGGTTCGCAGGTCCGCACCGCCGTCCGGAGGTCCCATGCGCCCGCTCGCTCTCACCCTTCTCGTCCCGGGTCTCTGGGTCGCCGCGTGCTCCCGACCGTCCGGGGAGCCCGCCGGCCGCGACCTGACGTTGCTCACCGCTGAGCGTGATTCGGCGGCGCCGGGCGTGGTCTCCGCGCGCGAGCTGGGCCTCGCCACCCCCGAGCCTCGCGACTCCGCCCCGGCCGATGCCACCCCGCGCCGCCGGCCCGTCGCCGCTCCGCGGCACGCCACGCCGGCCGCGCCCGCGCCCGAGGCTGCTCGCGCCGCGCCCGTGCCGGCGCCCGAGCCGGCTCCGGCCCGGAGCGCTGATCCCGGCCCGGCGCATGGACCGGCGGCGGGCGGCGCCGTGACGGCGCTCGAGCCCGGGCAGTCGGTCGCCACGCTGCCGGCTACGGCGGCCGGCGCGCCCGACCAGCTCCCGCCCACGGAGCTCGTCTCCGAGCGGCAGCTCCGCGGCCGGCGGCTCATCATCATCGGCGACGACCGCTGCGTGCCCGGCCGCGGCGAGCTCGTGCCGGGGCTGCGCCATCGCATTTACCGCTGACCGGCGTTGCTCCAGCGTGCACGCGCGAGGGACCGCGAGCCTGGGCTCGCGGTCCCTCGTCGCCTTGCAGGCCTCGGGCCCGCGCGGCGGTGCCGCCGGGGGGCGAATCAGAGCTGCCGGGCGGCCGCGCTCGCGCTCGTCCCCGACGGCTGCTGCTCCGGGGCCTGGCGCCAGGCCTCGGTGGACACGCGGTTCACCTCGGGGAGCACGGTCTCCATGGCGGGAAGCCCCTCCTCTTGGAGGTAGCGGACCACCGCCGCGGGCGTGAGGTTGTGCAGGCGCATGACCGCCGCGGTGTAGTCGGTGTAGTGCTGCCGCGCCAGCTCCGACACCTCGCGGTCGCCCAGCGAGAGGGCGGTCGTGTACAGCATCAGGTACCCGATCGTGGCGAGGTTGAAGGCGGTGTAGTCGTCGCGCAGGTTCTTGGGCAGACCTTCGGTCCGGATGATGTCGATCACCGCCGCCCCCGCGCCGGCCACTGCCGCTCCGGCCCGCTTGATCGCCTCGGCCACGCCGCCCGCGTCGCGCCGCGACTTCAGCTCCTTGAGGTCGGAGATATGGTGCTCCACCTTGCGATGGAACTGCCGCAGCTCGCTCTCGAAGTCGGCGTACTGCTTCAGGTCCTGGAACTGCCCCTTGATCGCCTTCTCGATGTGCTCCTCGAGGGACAGCATGTCGGTGATGTAGCTGTTAACCGCGTCCTTTGCGTCTCTGGCCACGGGGACCCCCGGTTGTGCTCGGTGTGAATGCTGGCCCCTTCTGCCGGGGCGACGGAGAGCCCCAAGATTCGGCGGCGGCGGGGGTGCGGCTGTGCGGGGCGTCACCCGGCGCGTGAAGCGCGGCCGCTAGATTGGCCGTTTTCGGGTGGCGGTGCTAAGGTAGAACGGTCGTCTCTCGGAGGGCCCCCATGACCCACTCGATTCACCTCTCGCTCGGGGGCCTCGGGCTCGGCTGCTGGCTCGCCGGTGCGGCGCTGGCGCAGGCGCCCGCGGCCGCCGTCGTCCCCGCCTCCGCCGCCACGCCCGATTCCACGCGGCCCGCCGTCGTCCACCTCGTCCCCGATCGCGACCCGCCCGCCATGCGCGCCGCCGACAGCCTCTCGCTCACGCCGGCGCAGCGAACCGCGTTCTTCCAGGCCTACGGGGAGGCGCTGCGGGGCACGCTGGAGGTGAATCCCGGCGCCGGACGCGCCGAGGTGGACTCGGTGCTGGGCCTGCTGGTGAGGGAAACGGGACGGAAGATGCACTTCGTGCGGCAGGCGCGGGCGGTCTTCAGCGATATGTACGCCCGCCGCTCGGGTGACCCGGATCGGGCGCCCGGCACCGAAGAGGAGCTGTGGCGCTCCCCCAAGAACGTGGCGAGCCTGATCGAGCTCTACCGCAAAAACCCCGACGCGAGCGACTTCGAGCTCGAGCGGGCGATGGCCCCCTCCTTCCGGCCCTAGAACCCGCCGCTCTCGGGCAGCTTGGCGGGGCCCATTGCGCGGAGCACCCGCACCGCGCTCGAGGGCCCGGCGGCGCTCGCGCTCGAATCCGCCCACGCATGCACCTTCGGATCGAGCCAGGGCCGCAGCTCGGCGTAGGCCTGCGCCGCCTTGGGATCGCGGAAGGTGAGCGTGCCCAGCCGCAGTTCGTAGGCGCCCTCCTGCGCGGAGAGCACGCCGTAAAGGCTGTCGAGCGACTGGAGCAGGAAGGACGCTAGCTTCGCCACCTGCGGCGATTCCTGCAGCACCTTGCGGCGGCTCCACGCCTTCTGCTGCTGCTCCGTCCACCCGTACTCCTTGGCGAGCGCCGCCGCCGAATCACCGTAGGCGGCCTCGATCTCGGCCTCGCGCCGGCGGTACTTCGCCACGTAGGCGGTCGCCGTCCCCACGCTGCGCCGGGCCTCCTTCACTCCCTCGACCGTGCCGAGCCGCTCGGGATCGAACAGATTGGCGAAGCCGGCCGTGCGGAGCCCGGTCTCGAGCTCGGTCCGCGCGTCGGCGTAGGCGCTCTGGTAGCGGCTGACGAGGCCCGCCGGCGTGCGGTTGTCGGCCGTCGGCCCGATCGGCGGAACCGCACCGGCGATCGCGATGGCCGGTTTGGGCGCGATCACGGGCGCGCTGTCAGCCGGGGCCGGCGCAGGCGCGCCGGTGGACGTGGGATTCGCCATCGCGAGCGGCGCGGCCGGCGCGTGGTGCGGGCTGGAAGTGCCCGCCGTCGTGGTGGCGAACGCGCTGCTCGAGCCGAAGCTCGGGCTCCCCTGCGGCTCGGGCGCGCGCGGCGCCGGTTCGGCGGGCCCCGTGCCGTCTCGCGCCTGGCGGGACGACTCGAGCGTGGCGGCCACATGCGGCAGTGGAAGCTCGCCCGCGAGGTGCAGGTTGGGTGCGGCCTGCAGGCCGATGTGAGTCGTGGCCGCGAGCACGACCCCGCCGAGCGCCCACCGGAACGGGCGGCGGGCGCCGGTCCCGCTGAGCGCGATCCTGATCCGCGGCCTGTGCGCCACCGGATGCGGCCCTTCCAGCTCCGGCATGAACGGCTCCGGCGCCGCTTCGGCCGTCATCAGGACCGGGCGCTCCAGCTCGAGCTCCTCCTCGTCCGCCATGGCAACGCCGGACGTCGCCGCGGCGGTGAGCACGGGCCCGCTCGCTCCGGGGATCGCGGGGCCCGTTGCGGCCGCGCGGGGCAGCGGCTCGAACGTCGTCCACCTGGGACGCGCCGGCTCCGAGATCGGATCCGCCGGCGGCGCATGAGCCGCTTGCACATGGGCCGCGGGCGAATCGGCCGGCGAATGGATGGAAGGCGATCGGGATGCATCGTTCGGCGCGGGCTGAGCCGAACGGGCGTCGGCCGCGACCGGGTAGGGCGTTGATTCGTGGGGCGACTCCTGCGCCGGGGCCGCGTGGCCCGGGCTCGCCTCGCCCGACGGCGGCTGGAACGAAGCCGGGGCGGGGGTGCTAGCCGCCAATGGCGCCGGCGCGGCGCGCGGCGGCATGGGTGCGCCTGCCGCTGCGTGCGTCAGGCCTGCAGTCGGGATGGGCGTGACCGGGCCGGAATGCGGCCCCGCGCTCGAGGCCAGCTCGAGCGCCTTCCGGTAGTGCGGATGGAACTCTATCGGCAGCCATTTGTCACTGGCCTGGTGGTAGATGCGGGCGCGCGGCGTGATGACGCCGCTCCGGATGGCGGTCGCCATCTCCTCGACGCTCCGGAATACCCCGACGTCTTCGGGGCCCAATTCGATCCTGTACATAGGCTGCTCCGCGGGGGGCTTCCCGGCCGGGGAACCGGGATTCATCCGCCGCCCCGCGAAATTCATGCTTTGGTCGGGTGCAACCTTCTGCGCGTCAAGGCTCGTGACGCCACTGCCGGCCTCGAGCATGGCGGGGCCCGTCACGCCGCGTGAAAGCGCTCGCCGATTCGGCGGTTGCGGCCGCCGCCGCCGTGCCGGCGTGTGCGTGTCGAAAGTCTCGACATGTCGGCGGCGCAGGGGAGCGGCATCGCCTCGCCGGCCGCGGAAATCCTGTTTGCCGCAGAATGCGGCGTTGCCGGGCCGCCCGTGCCCCGCGAGATTGCGCGCCTGTTCCAATCATCGAGCGAGAGGCATGAGCGTTTCGTCCGCGCCGAGCGCCGCCGTCCTGGGACGGATCGGTCTACCCGAACCGGTGAAGGCGCTCGCCGGCCGCGAGTGGGACGTGGTGATCGTGGGGGCGGGGCACAACGGGCTCGCGTGCGCCGCGTACCTCGCGGGTGCCGGGCTCCGCGTGCTGGTGCTCGAGGCGCGCGAGCGGGTGGGCGGCGCGGCGACGATGGACGAGGTGTGGCCCGGGGTGCGGATGTCGCCCTGCGCCTACGTGTGTGGCTTGCTCCATCCGCTCGTCATCGCGGAGCTCGATCTTCCCGCTCACGGCTTTCGCTGGATGCCCGCGAGCGGAGGAATGTTCGTTCCCTTCGAGGACGGCTCGAGCATCCAGCTCTGGACCGACGACGCGCGCTGCGAGGACGAGGTGCGCCGCTTCGCGCCCGGCGATTATCGCGGGTGGCGCGCGATGGTTGAGGTGAAGCGGCGGCTGCGCGACGCGCTCCGCCCCGAGGGCGATCGCGATCTCTGGATTGGCCCGGCGCCCTCGCGCGACGTCATCGAGGAGCGGCTCGCGGGAGATGCCGAGGCGCGCGCGCTCCTCTTCGATTGGTCGATGGTGGAATACGTCGAGCGCTTCCTCGATGACGAGCGGCTTCAGCTCGCCTACCTCGGCCAGGGCGTGATCGGCACCAACGCCAGCCCGCACGACCCCGGCACCGCATCCATCTACTACCACCACGGCTCCGGCCGAATGGAGGGGATGCCGGGAACGTGGGGGTACGTGGCCGGCGGAATGGGCAACGTCTCGTTCATCCTGTGCGACGTCGCGCGCGAGCGAGGCGCCGTCGTGGCCGCGGGCGTGCCGGTGGCGCGGATCGTTCCGGGCGAGGGCGTGGAGCTCGCCGGCGGCGAGCGGATCCGTGCGGCGCGCGTGGTGTCGAACGCCGACCCGCGCGTCACCCTCCGCCTGCTCGGCGGCGCGGCGGATCCCGCGTGGCGGGCGCGGGTGGAGTCGGTGCCGATCGAGGGCTGCACGGTCAAGGTGAATCTCACCCTCCGCGAGCTGCCGAACTTCACCGCTCGCCCCGGCGCCGGCATGCCCCACCACACGGGTCAGATCAACACGCCGCTCGACAAGCGGGAGTGGCGCGATTACCACCGCATGGCCCGCGCGGGCGAGCTCCCACCGCGCCTGTGGACCGAGCTCTACCTGCAGACGGTGCACGACCCGTCGGTGGCGCCGGCGGGGGTGCACACGCTGAGCGTGTTCGCGCAGTACGTGCCGTACCGGTTCCGGGAGGGGAGCTGGGACGCGCGGCGGCGCGAGGTCGGCGAGCGCGTGATCGGCTCCATCGCGCGCTTCTGCTCCAATCTGCCCGAAGCGGTGATGGACTTTCAGGTTCTTGGCCCGCCGGACATCGAGGAGCGGGTGGGGCTCACCGGCGGCCACATCTTTCAGGGCGAAATGCTCCCGCCCTACATGTGGGATCGCCGGCTCGAGGCGCGCACGCCGATGCCCGGCCTGTACCTGTGCGGCGCCTGCACCTACCCCGGTGGCAGCGTCATGGCGATCAACGGCCGCAACGCGGCGATGCAGGTGCTGGAGGACCTGCGGCGAACGCCGGCCGCCGCGGGCGCGGGAGGCGGGCGGGCGCGGGTGCCGCGGTCGTGACGTGGCGCACGGGCGGACCGCAGGGCGCGCGCTAGCTTAAGCCGCGGTTCCCAGGTTAACGCGTGTGATTGACACCAGGAGGACGAACGTGCGCGCACTCACATTCGCCGTGCTCGCGGCCGCAGTCGCCGCGTTGCCCGGCTGCCGCAAGACCGGCGAAGGCCAGTACGAGGTGGACAAGCCGGTCGTCGGCACCCAGACGGACACGGTGAACACGCCCAGCGTGGACGTGGGCACCACCAAGGACACCATCACGACTCCGGACGTGGACGTGAAGTCGAAGAAGACCGAGGTCACCGTGCCGACCGTGAAGGTGAAGCCGCCCAAGAAAGACTCCTGACTTCGGCGCTCTCCCGCGGGGGTGCGGAGCCCGGCCGCCGGCGCGAGACGCGCCGGCGGCCGGCTCGTTTTCGGGCGCGTTAGCTTTCGGGCCCTTCCGGCGCGTGCATCAGCCCACATCGCGCCGGGGCGATTCATCAGGCGCGCGCCGGAGGACGCTTCGTGGGGGAGCAGCATCAGCAGCGGGCCGAGGGATTGAAGCTTGTCCCCTCTCGGGGAGCGCTCCGCGCGCTGCTCGCGCTCGCGCTCCCCGTCGTGGTGGTGCAGGTGGGGCTCATGGCCATGGGCGTGGCCGACACCATCATGGTGGGCCACCTCTCCGCCCGC
>DASSOD010000079.1:0-6841 GCA_035700905.1 Gemmatimonadales bacterium | reverse complement strand
CGACGGGCTGCGCCCGGCGCAGCGCCGCGTCATCGGCGCCGTCCTCGTCGGGCGCGACGTGCTCGCCGTGCTTCCCACCGGCGGCGGCAAATCCATCTGCTTCCAGGTGCCCGCGCTCGCGCTCGGCGGGCTCACCGTCGTCGTGTCCCCGCTGGTCTCGCTGATGCAGGACCAGGTCGCCGCGGCGCTCGCGCGCGGCATTCCCGCCGCCGCGCTCCATTCCGCGCTCGGCCGCGCCGAACAGGCCGCGGCTCTGGATCGAGCCGCCGCCGGCTCGCTCCGGCTGCTCTATCTCTCGCCCGAACGACTCGCCCGCGAGGCGGCGACCATCCGTGCCCGCTGCGGGATGCCCGCGCTCCTGGTGGTGGATGAGGCGCACTGCATCGTCGAGTGGGGCGACGACTTCCGGCCCAGCTACCGCCGACTGCGGGAGGTGCGCTGGCGACTGGGCCAGCCGCAGGCCGTGGCGCTCACGGCCACGGCCACGCCCGAAGCGCGCGACCGGATCGTGACCGCGCTCGCGCTGGGCCGGCGCTACGGGCGCGGGCCTCCCGGTTGGGAGCTGCACATGGGCAGCTTCGACCGGCGCAATCTCTGGTTCGGCGCGGTGCGCGTGCGGGACGAGCGCGACCGGCTCCAGCGCCTGATGGGGCTCATTCGCCTCGACGACCGCACCGCACTGGTCTACGCCGCAACCCGGGGCGCCACGGAGCGCCTCGCACGGGAGCTCAGGGAGGCGGGCTTTCCGGCCGCCGCATATCACGCGGGACTCCCGCGCGAGCGCCGTGACGCGGTGCTGCGCGCGTTCCTCGACAACGAGCTTCGCGTCGTGGTCGCGACCTGCGCGTTCGGCATGGGCATCGACAAGCCCGACGTCCGACTGGTCGTGCACTGGACCGTACCGGCCACCCCGGAGTCGTACTTCCAGGAGGCCGGCCGCGCGGGCCGCGACGGCCTGCCAAGCCGTTGCGTCGTGCTTTGGCGCCCGGGCGATACCGAGATTCACCGCCGGCAGCTCGCCGTCACCTTTCCCGATCCCGCGTTGGCGGAGCGCGTGTGGCGTGATCCCGCGGCGGCGCGCCGCGTGCCGCGCAGCGTCGCCGCATCCATCGAACGCCTGCGGGCTGAGCTCGCGCCCGAGCGCGGCCCGGTGGACTGGCGCGCCGTGCTCGGCCGCCGCGCCGCGGCCGCGGCGCGGCTCGAGGTGATGGAGGCGTACCTGCGCGCGGGCGGCTGCCGCCGCCGGCGCCTGCTGGCGTACTTCGGGGACCTCGCCGCGGGCTGCGCGGGATGCGACCGATGTGCTCCACTCGCACCGTCAGCGCGCCTGCCTGCGGCGGCGGCGGAGCGCCTCCGCCGGCTGCGCGCGCTGCTCGCCGATCGCGATGCGCCGTGGGGAGGCTCGCTCCTCGATCCACCGACCGTCGTGCGCCTGGCGCTGCACCCGCCCCAGGACGGCGTGGCACTGGCGCGCACGCGCGGTGTGGGCCCGGTGCTGGCCGAACGCTACGGCGGCGCGATCCTGCGCGCGCTCAACGATGAGGGGGAGCGCCGGTTATATTTGGCCAGCCGCGAAGGGCAGCTCTCACGCCAACTCGTGTGATGTCATGGATTTGTCCCTCTACTTCGACGAGCAGCACTACCAGGTGCGCGACCTGGTTCGCGAGTTCGCGCGGGCCGAAGTCGCACCGGTTGCGCGCGAGCTCGACCGCACTTCCACCTTCCCCTGGGAAAACGTGAAGCGCATGGGCGAGCTCGGGCTCCTCGGCGTGCCGTGGAGCGAGGAGCTCGGCGGCGCCGGCATGGACCAGATCTCCTACTACATCACCATTCACGAGCTGGCCAAGGTGGATGCGAGCCACGGACTCACCGTGAGCGCGCACACCAACCTGGGCACGTCCCCGATCGTGGAGTTCGGCACCGACGAGCAGCGCCGCCGATACGTGCCGCTGCTCGCTTCGGGGCGGGTGCTCGGCGGGTTCGGGCTCACCGAGCCGGGCGCGGGCAGCGACGCGGGCGGCACCGCGAGCACCGCGGTGGATCGCGGCGACCACTTCCTGCTGAACGGCTCGAAGGTGTTCATCACCCACGCCGGCGTGGGCGAGATCTTCTCCGTCACCGCGCGCACCGAGCCCGGCCGCGGGAAGCGGGGCATCACCAGCTTCATCGTGACCAAGGACACCGTGGACCTGGAGCTCTGCCGACGGCTCGGCGTGGGCCACTGCGACGACCTGCCGAACACCCCGGGCGTCCGCGCCGGCAAGAAGGAGGAGAAGATGGGCTGGCGGGCGAGCGACACCCGGGAGCTCATCTTCGAGGACGCGATCGTCCCGAAGGAGAACGTGCTGGGAACGCCCGGCGAGGGGTTCGTCAACTTCCTCAAGACGCTGGACGCGGGGCGCATCGGGATCGCGGCGCTGTCGCTCGGCATCGCGGAGGGCGCCTACGAGGAGGCGCTCCGCTACGCCGGCGTCCGCAAGCAGTTCGGCCGGCCCATCGGGAGCTTTCAGGGCGTGAGCTTCCAGCTCGCCGACATGGCGATGGAGATCGAGGCGGGCACCCACCTGCTGTACCACGCGGCGTGGCTGAAGCAGCACGGCAAGCCGTTCAAGAAGGAGGCGGCGATGGCCAAGCTCTTCTGCTCCGAGCTGGCCATGCGCGCCACCACGGCTGCGGTGCAGATCTTCGGCGGCTACGGCTACACCACGGAATACCCCGTGGAGCGCATGATGCGGGACGCCAAGGTCTGCGAGATCGGCGAGGGCACCAGCGAGATCCAGCGGATCGTGATCGCGCGGGAGATCCTCGGCGACCTGGCGCAGTGATTGGCGCGTTGCTCTAACATCCACCGCTCCATATAATTAGCTCGTGCTTCGAGCGCGCATGGGCGGCCCGCGCGCTCGCATCCGGCGGCCCGAGCATCGCAGGCAGCGCTCGCCATCTCGCGGTTCGGTGGCGGCCCGAGGCTTTCATACTTGAAACGCGAGATCCTGATCAACGGGAGCCAGCGCGAAACGCGCGTGGCGATCCTGGAAGACGACCGGTTGGCCGAGCTGCTGGTGGACCGTCCCGATCACCGGCGGACCGTGGGCGACATCTATCTGGGCCGGGTGGAGGCGGTGCTCCCCGGGATCCAGGCGGCGTTCGTCGACATCGGCCAGGAGAAGAGCGCGTTTCTTCACGCGTCCGACCTGCTCGAGCCCGACGAGGACGAGGAGCCGGACGACGAGGACGAGGAGGACGAGCCGGCCGTCGCCGAGGCATCGGAGGCGGCCGCCGAAACGCCTGCGCCCGAGGCCGGCGGAGAGCGCCGCGAGTGGCGCGGCCGCGATCGGCGGCGCCGCGGCCGTGGCCCGGGCGGCAACGGCGCCACCCGCGAGGCCGCCGCGTCGGGCGAGCGGAACGAAGTTCGGCAGCGCGAGATCGGGCCGCGCCGCCAGCTCCCCAACATCGCGGACGTGTTGAAGAAGGGGCAGACCCTGCCGGTGCAGGTGACCAAGGAGCCGATCAGCACCAAGGGCTGCCGCGTCACCGCCCAGATCTCCCTCCCGGGCCGGTTCCTGGTCTACATGCCCTACGGCTCCAAGGTGGGCGTGAGCCGCAAGATCGAGAACAAGGAGCAGCGCGCCCGCCTGCGCGAGATGGTGAGCAAGCTCCTGCCCAAGGACGCCGGCGGGGTGATCGTGCGCACCGTGGCCGAGGGCGTCACGGAGGAGCACTTCCGGCGCGAGATCGATTCGCTGCTCAACCAGTGGAAGCGCGTCAACCGGAAGAAGACGTTCATTCGCCGAGCCCCGGCGCTGCTCCAGCGCGAGACCAGCCTCACGCGCGGACTCATCCGCGACGTCTTCAGCTCCAAGGTGGACGCGCTGTGGGTGGACTCGCGCGAGCTCTACAACGAGATCGAGCAGTACCTCAGCCAGGTGGACCCCGAGCTCCTGAGCCGGGTACACCTCTACGCCGAGCCCACGCCGCTCTTCGACAAGTTCGACATCGAGTCCGAGATCCGCGACCTCTTCAAGGCGCGGGTCGAGCTGCCCACCGGCGGGTCTCTGGTGATCCAGCCGACCGAGGCGCTGGTCTCCATCGACGTGAACACGGGGCGCTATACCGGCAAGAAGGACCCCGAGAAGACCATCCTTCGGACCAACCTCGAAGCGGCCCGCGAGGTGGCGCGGCAGATCCGGCTGCGCGACATCGGCGGCATCATCGTGTGCGACTTCATCGACATGGAGTCGCGGAGCAATCGGGACAAGGTGCTGCAGGAGCTGCGCACGCACCTGGGGCGCGACCGGGCCCGGACCAAGGCGCTCGCGGTGTCGGAGCTCGGACTGGTGGAGATGACGCGGCAGCGAGTGCGCCCGTCGCTCTGGCATTCGATGACGACGGAATGCCCGACCTGCGCCGGGCTGGGCCGGGTGTTCACGCCCGAGGTGGTCGCGCGGCGGCTCGAGCGCTCGCTCAAGCGCGCGGGCCACGAGCGCCGGGAGCAGCACCTCTCGGTCCGGCTGCATCCCGAGGTCGCGCTGTACCTGCTGGAGGAGGAGCCGAAGCTGCTTCAGACCCTCACCAAGCTGACCGGGATCGAGCTCGAGCTCCGGGACGACCCGATGATGCGGCTCGACGAGTTCCGGCTGATGAGCCGCCCGGCCGGCCGGGACGTCACCGAGCTGTACGCCGTGGCCTAGCCGCCGCCGCGGGGTCGCGGCAGCCGCCCGACGCCTTGCCCCATCGCCAACATCGGTCTAGCTTTACGGGCTTTCACGCTTGGGCGACCAGAGGGAACGGCGAATCATGTACGCAATCTTCCGGGCGCACGGGAAGCAGTTCCGCGCCGAGAAGGGCAAGACGCTCCGGCTTCCGCGCATGGATGCGGCGCCGGGCACCAAGCTCACCTTCGGCGAGGTGTTGCTCTCCTCGGATGGCGAGACCATCCGGGCGGGCCAGCCGCTCGTTTCCGGCGCGTCGGTCGAGGCCGAGGTCGTAGGCGAGGGCAAGGAGCCCAAGATTTACGTCTTCAAATTCAAGCGGCGGAAGAATTATCGGCGGAAGACCGGGCATCGGCAGAAGTACACCGAGGTCCGCATCACGGACCTGAAGCTCGGCTGAGGTAGACATGGCACACAAGAAAGGGGTCGGCTCCAGCCGCAACGGCCGCGACAGCAACCCGAAGTATCTCGGCGTCAAGCGGTACGGCGGCGAGGCGGTTCGCGCCGGCAGCATCCTGGTGAAGCAGCGGGGGACCAGGTTCCACCCGGGCAAGAACGTGCGGCGCGCCACCGACGACACCCTGTTCGCGCTGGTGGACGGCGTGGTGCGGTTCGAGTTCAAGGACAAGAATCGCCAGAAGGTGTCGGTGTATCCGCTCGAGGCTACGGCCGGCTCCTGAGGGGCCCCGCGGCACGGGCGCGGGCGGGTGCGGACCTGTTTCCGCATCCCGCCCGCGCTTTTATTTCAGGGAAGTGACCGGCGCGTCGGCGCCCAGCAGGGGAGGAACCATGGCACAACTGTTCGATCGGCTGAATCGCGAGCTCGAGGTGTTCGGGCGGCGGGCGCAGGCGGCGCTCGACGAGGGGAAGCTGCAGATCGAGCTGCTTCGCGTCCGCCGGCAGCAGGACGCCGCCGCGCGCGACCTCGGCATGCTGATCTATCGGCGCGAGCGCGGCACCGAGGTGGACCAGCGGCGGATCGATTCGCTGCTGCTCCGGCTGGACGATCTGGCCGCGCGGATCGGCTCGCTCGAGGCGGACCTCGCCGCGCGCCGCCGGGAGCGGCGGGAGCAGCGGCAGGAGAGCGACGGGGCGGAGCCGCCGGTCGCGGCGCATGGAGCGGCGGAGTAGGCCGACGGGCGGACAGACGGGTGCTGGCGGAGCTAATCCCCGTTCGTGAGTGCGGCTCGGATGCGATCGGGCTCGTTGCCGCAGATCGCGTCCACGCCTAGAGCAGCCAGGCGGCGGCAGGTGGCTGGGTCGTCCGTGGTCCACGCCACCAGCTCGAAGCCGGCGGCGTGGATGAGCCCGACCAGGGTGGCATCGATGAGGGGCCATTCCTGCCAGAGGACGGTCGCTCCCACGGCGGTGAGGGCGGCGACCGGATCGGCCAGATAGGACGAGAGCAGCACGCCTCTCCAGAGATCGGGCACCGCCTCCCCCAGGCGCCCCACGATTCGGTGATCGAAGCTGTGGATCCCGTAGACCGCGCCCCTCGGACCCTCGCGCAGCGCAGCCATCAGGCGCCCGTCGCATTGCGGCGGGAGCGTCTTCACCTCGACCCAAACCTCGCGCGGCCCCACGGCCTCGAGCGCCTGCTCCAGTAGCGGAACCGGCTCGCCGTTCGCCAGACGGTGCTGGAGCACGGCGCTTGCCGGGAGGTCCGGGATCGCCCCCACACCGGGGATCACGGCGTCGTGGTGCACCACCAGCGCGCCGTCGGCGCTGGCGTGGACATCGAGCTCCACTCCGTCGGCGCCCAGCTCGACTGCCCGGCGGAAAGCGGACAGCGAGTTCTCTGGCGCCTGGCGGGAGGCGCCGCGATGGGCCAGCACGCGACATCGAGTCGGCCGGGGCATCGCCCCAGTATAGCGCGTGCGCTGCCGGGCGACGACCAGCAGCTCAAGCACAGCTCGAGGTGATGCTCGTAACCGATTCACCGGCAGGACCATGCGAGCTTTTTCCGTAGCGCTCCTCCAGCCAGATCGCCGGCGTCCGGCCGCGGTCCCGCTCTCACCAACCGGGCTTAACGGCTGCCGCCACCTCACGTCTCACCGCTCCGAATGAGCGCCACGCCCGGGGACGAGCCGCCCAGCGATGCGGTGCTCGTCGCCGCCTACCGGGGCGGGGAT
>DASSOD010000078.1:0-3793 GCA_035700905.1 Gemmatimonadales bacterium | reverse complement strand
CCTTCAGCGACTGCGGGTCCTTGAACTCGTCGAGGGGCACCGAGCCCTCCGACTTGAACCCGACGTCGAGGATGACGGCGTTCTCGGTGACGCGGAGGACCTTGGACTTGACGATCTCTCCTTCAACGATCTGCGCCATGGTGCCCTCGTACATCGAGAGCATCTGCTCGTAGTCCTGGTCGGAATACTCTTCGTCGTAAAGGTCGGGGCGAACGCGGAGGCCAGTCGGCGAGGCGATCTGGGTAGGGGTGGTCTTATTGGCCTGGTCGAGCGAGGGCAACGGTGGCGATCCTTTCAGCGCCGCGCCGGGAGGGCCGCGGGTTGGGGTTGCGCGTTCCGGCGCGGGACCGGCGTGTCCCGGCGGAAGCCCCTGAAAATAGGGCGCACCCTGGTAGGTGGCAAGCCTTAAGTTTCAGCCCGTCACGACCTTGTGCCCTCGAGCCCAAGCCGGCTCCGGGCCAGGGCGGCGATGTGGTCCACCTGCTCCTCGAAGCTGAGATCGGTGGTGTCCACGTCCACGGCGTCGGGGGGCCGCCGGAGCGGCGCCACCGCCCGGCTCGAATCGGCCCGATCGCGCGCGGCGAGCAGCGCCTCCTCCCGCTCCAGCGCGCCCCCCTCGGCGGACCGCCCGCGCTGGAGCAGCCGGCGCGCCGCCCTCGCGCCCGATGCGGCGGTGAGGAACACCTTGAGGTCGGCATCCGGAAACACCACCGTGCCGATGTCGCGGCCGTCTACCACGACGTTCATTCCCGCGCGTACCATCGCGCGGAGCCGGATGTTCACCCACTCGCGCACGATCGGCACCGCGGCCACGGCGGAGACCTGGGCCGTGACCTCGGGCCCGCGGATCGCGTCGTCCACCGGCTCCCCCTGCAGGTAGGCGGAGAAGCCGTGCCCGTCCGGCTGGAGCATGAGGCCCCAATCCTCGGCGACGCGGAGGACGGTCTCGGGATCCACCAGCTCCACGGCGCTCGCGCCCGAGCGCCCCTGGCGCGACGCCTCCCGTAGCGCCACCAGCGTCACGCCGCGGTAGAGCGCCCCCGAGTCGAGGTGGGCGAACCCGAGCGCCTCCGCGACGGCGCGCGCGGTGGTGGACTTGCCGGCGCCCGCCGGCCCATCGATCGCGATGACGCTCCCGCTCACCGGCGCCGGTCCCGGCGAATGGCGCGAAGCGTCGCCGGAAACGCGGGAAAGCTGACCGCCGCACACGCCATGTCGTCCACCCGCACGCTCGCCCCGGGCAGGGTTCCGAGAACCGCGAAGGCCATCGCGAGGCGGTGATCGCCGGCGGTGCGGACCCGCCCGCGCGGCGGGGCGGTCCCGCCCTCCACGATCAGGTCGTCACCCTGCACCTCCGCCCGCGCGCCCACCGCGCGGAGATTGGCCGCGACGAGGCCGAGGCGGTCGCTCTCCTTCACCCTGAGCTCGCCGACCTGGCGGAAGACCGTGTGCCCCGCCGCACGCGAGGCGAGGACGGCGAGCATCGGGATCTCGTCGATCAGGCCGGGAATCTCTCCCGCCCCAACCTCCGTGGCGGTCAGCGGCGCGGGCCGGACCACGAGATCGCCCACCGGCTCGCCGAAATGGATGGCCCCGTCCGCCGGGGTCACCCGCGCGCCCATCCGCGCGAGGACGGTGAGGAATCCGGTGCGGGTCGGGTTGAGGCCGACGCCCGCGATCCGGAGCTCGCCGGCTTCGGCGAGCACCGCGGCGCCGACGAGGAACGCCGCCGACGAGGGATCGCCCGGAACCTGCATCTCGAACGGCTCCAGGGTACCGGTAGGGGCAAACTCGATCCAGCCGTCGCATTCCTCCACCCGGTAGCCGAACGCGCGAAGCAGGCGCTCGGTGTGATCGCGCGAGCGCCCGTGCGGCTCGAGCAGGCGTACCTCGACGCCGCCCACCAGCGCGGCGAGGATGAGCGAGCTCTTGATCTGGGCGCTGGAGACCGGCATCTCGTAACGGAGCGGGCGGAGCGAGCCCCCGCGCACCGCGAGCGGCAAGCCGTCCCCGCTCCCGAGCTCGCGAAAGGTGGCGCCCATGGCCGCGAGCGGTACGGTGACGCGCCGCATCGGCCGGCGGCGGAGCGAGGCGTCGCCGGTGAGGACCGCCGGAAATGGGTGCCCGGCGAGGATGCCGAGGATCAGGCGCGCGGTGGTTCCGGAGTTGCCGCAGTCGAGCTGCTCCGTGGGCTTCCGCATCCGCCCGCGGCCGTCGATGCGCACCACCGCACCCGGCCGGAGGGGCGACACCCGGGCGCCGAGGCGGCGGAGCACGCGGGCGGTGGACCTGGCATCGAGCGAGGTGAGCGCGCCCCCCACGTAGCTCGCGCCCCGCGCCAGGGCCGCGAGGAGCAGCGCGCGATGAGTGAGGCTCTTGTCGCCCGGGACGCGGACGGTGCCGCCGACGATCATCGCTCCAGACCCTGGCGGAAGGCGGCCGCGGCCGCGAGATAGCGCTTGAGGCCCGGGGCATCCCCCCGCGCGAGCAGCTCGCGGAGCTCACGAACGGTCTCGTCCAATCGCTCGAGCGCCTCGCCCACGGCCTCGCGGTTCTCGAGCAGGATCTCCACCCAAAGCTCCGGGCTGCTCGCGGCGAGGCGCGTGGTATCGCGCGCGCCCGCGCCATACGAGACGCCGCCGAGGCGGCGGTCGGCCATCGTCTTGGCGAGCGCGGACGCGGCCGCCTGCGGAAGGTGGCTGGTCCAGGCAAGCTGGCGGTCGTGGACCTCGGCGTCGATCAGCACGGGGGCCGCCTCGAGCGTGCGCTCCCAGAAGCTCATCACCCCCCGCGCCGCGGCATCACCGGCCGGCGTTCCGGAGGCGCACACGTAGACGACGCAGCCGCGGAGCCGGTCGGGGCGGGCGTACGCAAAGCCGGACCCGTGCGTCCCGGCGAGCGGGTGGGCGCCCGCGAACCGGTCCGCGAGGCCGGCAGCCGCCGCGCGGCGCATCACGCATCCCTTCACGCTCGCGACGTCGGTGAGCAGCGCGCCCGGCGGGAGCACGCCCGCCAGGTGCGCGATCAGCTCCAGGGTGATGTGGGGCGGGGTGGCGAGGACGACGAGCGCGCAGGCCCGCGCCGCGCTCGCCGCCGAGTCGGCGAACTCGGTCACGGCCGCGGCCTTCACCGCGGCCGCGCCGTCGGAGGGCTCCGGGGAGTATCCCACGACGCGGGGCACGCCGGCGAGCCGCGCCTGCCACGCGATGGAGCCGCCGATGGCGCCGAGTCCGATGACGGCGAGGGACTCAGGACGCACGGTGGTCGGGCGAGGAGATGATCATCTGTCGGTGTGGTGCGCGAGACCGGCGGCGCCGGCGGGTCGCGCGAATCGTAGCGGCATCCGCCTGCATCCACAACGCGGCGCGGCGCGGCGACCGCCTGCGACGGTGCCGCGACTTCGAAGCGGGCCCCTGCGGCTTACCGGTCCCTGGCCCGAGTCTTGCTCCGCCCCGTGGTTTGAATTTTGCCCGCCACCCCGCCGGGGGTGCCGGCCCCGCTTCAGAATCGATCCTGAGAAGGCCGGCACGAGACCGCCGATCGAGGGCCGGGCATGGCAGATCCAATCACGACGACTCCCTCGAAATCGCCGACGCCGCCCGCGCCGCCGAGCCCGAAGCAGGCGCTCTACCAGGCGTTCGGCGACGTCTTGCGCCAGCAGGCGGAAGCGCGCGAGGCCGAGCGCGCGGCCGCGGCCGCGCGGGCGCGCGAGCGCTCGCGCATGTCACCCGTCATCATCGTGGGCATCACGATTCAGGCGTTGGCGGGCGGGTACCTCGCCGTGGAGCAGCCC
>DASSOD010000077.1:0-7663 GCA_035700905.1 Gemmatimonadales bacterium | reverse complement strand
CGCTCCGCTCGCGCCGCCTTCCTTCCGCCTTCCGCCTAGCGTCTTGCGCCTTGCGCCTTGCGCCTTCCGCCTATCGCCTGCTCGCCACCAGCTTTCCCCGCAGCGTGAGCGTGACCGGGGTGCCGGCGTGGACCACCACGTCGCGGCTCGCCGTGGCGACGGCGACGGCCGTCCCGCCCGCGGCGCCGATCAGGCCGCCGATCACCGCGCCCTTGGTGTTGCCGCCGATGACGCGGCCGCCGATGGCGCCAATCGCCGTGCCGGCACCGACCTTCTCCACCTCGCCCGCGGTGACGCCGCGGCCGCGGAGATCGTGCGCAACCGGCCCCACGTCCGCATCGAGGGCGTAGACGCGACCCTGGACGTCCACCGAGTTCACCCGGAAGGCGAGCTTCCCGTCCTTCGCGCCCTTCCCCTTGGCGGGCTCGAGTTCCATCACCGTGAGACTCACCGTGGAGCCCGCCGGCACCACCACCCGCCCCGAGCGGTCCTTCACGTCCCGCGCGATCCGCGCGATCACCGTCTCACCCTGCTTCGTGTGGCGCGAGTCCACCGAGTCCACCATCTCCGCGGCCATCTCGGTGCCGGGCTCGAGCACCCGGTCCGGGGCGACCGCAGGCGCCGGCCGCGGCGCCGGCTTGGGCCTGGGCTTCGGGGCGGCCGCCTGCGGCTGGGGCGCCGGCGCGGCGCCGTCGTTCAGCGCCTCGGTGGCAGCCGCCGCCGGACGGCTCAGGTCGCGCGAGAGGCTGTCGGCGGCCAGCGACTTCGATTCCCCCGAATGCGAGCAGCCGATCAGGCCGGCCATGGCCAGCGCGGAGAGCGTCGTTCGGTTCATGGATCCTCTGAGCGTAGCGGGACAGGGGAGCGGCGGCGGGCGCCGCCGTGATCGGCGCCGGGGGCGGCAAGTCGGATGCCGGGGTAGGTGGCGGCCAACATGCTGCGTCGCAATTAGTTGGCACGTGACCTGAGCGGCATCCACCGTCGCTTGCGGCGGCTGCGGGCAAGCTGCGAGGGCGGAGCCGGCGATCACACCGAGTCGCGACCGAGCCGAGGCACGCGGGCTCGGTTGACAATGTTTGTTATAACACGTAATTTCGCCGCCATGACGCTGCAGGACGAGATCAAGCAGTCGAGGCCGTTCGAGAGCCGCGAGCAGGAAGCGATGCTGAGCCTGGTCCGCACCGCCGCCGTGCTGGAGCATCGCTTCGCCGAGGCGCTCCGGCCGTACGGAATCACTCCGACCCAGTACAACGTGCTGCGCATTCTCCGGGGCGCGGGCCCGTCCGGCCTCTGCCGTCACGAGATGCGCGACCGAATGGTGACGCTGGTGCCGGACGTGACCCGCCTTCTGGACCGGCTGGAGGTGATGCAGCTGGTCGCACGGGAACGGGACCCGGCCGATCGTCGGCAGGTGACGGCGCGGATCACGAGCCGCGGGCTCGCGCTGCTCGAGGAGCTGGACGAGCCGGTGCAGCGGATCCACCGGGACCAGCTGGCTCACCTGGACCCGGAGCGGGTGGAACGGCTGATCGAGCTGCTGGCCGAGGTGCGGACGTCACAGCCCAGGGCTAGGCCGGGGAGCGAGGGTGTGGCGGCAGCCGTGACGAAGGCCGAGCGTTCAACCGAGGTGAGATAATGACGCGATCTACTCCGGGTCGAATCGAAGCCGGTCCGGCCGGCGGCGCGGCCGAGCCCCGGTCCGCTGGACCCGACGCGAGCCGCGCGGGCCGACTCCCTCCCGCCGCTCACGTGGGCCGGGTGTGGCTCAGGGTGGCCGACCTCGAGCGCGCTCTCGCGTTCTACCGCGACCTGCTCGGGCTCGGCTTGGTGCGTGCCGAGGGCGGCACCGCCACGCTGGCGGCGGGTGGCGGTGGGGAGCAGCCCGGGCGCGAGCTGATCGTGCTCAGTGAACGGCCGGGCGTCGCCCGGCGGCCTCGCCGGCCGGTGAGCACCGGCCTTTATCACGTCGCCCTGCTGGTGCCGAGCCGGGGAGATCTCGGGCGCGCGCTGCTCGGGCTCGCGGCAGCGCGGTACCCGCTTCGCGGCGCGTCGGACCACGCGGTGAGCGAGTCGCTTTACCTCGACGATCCCGACGGCAACGGACTCGAGATCTACGCGGACCGCCCCCGCGCCGCGTGGCGCTGGCACGAGGGCGAGGTCTACATGACGGTCGAGGCGATGGACTACGAGGGCGTGATCGCCGCGGCGCGCGAGGGGGGCGACCCCGGCGCTTGGCGCGGGCTCCCGCGGGCGACGGTCGTGGGCCACGTCCACTTCACCGTGTCGAACCTGGACCGCTCGGTCGCGTTTTACCGGGACGTGCTCGGGTTCGAGGAGACGGCGCGCCTCCCCGGCCTCGCCGGCGTGGCGGCGGGGGGTTACCACCATCACGTGAACCTCAATGTCTGGGCCGGTGAGGATCCGCCCCGGGACTCGGAGCGGATCGCCGGGCTCGACGCATGGGAGCTGGTCGTCGCCGGCCGCGATGCCCGCGGTGCCCTGGCCGACCGCATCGCCGCCGCCGGCGCGCTCGCGCCGGAGCGGGGCGGCGTGGCCGCCGGGCGCGAGGCGGCCGCCGCGCCGAGGGACGCGCGGGAGCTCGCGCCGATCCACGCGGTCGATCCCGATCGCATCCGAGTGGACGTCGTGGAAGGCTAGACCGCCGGCCGCCCCGCGGTGGGCCACGCGCGGCGGCCGGATATCGCTGACTCTGAGCTGGCAGGAGATGACATGACTACGCTATCGACGAGCCGCCCGATGGTCGGGCCGTTCGCGTCCCTCGCATCGCTGGCGCCGGCGGCGCACGCGGTGCTTCGCATCGGCGCGGGGCTGCTCTTCATGCAGCACGGATTCCAGAAGCACCTTGGCTTCTTCGGGGGTGTCGGACCCGCACACGACACGGTGCCGCTGCTCTCGCTGTTCGGGCTGGCTGGGGTGCTGGAGCTCGCCGGAGGCGCGTTGATCGCGCTGGGGCTCTGGGTGCGGCCGGTGGCGATCATCCTGTTGATCGAGATGATCAGCGCCTATTTCATCGCGCACCTGCCCAAGGGCGGTTTTCCGATCGAGAACGGCGGCGAGCTGGCGCTGCTCTACGCGCTCGTCTTCGTCTTCCTGGCGGCCAACGGGGCTGGGCCGGCGAGCGCGGACGCGCGCCGCGCCCGCTGACCTCAGGACCGCCGCGGCACCTCGCTCATGAGCCCAAGCAGGTTGCCCTCGCTGTCGTGAAAGACGGCGAGCCACACGTCGCGCTCGGGCAGGCGTGCGACGACGTGGGGCGGCTCCGCGAACGCGACGCCTCGCGCGGCGAGCTTCGCGTGGGCCGCCGCGATGTCCGCTACCGCGTAGTAGACGATCGAGGTGCCGTGCGGCGTGCCCGCCCCCTCCGGTTTGGCGAGCATGAGCCGCACGCCGCCGCAGTCGAAGAAGGCGAGGCCGGGCGGCGCCTGAAAGAGCAGCGGCATGCCGAGCACGTCGCGGTAGAACCGCGTGGCGCGCTCGACGTCGTGCACGTTGACGGCGATCTGGGCGATGCGGCCGAGGCGGAATTCGGCGGCGGGCTGCGGTGCGGGTGCGGACATGCATTCCTCCGGGGGGTCGGGTAGCCGCCGACGGGCGGCCGCGGTCAGCCCGCCCGCGCGTCGCGCCGCTCGAGCAGCACGTAGGCGGACATCTTGCGGCCCTCTTCCCGCTGGCGGGCGGAGAACCGCCCCACCAGGCGCCAAATCCACATCGAGCGCATCTCGCGACGCAGGCGGTGCGCCTCCTCGACGGTCGAGCGGAACTCGAGCTCACGCCAACCCGACGGCTCGAAGAACCCGGTCCCCTCGGCGGGCGCGAAGCGGAACGGCGCATTGCCGCGGCTGAGCGACTTCCCCCACTGCCGCTGCATCATCTTGAGGAGCCTGGGGCTCGCCAGATCGATCAGCCACCAGCGGAAGCTCGGCTGGGCGTGCAGGTCCCGCGCGAGCTCCGTCACCTGCTCCGCCGCGAGATAGATCAAGAGCCCCTCCGAGAGCACGAGCGCGTTGGCAGACTCCGCGCCGAGCCGGCCGAAGAGCGCGCGGCGCGCCGCGGCGTCGGTCAGGTCCGCCGGCACCGCCTCGTACCGGCACACGGGGCGCTCCTGCCGCAGCATCTCCGTCTTGTAGGCGAGGATGGCGGGAAGGTCCACGTCCACCCATTTGAGCGCGGGCGGAAGCGGGAGCCGCCAGGGCCGCGCGTCGAGCCCCGCCGCGAGGTTCACCACCAGGTCCACCCGCCCGCGCTCGATGGTCTTGAGGATGATCTCGTCGAAGACGGCGGTACGGACGATCATCGCCCAGGCGGACGCGCGCCCGCGCTTCATCTGGCGCACGATGGCCTCGCCGCGCTCCCCCGCGAGCCGGCGGGCGAACGGATCGCGGAACAGCGCGTCCGGCCGGTCCGTCTCCATGGCCCGGTAGACGGCCACCCAGCGGGCGGTGTCGGAGATGTTCTCGATGGTCACGGGGGCTCCGGGATGAGGCGGTAAGCTACCGTACGGGCGTGGCGGCGCAAACCGGTCAGGCGCCGCGCTGCTCGCCGTAGCGCGCCCGGAGCGATTCGATCATCGGCCGCCAGTCCGGCGGGCCGCCGGTGATCCGCTGGATGAGGCCGGCCGCCGTGTACCGCTGGCCCTGGCGGTGGACCTGCTCGCGCAGCCAGTCGCGGAGGGGGGAAAAGTCGCCGCGCGCGAACGCGGCATCGAGGTCGCCGAGGGCGGCGCGGGCCGCCGCGAACAGTTGCGCCGCATAGATGTTGCCCAGCGTATAGGTGGGGAAGTAGCCGATCAGCCCCTCCGCCCAGTGGCCGTCCTGGAGGCAGCCCTCGCGGTCGTTCGCCGGCGCGATCCCGAGCAGCTCGCGGTAGGCCGCGGCCCAGGCCTCGGGGAGGTCGCAGGCCGGCAGGTCCCCCGCGAGGAGCGCCTGCTCCAGCTCGAACCGGATCAGGATGTGTAGGTTATAGGTCACCTCGTCGGCCTCGACCCGGATGAGGGAGCGCTCCACCCGGGTGAGCGCCGCGACCCACGCATCCAGCGTCACGTCGTGCAGCGCCTCGTGGAACGTCCCGCGCGCGCGGGGAAAGAAGTGCTCCCAGAACGCGCGGCGCCGGCCCACCAGGTTCTCCCAGAGGCGCGACTGGGACTCGTGCAGGCCGACCGACGCCGGCTCCCCCATCGGGGTGCCGTAGTGCGCGACGTCGAGCCCCTGCTCGTAGAGCGCGTGCCCTACCTCGTGGAGCATGGTGAAGAAGCCGGCCGCGAAGTCGCGCGGGGCGAAGCGCGCCGTGATGCGGCAGTCGCCGGGGCCGAGGGCGGTGCAGAAGGGATGGATCGAGGTGTCGAGCCGCCCGCGGTCCAGGTCGAACCCGACGGTGCTCGCGACCGCCTCGGCGAAGATCCGCTGCCGGTCCAGCGGATACTCGCGGCGCAGCACGGAGGTGCGGCCGCGCCGATTCGATTCCGCGAGCGCCTGCACCAGGGGCACGAGCTCGCGCCGGAGATCGGCGAAGAGCGCGGCGAGCTGCCTGGTGGTGAGCCCGGGCTCGTAGTCCTCGAGCAGCGCGTCGTACGGGGTCTCGGGGTACCCGACGGCGTCCGCCTCCTCGCGCGCGAGCGCGAGCTGGCGCTCGAGCCAGGGGCGGAAGCGCTCGTAGTCGGCCGACTCGCGCGCGTCGGCCCAGGCCTGCTGGGCGAGACTGGTGACGCGCGCGGTCTCCGCGACGAGGCGGCGCGGGAGCCGCCGCTCGCGCTCGTAGCCGCGGCGCAGCTCGCGCACGTTGACCGCGGCCGGCGACTCGGGATCCGCCACCAGGGCCGATCCCTCCAGCGCGTCGAGCAGCTCGGCGACGCGCGGGTCGGTGCTCCGGTCGTGCAGCAGGCCGGCGAGCATGGCGAGCTGCTCGCCGCGATGCTCCACGCCGCCGCGCGGCAGGCAGGTCTCCTCGTCCCACTCGAGCACGTCGATGGCGGAGACCAGGACGGCCTCCTCGCGCGAGAGCCGGATCAGCTCGTCGTACGCCGCTTTCGGCGAAATCTTCGCCACCGTGGATGGGCTCATGGACGCCGACGAATATACCGAGCCGCCCGCCGACGACGCACCCGCCGCGCCGTCCCCCGCCGAGGCGCTGGGGCTGGACGGGGCGCGGCTCGCGGCGCGCACGCGGCAGGCGCTCTACCGCGTTCCGCCCGACGAGCTCGCGCGATTGCACGAGCGGGTACGTGAGGCCTGCATCGCCCGGCACATGGACTACTTCCACGAGGGGCGGCGGGAGACCATCCGGGTCTTCCCCTGCCCCATCACGGTGCTCCCCGAGCAGCTCGCGTACGCGCACGCGGTCACCCGAATCCTCCACGCGGCGATGCTTCGGATGCCGGAGCTCTACCTCGCGCACCCGGAGGTCCGGCGCATCCTGCGGCTCACGCCCGCCGAGGACGAGTGGCTCCGCGCCTCGTGGACGCCCGCGCACGCCGCCACCAATCCCGTCTTCGATCGCCTGGACGCGCTGGTGGATTTCGCCAGCCCGATCTGGAAGGAGACCTTCCGGTTCATCGAGCCCAACCTCACCGGCGTGGGCGGGTTGTACCTCATCCCCTCCGTGGAGGAGGTGGTGGACGAGGTGGCGGTGCCGCTCATCGTGGCGCACGACCACGGGCTCCGGTTCGCGCGGCTCGCCGACTGCCGCGAGCTGCTGCTCGAGCGGTTGCGGCTCCACCTCGGGACGCTGGGCCGGAGCGGCGGGCGCATCTGCCTCGTCGAGCCGAAGTACGAGCTCGAGGGGATCGACGAACAGCGCCGGCTGGTGGAGTACTACGCCGCGCGGCACGGCATCTCGGTGCTGCACGCCGATCCGAGCGAGCTCGTGCTCCGCCGGGGCGAGGTCTACTGCGGCGACCAGCGGGTGGACCTGGTGTACCGCGACTACGGCGTGCTGGACCTGGTGGAGCTCGAGGCCGAGGGCGCCGACGTGAGCGCCATGCGGGCGCTCTTCCGGGAGAACCGGGTGGTCTCCTCGATCGGGGCGGAGCTGGACCACAAGAGCTGCTGGGAGATCCTGACCGATCCCGCGCTGGCGGAGCGGTACTTCAGCGAGGAGGAGCGCCGCTGCTTCGGTCGGCACGTGCTCTGGACCCGCGTGGTGGCCGACCGGCGCACCCTGCTTCCCAACGGCGAGTCGGGCGAGCTCATGGAGTTCGCCCGGCGGGAGCAGGAGACGCTCGTGCTCAAGCCCTCACGCGGCTACGGCGGGGAGGGCGTGCTGATCGGCCACACGGTGAGCGCGGGCGACTGGGAGCACGCGCTGAACGCCGCGCTCGGGAGCGAGGAGCTGTGGGTGGTGCAGCGGATGGCCCAGATCCCGGTGCTGGAGGTGCCCGCGCTCGCGCCCGACGGCACGCTGCACCCCGAGGCGTTCTATCACGTGTCGGGGTTCGCCTCGGGGCCGCACGGGCTCGCTATTCTCGCCCGCGCGTCGCAGCGGCAGGTGGTGAACGTCGCCCAGCGGGGCGGGATGTGCGCCGTGCTGCAGGTGCAGGAGGCGTGACGCCGCTGGGCGGCGCGGGCTCGCCCGGCGCGCCCTCCGGCGCCGGCTGGGCGAACCCGGCCAGCTCGCCGCCGAAGCTGTCGAAGAGCGGCGGCGGCCCCTC
>DASSOD010000076.1:0-3240 GCA_035700905.1 Gemmatimonadales bacterium | reverse complement strand
CGCGGACGGCGTGGGCGCGACGGTGAGCGTCTCCGGCGCGCTCTCCAGGGTGTAGCGCTCCTCCTGGCTGAAAAACTGGAGCGCGAGCGGCACGCTGTACTTGAGCACCGCGGGCGCCACCGCGATCCGTCCCGGCACCAGCGGAAACACGATCTGGTGGGTGACGAAGAGGTCGTAGAGCGTGCCGCCGACGGTCCGGGTGGCGGCGATGCCGGGCGGCACCGGCTGCGGGTAGCTCCAGACGCCCTCGATCACCGGTGGCTGGAGCGTCGGGGGGCGGCGGAGCTGCACCCGCAGATCGCGGGGGAACCACGCCGCGGTGAGCACGTCGATCTGCTCGCCGACTCCCGTGCTCTTCTGCGAAACCACGAGGCTCACCGCAGGGTCGCCGGGCTTGCCGGGCGGCGGTGCGCGCTCGAGCAGCCTCCGCAGCATCGGATTGGCGGCGACCTGCTGCGCCGCGGGCTGCTCGTCCACCTGGATCGTGACGGCCTGCGCCAGGACCGACGCGGTCCCCTGCACCGCGCGCACCGGCCCGAGCGTCCACTGCCCGGCACGGAGCGCGTGAAGCCTGAGCTCCAGCGTGGTGGTACGCGAGGGCTCGCCCAGCTGCGAGACCTCGGTGCGCTCGCTGCGGCCCAGGAGCTCGAAGCCGGTGGGCGTCGGCACCTGGATCTGCATCGGGGCGAGGGCGCGACTGGTGGCGCGCGCGGTGAACACGAGCTCGTCGCCCACGGTCACGTGATTCCGGTCCACCGTGACCTTGAGCTCGGGACCTTGCCCCTGCAGCAGGACCAGCGCGAGCAGGAGGCTCACCAGTCCTTCACTCCACCGCTGCTGCCCTGGAACCGACGCTGCTGGTCGGCTCGGGTGGCGCGCTCCTGGCGTTCCATCGAGTTGAGGATCTGTTCGGCTTCGGCCTGGCTCAAGCCCTGTGGCGCCGGGTTCGGCGTAGCCGACTGGGGCCGCTGTCCGCCGCCGCCGCCGCCGCCGCCTCCACCGCCGCCGCCTCCACCTCCCGATTTGGGCGGCTTCCGGCGGAGCGTGAGCTCCAGGTTCCACTTGGCGCGCTCGGAGCCCGGCTCGAGCAGGAGTGCGCTCTTCAGGTTGGTCGCCGCCTGGTCGAGCAGCTCGTCGCGGCGAGCGGTGTCCCGCTCCGCCTGCACCAGGGCGGCGGTGCCCAGGTTGTACAGCGCCCGATAGCGGAGCGCCGGATCCGGCGATTTGGCCGCCTCCGCGAGAGCGCCGCGCGCCACGTCGTACCGCCCCGCGGCGAGCGCCGCGGTTCCGGCGTCGTAGAATGCGGTGTCGCGTGCCGCGCCGCGGCTCGCCTGGGCGAGGTACTCCTGGGCGGCGCGCACCGGGTCGCCCGCCGCGAGCGCGCGGTCGCCGCCCGCGGGCCGCTGTGCGGTGGCGGCGCTCGAGAGCACGGCGAGCCCCGCGACCGCCGCGAGCGCGGGCCCCGGCAGCAGCAGCGTGAGCGCGAGAAGCAGGAGCGCGGCGACCAGTGCGGGAATCCAGGCGCGGGGCAGCAGATCGGACACCCGCGTCTCCGAGATCGGGCTGCGCTTGAGCGCGCCCACGAGGCTCTTTACCGCGCCCGCCTGATCCGGAACGTCGGCCGGCACGACGGTTCCGTCGGCGGCCTCGGCGACGGCGCGGAGCACGTCGTCGCGGCGTTGGGTGTGCACCACCTGGCCCTGGTCGTCGAGCTTGTACTCGAGCAGGTTGCCCACCGAATCGCGAATCGGGATGCGCACCGGCGCCGCGCCGCCCTCGGCCACCAGCACGAGCTTCACCCCGTGCGCCTTGAGCGCCTGGGCGGCGGCCACGGCGTCGGGCAGCGTGTCGTGGCCCTCGCCGTCGGTGAAAAGCACCAGGACCCGATCGGCGGCATCGCCGGCGGCGCTCAGCAGCTGCGCGCCTTGGCGCAGGACCGCGCTCAGATCGGTGCCGCCCTCGCTCGCCAGGTCGGGGTCGAGGCCGTCGAGGTACATCCGCACGGCGCCCCCGTCCACCGTGAGCGGCGTCAGGATGTAGCTCCGCCCGGCGAACGCGATGAGGCCGAGCCGGTCGCCCTGCAGATCCTCCACCAGCCGCCGGCACTCGCGCACGGCGCGCTGCAGCCGGCTGGGCGACGCATCCTCCGCCAGCATCGAGCGGCTGATGTCCACCGCCAGCACGAGGTTGAGCGCGTGGGTCTCGGCGGTGACGCGCGCGCGCCCGCCCCGCGGCCCGGCGAGCGCGACGCCGGCGAGGAGCGCGGCGCCCGCGAATACGATGGGCGCGCGCCGCCCCCGCCGGCGCGCCGTTCGCCCGAGCGCCCGGGACCAGGCCTCCGCCAGGTCGGTGCGCCGGCGCCGCGCCCACCAGCCCAATGCCCCGACGGCGAGCGCCAGGAGCGGCGCGAGCGCGAGCAGGAGGGGCGCCTCGAAGATCACGGGATCCGCACCACCAGCGTGGCGTTGAGCAGCAGCTCGAGCCCCAGGGCGAAGAGGCCGAGCAGGAGGAACGGCCGGGTGGATTCGTCGAACCGGGTGTAGCGGGTCATGATCGTGGGCGACTTCTCCAGCCGGTCGATCTGCTGAAAGATGCGGCTCAGCGCCTCGCTGTCCTTCGCCCGGAAGTACCGCCCGCCCGTCTTGTCGGCGATCTCCTTGAGCAGCGCCTCGTCGATCTTGACCGGCAGGATCTCGTAGCGGTATCCCCCGCCGAGCGCGCGGCCGGTCGGGATGGGCGCCTCGCCCTCGGTGCCCACCCCGATGGTGTACACCTTGATGCCGTACGCGGCGGCGGTCGCGGCTGCGGTGCGCGGATCGATGAGCCCCTTGTTGTTCTCGCCGTCGGTGAGGAGCAGGATGACCTTGGACTTGTCCGGCGCGCGCCGGAGCCGGTTGACGGCGACGGCGAGCCCGCTCCCGATGGCGGTGCCGTCCTCGAGGCTGCCGATCCGGATGTCGGTCACGGCCTGCTCGACGACGGGGTAGTCGAGCGTCACCGGAACCTGCGTGAGGGCCTCCCCCGCGAACGCCACCAGTCCGATGCGATCGGAGGAGCGCCCGCGAATGAAGGCGATCGCCTGCTGCTTGGCGACCTCGAGCCGGTTGGACGGGGCGAAGTCCTCCGCCAGCATGCTGCTCGAGACGTCCACCGCGATGACGATGGCGATCCCTTCCTTCTTGAGCTCGATGCGGTCGCCCCCGATCCGCGGGCCGGCGGCCGCGATGATCCAGGCCGTGA
>DASSOD010000075.1:0-11432 GCA_035700905.1 Gemmatimonadales bacterium | reverse complement strand
CACCAGGTGCCCCGGCGACTTGGGCGCCACCATCGAGACGTCCACGCCCTCGGGCGGGACGATCTCGCCGTAGTGAATGTTGAACCCGTGGGCGAACATCAGCGTCTTGCCCGGGCGCAGGTGGGGGGCCACGTCCCGCTCGTAGATGGCCCGCATGTCCTGGTCGGGGACGAGCAGCATCACCGTGTCGGCCGCCGCGGCGGCCTCGGCGACGCTCCGCACGTCGAGGCCCGCGGCCTGGGCCCTGGCCCGGGACGCGCTGCCCGGCCGCAGCCCGACGACGACCTTGGCCCCGCTCTCCTTCAGGTTGAGCGCGTGCGCGTGCCCCTGGCTGCCGAAGCCGATCACCCCGAACGTGCGCCGGGTGAGCCGGGCGCGATCCGCGTCCCGATCGTAGTAGACCCGCACCGTGGAAGCGCCGCTCATGGCACCGTCTCCGAAGTCAGGGAAAATGGGAGGCCCGCGCCGGGGGCGCGCTCGAGGGTGACCGCACCGGTGCGCGCCACCTCGAGCACCTCGAACCGCTCGAGCGCGCGCATGAACGAGAGGACGAACGCCTCCGAGCCGCTCACCTCGAGGATGACCGTGTCCGGGGCCTCGTCTACGATCGCCGCCTTGTAGAGCAGGGCGACGTCCAGGAGCTCGGCATAGCGCTCGTGGTCGGCGCGCACCTTGATGAGCGCGAGCTCGCGCGACACGCCGTCGCGCGCGGGAAACGCCGCCGCCTCGTGCACCCCCACCACCTTGTGGAGCTGCCGCGCCATGCGGTCGGCCGTGGCGTCGTCGGAATGCAACATGATCGTAAGCCTCGCAATCCCCGGCGTGGCGCTCGGCCCCACCGCGATGCTCTTGACGGAAAGGTTGCGCCGCCGGAGGATCCCGACGGCACGGTTCAGCACCACGAGCTCCGCGTCGAGGAGCACGGAGATCGTCTGCGCCGGCGTCATGCCGAGACCAGCGTCGGCGCCGGCGCCGGGTCGCCCTCGATCGGCTCGGAGAGCGACGCGCCCGGCGGAATCATGGGGAAGACGTTCGCCTCCTGCTCGATCACGAACTCGACCAGGGCGGGCCCCTCGTGCGCCATGGCGCAGCGCAGGGTATCCGCGGTCTGCTCCGCCCGCTCCACCCGCCAGCCCGCGATGCCGTACGCGGCGGCCAGCTTGACGTAGTCCGGGCTCCAGATCGGCGTGGCGGAGTAGCGCCGGCCGTGGAAGAACTGCTGCCACTGCCGCACCATGCCGAGGTAGCCGTTGTTGAAGATCGCCATCTTCACCGGGATCCTCTCCTGCACCATCGTGGCGATCTCCTGCATGTTCATCTGGAAGCCGCCGTCGCCCGAGATCGCCCACACCGGCTCCGCCGGCCGCGCGAGGTGGACCCCCATCGCGGCGGGGACGGCGAAGCCCATCGTGCCGAGCCCGCCGGAGGTGATGTGGGTATTGGGACGGCGATAGGGGTAGAGCTTGGCGACCCACATCTGATGCTGGCCGACGTCGGAGACCACGGTGCAGATGCCGTCCGTCACCTCCGCGAGCGCGAGCAGGATCGAATCCGGGGAGAGATCGCCCCGGTAGGTCTCGACCCGCGGCCGCGCGAAGCCGGCGATCTCGGCGCGCCAGGCCTCGCAGTCGCGCGGGCGCACCACCTCGGCGAGCTCGGCCAGGACCTCGCGCGCGTCGCCCAGGATCCCGACGGCCACCGGCACGTTCTTGCCGATCTCGGCCGGGTCGAGCTCGACGTGCACGATCTTGGCGCGGGGGGCGAACTGGGCGGTGTTGCCGGTGACCCGATCATCGAACCGGAGGCCCACGCCGAGGATGAGATCGGCATGCTGAATGGCGCGGTTCACGTGCACCTCGCCGTGCATCCCCGGCATGCCGAGGTGAAGCGGGTGCGATTCGGGGAAGCCGCTGATCCCGAGAAGGGTGGTGATGACCGGGATCCCGGTCTTCTCGGCAACCCGCCGCAGCTCGTCGTAGGCGCCGCTCAGAAGCACCCCGTGGCCCGCCAGGATGAGCGGCCGGCGCGCCTCGGCGATGAGGCGCGCCGCGTGCCGGAGCCCCGCTTCCCGCGGCTGCTCCACCCACCGTTCGGGCACTTCCTTCGAGACAGGGCCAGGCCGCGGCGCTCCGGCCGGCGGCGCCTCGATCTTCTGGTTCTGGACGTCCTTCGGCACGTCTACCAGGACGGGTCCGGGGCGCCCCTCCCGCGCGATCGCGAACGCCTCGTGCACTCGCTCGACGAGCTCCTCGACGTCCTGCACCAGCACGTTGTGCTTGGTGACCGGCTGGGTGATGCCGATGATGTCGGTTTCCTGAAAGGCGTCCCGCCCGATCATGTTGCGCGGCACCTGGCCGGTGATCGCCACGACGGCGGCGTTGTCCATGTGGGCCGTCGCGAGCCCGGTGACCAGGTTCGTGGCGCCCGGCCCCGACGTCGCCACGCACACGCCCACGCGCCCGCTCGCGCGGGCGTACCCGTCGGCGGCGTGGGCCGCCGCCTGCTCGTGCCGCACCAGCACGTGCCGCAGCCCCGGATGCTCCGGCAGCGCGTGGTAGAACGGCATGATCGCACCGCCGGGATAGCCGAACATGACCTCCACGCCCTCGGCCTCAAGGGTGCGGCAGAGCAGTTGGGCGCCCGTGATCATCTCGGCCATAGGCCCGTCCGGTCGGGGCTCACACGCCCCAGTAGTAGCTCGAGTTGAGCGCGGAGGCCTCGAGGCGCTCGGCGTGGCGCGACTTGTTGAGCGCGTGGATCAGCGCGCGGGCGCTGGCCTCCACGATGTCGGTCGACGCGCCCTGCCCGCTCAGCGTCTTGCCGGCCACCCGCGCCTGCAGGAACACCTGCCCCACGCTGTCCCGCCCCGGCGTGACGGACCGGAGCTGCAGGCTCATCACCTCCACCGGCCGGCGCAGGATCTCGCTGATCGCGCTGAACGCCGCCGCGATGGGTCCGTCGCCGCTGCCGGACGCGGCGCGCTCCCCGCTCCACGGACCGGTGAGCCGCACCTCGGCCGAGACCGGCACGCTGCCGCACACCACCCGGAGGTGGGCGAGCTGGTACTCCTCCGGCGCGTCGTGGAACGAGTCGTGGAGCAGGGCCAGAAGGTCCTCGTCCAGGATCTCCCGCTTCCGGTCGGCCAGCGCGGTGAACTGGCGATAGATCTCGCTCAGGCGCGCCTCGTCCAGCTCGTAGCCGAGCTCGCGGTAGCGCTGCTCCAGCGCGTGCCGGCCGGAGTGCTTGCCCAGGACCAGCGTGGACTTGGGGATCCCGACCGTTTCGGGCCGGATGATCTCGTAGGTCTGCCCGTTGCGCAGCATGCCGTGCTGGTGAATGCCCGCCTCATGGGCGAACGCGTTCCGTCCCACGACCGCCTTGTTGGGCTGGGGGAACACGCCCGTGAGGTAGGAGAGCAGTTGGCTGGTCCGGTAGATCTCCTGAGTCACGACGCCGGTCCGGAACCCGAGCTGGGGCCGCACGATGCCGGCGATGACGATCTCCTCCAGGGCGGCGTTGCCGGCGCGCTCGCCGATGCCGTTGATGGTGCACTCCACCTGGCCGCAGCCCGCCTGAATGGCGGCCAGCGAGTTGGCGACGGCGAGCCCCAAGTCGTCGTGGCAGTGCGCGCTGAAGGTGACGCCGTCGGCGCCGGGGACCCGCTCCCGCACGGAACGGAACATCGCGCCGTACTCGGTGGGCGTGGCATAGCCCACGGTGTCCGGCAGGTTGATGGTCGCGGCCCCCTCCGCGATCGCGAGCTCCACCACCCGGCAGAGGAAGTCCGGATCGGTGCGGCTCGCGTCTTCGGCGGAGAACTCGACGTCGTCGGTGTAGCTCCGGGCCCGCCGGACGCCCTCGCGCACCATCTCGAGCGCCTCGTCCCGGCCGATCCGCAGCTTCTCGCGGAGGTGGAGGTCGGAGGTGGAGAGAAACACGTGGAGCCGGGGGCGGGCCGCGCCGCGCAGCGACTCGCCGGCGAGATCGATGTCCTGCTCCACGCACCGGGCAAGCGCGGCGACCACCGGACGCCGCAGCTCGGCCGCGACGTCGCGCACGCTGCGGTAGTCGCCCTCGGAGGCCGCGGGAAAGCCCGCCTCGATGACGTCCACGCCGAGCGCCTCGAGCTGGCGCGCGAGTCGGAGTTTCTCCTCGGGGGTGAGGCTGTTGCCCGGCGCCTGCTCGCCGTCCCGCAGGGTCGTATCGAAGATGAGGACGTCTTTCACCGTGTCGCGCTCCACCGTGCGGCTCTCCAAAGCGAAGCGCCGCGGGCCCTCGGGGGGCCCGCGGCGCCGGGTTGATTCGTTTGAGACTCTGCCTAGACTGTCTCGACCGGCACGCCGCGAACCCGCCGCTTCCCGATAAGGACGAGAAGCAGGAGGCTAAGCGCGACGAGAAGGAAGAGGCTGCCGGTCATCGGATGCGTTGGGCTCCGGTTGGTCCTGCGCGCGGGCGGAGGCCCGCGCTGCATAAACTTGAGTGGGTGAGAGTACCACTCGCGGCGCGCCGCTGTCAAGGGCCCGAGGACCCGACCCTGCGCGTGCCTTGACGCCCGCATCCCCCTGAATAAGATTGCAGCATCATGATTGCCGCCGCCCTTCCGGTCGTTCTTATTCTCGTCCGCTCCGCGGGAGCGACCGGGTGAGCTAGCGCGCGCACGCGACACGCCCGGCCCGCTCCCGACCCGAGCGGGCCTTTTTGTTGCCCCGCGTCCGGCCTCTCCGGCCGGTGGGGCGCCACCAGCATCGGAGGCACCATGGCCGATTCCGGGCAGCGGATCCGTCCGGCCGGTACCCAGCGAACCCCTTCGAACCCGCACGCCGCCAGGCGGGGCGGGGGCCTGAGCCCCTACCGCCCGCACGACGCCTGCGGCACCGGGTTCATCGCCCGCGCGTCGGGCGCGCGCTCGCACGAGGTGGTCTCGATGGCGCTCGAGGCGGTGGCGCGCGTGGCGCACCGCGGCGCGGCCTCGACCGACAACTCCGGCGACGGCGCGGGATTGCTGACCCAGATCCCGCACCGCCTCTTCTTCCGCGACGCGTACCGGCTGGGCCTCCGGCTGCAGCCCGGCCGGCCCTTCGGCGTCGGCGCGTTCTTCCTGCCGGCCGAGCCCGAGGCGCTCGCGTGGGCGGTGGGAATCGTGGAGAGCGTCTGCGCGCAGGACGGTATTCCCTTCCTCGGCTGGCGCGAGGTGCCGGTCAACCCCGCGGCCCTCGGTCCCACGGCGCGCGCGTCGCAGCCGGCGATCCGGCAGGCGTTCGTGGGCATCCCGGTGGGGGTCACGGACGACGAGGCCTGGGAGCGCGCGCTCTACGTGGCCCGCAGGCAGATGGAGCGCCGCGCCGCCGAGGCGGGGCTCGCCGGGTTTTACGCGTGCTCGTTCTCGTGCCGCACGATCGTCTATAAGGCGCTCCTCACCGGCACGCAGCTGCCGGCCTACTTCACGGACTTCCGCTACCCGGAGTACGAGACGGCGATGGCCGTCTTTCACCAGCGCTACTCCACCAACACGCTGCCGAGCTGGGCGCTGGCGCAGCCGTTCCGGCTCCTCGCGCACAACGGGGAGATCAACACGCTCTGGGGCAACCGCAACGCGATGGCGATGCGCAACCCGCTCCTCGCCTCCCCGCTCTGGGGCGAGAAGGTGGAGCGGGTCCGGGACGCGATCTGGAGGGACGGCAGCGACTCGGCCAGCCTCGACAACGCGATGGAGCTGTTCGTGCGCTCGGGGCGGGACCCGGTGCACACGCTCCTCATGATGATCCCGCAGGCCTGGGAGAAGTATCCCGACCTGCATCCGTCCATCAAGGCGTTCTACGAGTACCACCAGTGCGTGCACGAGCCGTGGGACGGCCCCGCGGCGGTGGCCTTCAGCGACGGGGTGATGGCGGGCGCGATCGTGGACCGCAACGGGCTTCGCCCCTGCCGCTACAAGATCCGCCAGGACGGGCTGGTCGCGGCCGGCTCGGAGGTCGGCCTCATCGACCTCGATCCCCGCGAGGTGATCGAGAGCGGCAAGGTGGGGCCTGGCGAGGTGCTGCTGGTGGACACGCGGCGGGGCGAAGTGGTGCGCAACCTCGACGCCAAGCTCGAGGTGGCCGGCCGGCGCCCGTACGCCCGATGGGTGGCGCGCTACATGGCGCGGCTCGAGCCTGACCCGTCGAAGGTCCTGCCGGGTCCGCCGGCGGAGGCGCTGGGCCGGATCCAGCGCGCGTTCGGGTACGGGTTCGAGGACCTGCGGCACGTGCTCGAGCCGATGGGAAGCGGGGCGGCGGACGCCGTGTGGAGCATGGGGGACGACACGCCCATCCCGCCGCTCTCCAAGCTGCCCCAGAGCGTCTACGCCTACTTCCGGCAGCGCTTCGCCCAGGTGACCAACCCGCCGATCGACCCGCTGCGCGAATCCATGGTCATGTCGCTCAGGATGCACCTGGGCCGCCGCGGATCGCCGCTGCTCGAACGGCCGAGCTACGCCCGGATGCTCCGGATCGAGCACCCGATCCTCCTGCCGGAGGAGATGGCCGCGCTCCGCAACGTGGCCGGGTTCTCGGCGGTCACCATCGATGCGGTGTGGGACCCGGCGGCGGGGCCGGAGGGACTCGCGCCCGCGCTCGTGAGCCTCCGCCGCGCCGCCGAGCGGGCGGTGCGCCGCGGCGCCCGGATCCTGGTACTCAGCGACCGCACGGTGAGCGAGCGGCGCGCGCCGATCCCGATGCTCCTCGCCATCGGCGCCGTGCGACACCACCTGGTCGAGCTGGGGCTTCGCGCGCGGGTCGGGCTCGTGGCCGAGGTGGGCGACGCGGTGGACATCCACCATTTCGCGACGCTGATCGGCTACGGCGCGGAGGCGGTGCACCCCTGGCTCGCGCTCGCGAGCATCGAGGCCCTCTTCGGCGACGGCGCGGGCGAGCACCGCAAGGAGGCCGCGGAGTCCCGCCCCCACCCGGACGAGGCGCGACTCCGCTTCCGCACCGCCTCGGAGAAGGGCCTGCTCAAGATCCTCTCCAAGATGGGCATCTCGACGCTCTCGTCCTACTGCGGCGCGCAGATCTTCGAGGTGCTCGGCCTCGGCGCCGAAGTCATCGACACCTGCTTTGCCGGCACGGCGTCGCCGCTCGGCGGCATCGGCTTCTCCGAGCTGGGCGAGGACGTGCTGGTGCGCCACCGCGCCGCGTTCGGCGCGGAGGGCGCGGGCGCGAGCCTGCCGGACTACGGCCGCGTGCGGTTCCGCAAGGACGGCGAGGACCACGGCTGGGCCCCGCCGATCGTCGTGGCGCTGCAGCAGGCGGTCAAGGCAAGCTCCCCCGAGGCCTACGGCGTCTTTCTCGCGCGCAACGAGGCGCGGCGGCCGGCGGGGCCGCGCGACCTGCTCGCGCTCCGGGCGGGGACGCCGGTTCCGCTGGACGAGGTGGAGCCGGTCGAGGCCATCCGCCGCCGGTTCGTCTCGTCGGCGATGAGCCTCGGCGCGCTCTCGCCCGAGGCTCACGAGACCCTCTCCATCGCGATGAACCGGATGGGAGCCAAGTCGAACTCGGGCGAGGGTGGCGAGGACCCGGCGAGCTACCGTCCGCGCAGCGGCGGCGACCGCGCCGACAACCGGATCAAGCAGGTGGCCTCCGCCCGCTTCGGCGTCACCGCGGAATACCTGGTGCGCGCGGAAGAGCTCGAGATCAAGATCGTCCAGGGCGCCAAGCCGGGCGAGGGCGGACAGCTCCCGGCCCACAAGGTCACCGAGCTCATCGCGCGGCTGCGGCACGCGGTGCCGGGCATCCAGCTCATCTCGCCGCCGCCGCACCACGACATCTACTCGATCGAGGACCTGGCGCAGCTCATCCACGACCTCAAGACCGTGAACCCGCGCGCCCGCGTGGGGGTGAAGCTGGTGTCGGAGGCGGGGGTGGGCACGGTGGCCGCCGGCGTGGCCAAGGCCTACGCCGACTACGTGCTGATCGCCGGCCACAACGGCGGCACCGGCGCGTCGCCGCTCTCGTCCATCAAGCACGCCGGCTCGCCCTGGGAGCTCGGGCTCGCGGAGGCGCAGCACACGCTGGTGCGGAACGGGCTGCGGCACCGCATCGAGGTCCGCACCGACGGGGGCTTCAAGACCGGACGCGACGTGGTGATCGCGGCCCTTCTCGGCGCCGAGGCGTACGGCTTCGGTACCGCCGCGCTGGTGGCGATCGGATGCGCCATGGCCCGCCAGTGTCACCTGAACACCTGCCCCACCGGCGTCGCCACGCAGCGGCCCGACCTGCGCGCCAAGTTCAAGGGCACGCCGGAGCAGGTCATCGCGTATTTCTCGCTCCTCGCGCAGGAGGTGCGCGAGCTGCTCGCGCAGATGGGGTTCCGGAGCCTGGACGAGATCATCGGACGCCACGATCTGCTGCAGCGGGTCGAGCGCCCCGACGTGCCCCGCGCGCAGATGCTCGACCTCTCCATGCTGCTCGCGCCGCGAAACGCGGAGGGGGAGCCGGAGCCGCCCCAGGACCCGGCGCGCCGCACCGAGCCTCGCAACGACCGGCCGGGCATGCGCTGCCTGGATGACGAGATCCTCGAGGAGCTGGGCCCCTACCTGGAGAGCGGACTGCCGTTCTCGGGGAACTACCCGGTGCGGAACCATCATCTGGCGGTCGGCGCGCGGGTGGCGGGCCGGATCGCGGAGCGGTGGGGCGACGCGGGATTGCCGGAGGGCCGGGTGCGGCTTCGGTTCGTCGGGACGGCGGGCCAGAGCTTCGGCGCGTTCACCACGCCCGGCATGCACCTCGACCTCGAGGGCGAGGCCAACGACTACGTCGGCAAGGGGCTGAGCGGCGGCGAGATCACCATCCGCCCGTTCCGCCGGGCCGCGTACGCCGAGGCCACCCACGACAATCTCATCATCGGGAACACCGTGCTCTACGGCGCGACGCGGGGCAAGCTGTTCGCCGCGGGGCAGGCGGGCGACCGCTTCGCCGTGCGGAATTCGGGCGCGGTCGCGGTCATCGAGGGCGCGGGCAACCACTGCTGCGAGTACATGACCGGCGGCATCGTCGCCGTGCTGGGCCGGGCGGGGCGCAATCTCGGCGCCGGCATGTCGAACGGCGTAGCGTACGTGCTGGACGAAACCACCACCCTGCACGAGCGCGTCAACCGTGACATGGTGGACCTGGTCGCGCTCGATGCGACGGACGAGGAGGTGCTCCTCCGTCTCGTGCGCGAGCACGAAGAGAAGACCACCAGCCCGCGCGCGCGCCGCATTCTGGTCGAGTGGGAGCACTTCCGGGCCCTGTTCCGCAAGGTCGCGCCGAAGGGCGCCGAGGCGTACGTCGCCGCGATCCGGGACGCGTATCTGGGCAGCACCTCGGAGCCCGAGCCCGAGCTCGTACTCGCCCGGCGGAGCGCGTAGCGGTAGCTTCGGCGGCATGCGCCACTCCGGCCAGGTTGCCGTCGCCGCGCTGCTCCTGTCCACGCCCGCCGGGGCGAGGGCGCAAGCGCCCGCCACCACGCTCGGCCTCGAGCTGGGCTACTCCCAGGCGGGATTCGTCGGGGGAACCGGCGCCCTGGACGAGAGCCGCCAGGGCACCCTCTTCGGCGCGTTCGTCGATCGGCGCATCGCCGGCCCGCTCGCGGCCGAGGTCGCCCTCTTCTTCTCCAAGAAGGGCGGTGGCATCTCGGGGGCGGTGGAGGGCGTGCCGGTTCGCATCAGCGCCCAGCTCGTCTACCTCGAGGTGCCGCTCCTGGCCCGCATCGCGGTTCCGGTCGGGCGCTTTCCGCTTCGGCCGGTCGTATTCGGCGGCGGCTCGCTCAACTTCAACATCGGATGCGAGTTCCAGGCGGAGGTTCCGGGACAGGTGGCCCAGATTCCCTGCCGCGACTCGACCGGCACCGGGGTCGAGCCCCACACGGTGGACTTCGGGGCCGTGGTCGGCGGGGGATTCGAGTACGCCTGGGCAACGTCGGCGATCCGCCTCGAGTTCAGGGAGCACTTCGGGCTGCGCCGGGTGGTGCCGGACGACCCGCTGAAGAATCGGGCGTGGGCAATTCTCTTCGGCGTGACCATCTGACGGGTCGGCGTGACCATCTGACGGGTCGGCGTGACGATCGGACCGGCACCAGCGGGCGATAGCCGGCGCGTCACGGCAGACCCACTTGCGGCGCTCGGCCCTGTGTGTACATACTTGCTTGTCGTCAAGCAAGTAATCACTGCACGGGAGACCGCATGGCCCAGAAGGCCGACAACGACCGCGAGCGAAACCCCGTCCGCACCCGGGCAGCCATCCTCGATGCCGCCGAGCGGCTCTTCGCCGAGCAGGGGTATGAAGCCAGCAGCCTGAGCCAGGTCGGACGGGCAGCGGGTGTTTCGCGGGGTACGCCGGGCTACTTCTTCGGCTCCAAGGCGGAACTCTACCGGGCCGTGCTCGAACGAAGCCTGGGCGAGGTGCGAGAGGCGGTGCGCGCGGGGCGCGAGCGCGCGCTCGCGAGCGGCGAGGCGCCGGACGTCGTGCTCGCCGGCGCCGTGAGCGACTACTTCGACTTCCTGGTCGCCCGGCCGAATTTCATCCGTCTGCTCGAGCGCGAGGCGCTCGCGCCGCGCGGCGTACTTCCCGAGGGGACCGTGGAGCGCCAGGCCGGGCACGAGGCGCTCGCGGCGATGGCGGTCGAGCTGGGGCTGGATCCGTCGCCGTCGGGCGAGGCCGCACAGCTGTTGCTGAGCATCGTCGCCCTCTGCTGGTTCCCGCTCATCCATCGCCGGACGGTCGCCCCGGCGGTCGGGGTGGACCTCGACGGCCCGGACGCGCTCGCGCGTCGCAAGCGGCACGTGGTGCAGCTCGTGCTGCATGGCGCGGCAAGCCGCGCCTCCGCGGCGCTCACCGCGAGCCAGGCCGACAGCTCTGGAGGGACGATCCTATGACCCACACCGCCGCCCCGCCCCGGCCATCCGACCCGCGCGCGCCGGGCGCGCCTGGGCCCGCGAGCGAGCGCGAGGCGCGCGAGCTCGCCGAAGCGTCCCGCGAGCGCGAATGGCGCGCGCCGAGCTTCGTGCGGGAGCTCTTCGAGGGCACGTTCCGGCTGGACCTGGTGCACCCCTACCCCGAGCAGCCGCCGGAGGACGTCCAGAAGGCACGGCCGTTCCTGGAGGGGCTCGAGGCGTTTCTCCGCGGCGTGGACAGCGACGCGATTGACCGCGAGGGCAAGATTCCGCCGGAGGTCATCCAGGGGCTCCGCGGCCTCGGCGCGTTCGGCATCAAGATCCCCGAGGAATACGGCGGCCTCGGCCTGAGCCAGACCAGCTACACCCACGCGATCGGGCTGGTGACGAGCCAGGACGGGAACCTCACGGCGCTCCTGTCCGCGGCGCAGTCCATCGGCGTCCCCCAGCCGCTCAAGCTCTTCGGCACGGCGGAGCAGAAGAAGAGGTATCTACCCCGCCTGGCCAAGGGAGCGGTATCGGC
>DASSOD010000074.1:0-2434 GCA_035700905.1 Gemmatimonadales bacterium | reverse complement strand
CGGCCGCGCAGAGTCGGGTCCGGGTGACGCCACAGCTCATCCGCGTCTCCGACGACAGCCACATGTGGGCGGACCGGTACGACGCCGTGCTGGCGGACGTGTTCGAGGTGCAGTCGAAGATCGCGGAGCAGGTGGTCGGTGCCCTCAACGTTTCGCTGGCGGGCTCCGAGCGGCAGGTGCTGCACGCCAAGCCGGCGGAGAACCCCGAGGCGTACGACCTGTATCTCCAGGGCGTTGACTACTTCAACCGGGGCGTCGACGCGAGGGACCTGCAGAGCGCCGCGGGCCTGTTCAGCCGCGCCGTCGCGCTCGACTCCAACTTTGCCCGCGCCTGGGCGATGCTGGCGCAAACGCGGGCGCTCTCGTACTGGGAGTACTACGACCACAGTCCGGCGAACCTGGAAGCCGTCAGGCAGAGTGTGGAGCGGGCGTTCGCGCTCGCCCCCGACTTCCCCGAAGTGCGAATAGCACGGGGGTACTACTTCTACTGGGGTCGCCGAGACTATTCCGCGGCACTGCAGGAGTTCGAGCGCGCCCGCCAGAACGGCGGGGATGCCGCGCAGTTACTGAACGCGATCGGTCTGGTGCAGCGGCGGCAGGGCCGCTGGGACGAGGCGCTCGCTTCGCTCCGTGAGGCGGCCCGGCGCGAGCCGCGGGTGCGGGCGTACGCCAACGACCTGGGCGAAACCGCCTGCCTCATGCGGTTGTACGACGAATGCGCTCGTATCGCGGCCGGCATGATCCAGCTCACACCAGACAGCTACAATGGGTACGCCTATCAGATCAACGCGCGCTTGGCGCTCGCAGATCTGGCGGGCGCCCGCCGGAGTCTGGACAGCGGGTCCGTCCAGGTCGGGCGGGAGCAGATGCTGGGTCGCGTCACCCTGTTTTGGCTGCCACAAGCGACGGAAGCGGAGCGGCGGGAGATTGCCGGGCTCTCTATGGCCGCGTTCGGAATGGACACCGTCTCGTACTTTCGTGACAAGGCCAAGGCGTGGCGGCTGCTCGGTGAGGGTCAACGCGCGCGGACGTACTACGACTCTCTCCGCGTGTATCTCGAGCAGCGACTCGCGGCGCAGGCGGACGATCCGGCGTATCACGGCAACCTGGGCGTGGCACTCGCCTGGCTGGGGCGAGCGCCGGAGGCGGTGCGCGAGGCCCGCCGTGGCGCCGAGCTGCTCCCGCTGAGCAAGGATGCGTACGCCGGTGGGGATCAGCTCGTCTGGCTCGCGGAGGCGCAGACCGTGGGTGGCATGGCCGACTCCGCACTTGCGAACCTCGCGCGCGCGCTGGCCGGGCCGGGATGGTTCAACCGCACGCTCCTGGCCAACGATCCCACGTGGGCCCCGCTCCGCAGCCACCCGCGCTATCGCGAGCTCGTCGCCGGCGGCAGCCGCTGAAAGGAACCCTCGGTGCCGATCGGGACCATCATCCCCGCCGCGGCGGAAGCGCGCGGGCCATTCGCCGCACCGCCTCAGAGAGATCGGCTTCGCTCAGTGAAGTGAACGCCAGGCGCAGGCCTGGGCGCGCCCGACCGCCCAGCGCGAACACCCGGGCCGGCGCGAAGGCGACGGCCTGCGCGAGCGCCCGCTCCTGCCAGCGATCCACGTCCACCCCATCGGCCCACGCCCAGAGCGACGAGCCGCCGGCCGGCGGACGGAAGCGCAGCACCTCGCCCAGCTCGCTTCGTAGCGCGTGCACCAGCGCGTCCCGCCGGGCGCGGTAAACCCGGCGCGCGCGGCGCACGGCGCGCTGCAGCTCGCCCGACTCGATCAGCGCGGCGGTGGCGATCTCGCTCGCGTGATCGCCCTGCCGGTCGAGCACCAGCCGCAGCGACACGAGGGCGCGGATCACCGGCGGCGACGCGTGCACGAAGCCCAGCCGGAGCCCGGGCGTGAGCACCTTGGAGAAGGTGCCGACGTAGATCACCGAGCCGGACCGGTCCGCGCTCGCGAGCGGGAGCACCGGCGGGCCCTCGTAATGGAACTCGTGGTCGTAGTCGTCCTCGACGATCGCGAAGCGGTGGCGCCGCGCGAGCTCCAGCAGGCGAAGCCGCCTTCCGGCGGCGAGCACCGCGGTCGTCGGGTAGTGGTGGTGCGGCGTGAGGTAGACGGCCCGGAGCGGGCCCGCCTCGAGCGCGCGCTCGAGCGCCTCCACCGAGAGTCCCGCGCCGTCCACCGGCACCGCCACCAGCTCGGCCCCTGCCCGGCGAAACGCGTCCCAGGCCGCGCCGTAGCCCAGCTCCTCCACGGCGACGCGGTCGCCGGGGCGCACCAGCGCCTCCGCCGCGAGCGACAGTCCCATCTGGCTCCCGCGGGTCACGATCAGCGTCTCGATGCCGGCTGGAAGCGCGCGGCGCGCCGCGAGCATCCGGGCGAGCGCCGTCCGCAGCTCGAGCGCGCCCCGCGGATCGCCGTAGCGGAGCGCGGTGCCG
>DASSOD010000073.1:0-6192 GCA_035700905.1 Gemmatimonadales bacterium | reverse complement strand
GGGCACCCGAACCCGCTGCTCGGGGTCGGCTGCGGCGCTGTCGAGCTTGGCCGCGAGTTGATCAATACGCCGTAGGAGGAGCTCCCGCTCGGCGAGGCTCCGCTCCAGAGGGCGCCTCGCGCCCCCGCCCGCGTATGCCGCAGCCAGCCGGTCGAGAAACGCGCGGCTCCGAGCCGCGTCTGCCACCTGGAGAGCCTCGTCGGTGCGGCCGAGGCGCAGCAGCACGCCGGCGAGATCGGCGTAGACGTCCTGCCGGGTCGCCAAATAGGCGCTTCGGAGCGCATCGGAGCCGTAGCCGCTACGGACCCGCTCGATCGCCGCCACCGCGCGCCGCCCCGCCGCGGCGGCCTCGACCAACCGGCCAAGGCGCGCCAACGCCCGCAGCCGCAGCCAGTCCGCCTCGGGCTCGAGATCGTACGCGGCGCTCCGCCATGCCGCGTCGACCGAGCGGAGCGCGGCCAGCACCGCGGGCGCGTCGCCGCGGCGCTCGGCCAGCCGCGCTGCCGCGACAGCGACCTGGGCGCGGGCTCGCGGGGTTCCCAGGCGGACGGCAAGCGCGCGCGCCTCCCCAAGGTCGCGGGCAGCACGGTTGGCGTCTCCCGCGCGATCCGCCAGATCGGCCAGCAGCAGCAGGTCGTCCAGCCGCTCCACCTCGGCACCGGCCGTGCGGTGCATCTCCGCCGCCTCCCTCGCGAGCGCCGCTGCCGGCTCGAGCGCATCGAGCCTGGCGTAGATCTCGGCCTCGGATCGCAGATCCGTGGCGGCGTCTACCAGCCGGCCGGCCGCGCGGTTGATCGCCGCCGCCTGCCCGAGCAGCTCGAGTGCGCGCCGGTGATCCCCGGCCTCGCGGTGGACGTCCGCCAGCGAGTGGAGGTTGCTCGCCTCGTCGGTCCGGAGCTGGCGGGTGCGCGTGATGGCGACTGCGGTGTCGAGGGCGGCCAGCGCGAGCCGCGCCTCGCCCAACGCATCGTACGCGGTGCCGAGCTGGGCGAGCGCATTCTGCTCGCCGGTGGCATACCCGATCGAGGCGTAGAGCCGCCGGGCGTCACGCAGGAGCGGGATCGCGGCATCCGGCGCTCCGAGCCGGATCTCGAGCATGGCGCGATTGGTGAGCGCGTTGCCCTCGATGCGCGCGTCGCCCAGGCGGTGCCCGGCGACCCGGGCCGAATCGAAGCCGCGGCGCGCCTCGGTGAATTCGCCCAGGTCGAACTGCGCGAGCGCCAGGTTGAGGGCGGCCTTCGTGCCGGTCTTGAGATCGCCCGCAGCCTGGGCGGCAGCTGCCGCCTTGCCGTAAAGCTCGGTCGCGTCGGCCAGGCGCCCCTCGTCCCAGGCGATGAGCCCGAGCGTGTTGTAGGAGGACGCGAGATCGGCGCGGAGCGCCCAGCGCCGCTTGAGCGCGAGCGCTTCCTCGCTCACCCGACGCGCATTGGCCAAGTCCCCGCTCCGGTAGGCCGCGCTGCCAAGCCAGGTGAGCGCGCGCGCCTCGGAGACGGAGTCGTGCTCGGCGCGGCTCCGCTCGAGCACGGCGCGCCAGATCGCGACCGCGCTGTCGCGTTGGTCGCGCTGGTACAGCCGCTCGCCCAGCGCGATTGCGGAGTCGAGGCGGGTGGGTAACTCGCTGCCGGGATCGGGCACACGACGGTGCATGCCGGTGTCGACGATGGAGGAGAGGCGGGGCGAGGGCGCAGCGGAGCCGGACGCGGCGGCCGCAGGCGACGCGGTCACGGCCGTCGCCGGCGACTCCCGGGGAGGGGGCGGCCGGTCGCAGGCGGCGGCAAGGAGCACCGCCGCCGCGGCCCGCCCGACAGCTATCATGGGGAGATCCGGAACTCGTGCGCGCCGCTCGTGACGGACCGGCCGTCGGCGAGCAGGGCGTCGACGATCCAGAAATAGCGCCCGGTACCCGGGAGCGCCATGGCCGGCGGCGTTGCCGTCGTGTCGGCGGTCTCGGCGGCCCAGACGGAGTCGCCGTTCTCCCCCGTCACGCTCACGCGGTAGGTCGCGGCGCCGGTAACCGGCCGCCAGATCAGCGTGGGAACCCCGGCGACCACCGCACCATCGGCCGGCAGCACCGGGGTTACGGCGGCGGCCGTCGTGTCGCCCCGTACGACGTCGCCCGCCGGCGGCGTTCCGGGACGGGCCAGCAGCACGCCCGCGATGACGGCCGCGGCTGCCGCGCCCGCGACGAGCCAGCGATATCCGGGCCTCCGCCCCGGCGCGAGCCGCACGATGGCCGCGAGCTCCTCGGCGCATATGGCACAGTGCGAGAGGTGCACCTCCACCCGCTCCCGATCCGCCGCTGCCAAGGTCCGGCGGAGATACCCGGCGATCTCGTGCTCGGTGGGATGTGGCTCGCGGAGCTCGGTGTGCGGCTCGGTCATGGCGGACCCTTGGTCGGCGGTTCGGCCTGACCACGTAGACGGAACCGGCAGCCGAATTTGCGCCTCACGCCTGGGCGTCCTCGACGCCGGCCCGCTCCAGCGACGCACGAAGGCTCCGGAGCACCACGTCCAGCCTGCGGTAGACGTGGAAGGGGGTGGGGAAGCCGAGCGCCTCGGCGACTTGCCGGGCCGAGAGCTCCTCGCCGAACCGGAGGCGGAGCATGAGACGGTCGCGCGGGGGGAGCGCATCGAGCGCGGCCGTAAGGGCGCGCCGCCGCTCGGCCCGGACGAGCAGGACGTCGGGCGCTTCTCCGGCGGGTGCCGCGACCGCCTCAGGGTCCACGTCCGCCGCGACGAGGTCCACCAGGCGGCGCCGGGCCGCCCGCTCGGCGCCGCGGTCCGTGGGGTCGGTTGTCCGGGCCCGTCCGTAGACGTGGCGATGCTGGTCGAAACAGAGACGGCGGACCACCAGCATGAACCACAGGGTGAACTCGCCCGCCCCGGGACGGTCGTAGCCACGGAGCCGACGCCAGTCGTCCTGCCGCAACTGGTCAAGGACGAACGCGTAGCGGTCCATCACCGCGTCGTGCCCGCCGCCGAGGGAGCGCGCCACCCGGAGCACCGGCTGGGTGAAGACGCGAAGAAATGCCGACCAGGCCTCCTCCTGTTCAGCCGGATCGGCGGCCTGGAGGAGACGTACCAGCTCCGGAGGAGGGACCGGCGGCAAGCGCGCTCGGGTTGGGGACGGAGTTCCGACGACGGGGCCATGCTGATGATGTGCATCCGCTGCGACACCGCAAGGGCGGCCCCGGCGCCTGGGCGGCCCCCTCCCGCCGCGCGAGCCGCCGTGGCATCCCGGCGCCCGGCGGACTATCCTTTTTCTCTTCCGTACTGCAGAGGCTCGGGATGCGGCAGGGCAAAACGAAGGCCGGGGCCGTAGAGGTCCGGCGCCGCGCGGGTGCGATATGGCTCGCCGCATTGCTGGCTGGTGTTGCGCCGCTGGGCGCGCAGCAGCCCCCGTTCTCCGCGCCGCCCCCGTTCCCGGCCGCCGACTCGACGCCCGGCGCTCCCGGCACGATCCGCTGGTACCACGCCGCCGCCGTGCTCGCGGGCACGTCGCTCCTCTTCCTTGCCGACTCACCGGTCGAGCGCTTCGCGCAAAACCACCGCTCGTCCACCACCGACGGGGCCGCCTCGTTCTTCCGTCACTTCGGGCAGCCGGAGGTGTACGGCACCGTGAGCCTCGGCCTGGTGGCGACCGGCCTGCTGGCCAAGAACAGCCGGCTCACCCGCACGGGGCTCCGCGCGACGTTCTCCGTCGGACTCGCGGGGGCCTCGACGCTCGCCCTCAAGGGCCTCTTCGGCCGCGAGCGGCCCGACGCGGCCGACGGCACGGTGGACTTCGATCCCTTCGGGCACAGCCAGGGCCTCCCCTCGGGGCACACCTCGCTGGCCTTCGCGCTCGCCACCTCGCTCTCCGACGACATCCACCGGCCCTGGGCCACCGTGGGCCTCTACACGCTCGCGACGGGGACGGCCCTCTCCCGCATCAACGACAACCGGCATTGGCTGAGCGACGTGGCGCTCGGCGCGGTCGTGGGCATCACCTCCGCCAAGCTCGCGAGCGGCCGGTGGCAGATCTTCGGGATCCGCACACCGTCGTTCCTCGCCACGCCCACGGGCGGCGCCGGCGTGGGGTGGCACGCCACCTTCTGAGGCTCAGCGCGCCAGCACCGCGAGGTGCGGGAGAAACACGAGCAGCCCGACGATCACAGCGCCGCCGGCCGCCATCAGCACGGCGCCGGCGGCGATGTCCTTCGCGCGCTCGACCAGCGGGTGCAGCGCGGGCGAGGCGACGTCGCACAGCGCCTCGAACGCAGTGTTGAGCGCTTCCGCCGTCCACACCGCCACCATCGCAAGCACGAGCGCGCACCACTCGAGGCGATCGAGCCCGACGGCCCATCCGGCCGCAACGGCGAGGGCGGAGGCCGCGGCGTGGACCCAGGCATTGTGCTGGGAGCGAAGCACGGCGCCGATGCCGCGCAGGGCGTAGCGAAAGCTCCGGAGGCGGGCGCGAGGGCTGAAGGAGGATGGCTCGGGCACGACGCGCTCCTGGTGGCGAGATGGACCTTGGCGGTGCGCAACCGGCGGCAGGCGGGAAGATGATGCGAGCCCCGCCGCGGCGCGCAAGGGCTCGGCGCGCCGCGGCGGGGCAAACGGCGGGAGCCGCGGCCTACTGCGTCGTGACCCGCTGGCTCAGCACCTGCCGCGGGTGGGTCTGCTGTAAGGTCTGCGCCACCGCCGGCGCGGACTGCTGGTCCACGATCGCCAGGATCGCCGATGTGCCCGGGGAGAGCGCGGCCCGGAGGCTGTCCACCGGGGTCGGCTCGGCGCCGGCCCGGTTCGGGTCGGGACCGGGCGAGAGCAGCGCGACGATGCCGCTCAACACGGCCGTCTGCGCGAAGCCGTTCGCCTGGCGCTCGAGCACCACCACCTGGCCGCTGCCGTCGTTCGCCACCACCGCGTAGGAGCCGGTGGGCGGGAGCGGCGGCTTTCCCTTGATCCCCGCGTACACCGACGTGGCGGCATCGACGCCGTCGTACACGGCGTACACCAGCTCGCGCGGCGGCGCGGCCTGCGCCCCCGCCGCGCGGCCGGGAGCCGCGAGGATAATTGCTGCCACGAGCACGATTGCGGCCGCGCCGGGACGGAAGTTGATCGCCATGTTTCGCCTCCTTCGGGCGCGTGGTCGTACTTCCGTTCCAAATCCTGCGGCGGACGGCCGCGGGCGCGGTCGGCTGGGTCACGCCCGCGGCCGGTAGCGGGTCACATGCCGGTCACCGTGCGGTTCCCCCGGCCGCAATCGCCCCGCGGGTCGCGTTGATCCGCGGCTCCGCGCGCGGCTATCTTCCCGCCAGCAGAAAACCCGACCACGAGAGTCGCCGATGACCGACATCACCGCCCCCGCCTCCGCCGGCGCACCCGCGCTCACCATGCTCTCGGAGGAGGAGGAGCTCTTCCGCGACACCGTGCGCGAGTTCGCCGACAGCGAGCTGCGCCCGCACGTGAGCGAGATGGACGAGGAGGGCCGCTTCCGGCCCGACCTGCTGGCCAAGTTCTTCGAGCTCGGTCTCATGGGCATCGAGGTGCCGGAGCGCTACGGCGGGGCGGGCGGAACCATCTTCCTCGCGACGCTCGCGATCGAGGAGCTGGCGCGCGTGGATGCGTCCGCGGCGATCTACGTGGACGTGCAGAACACCCTGGTGAATAACGCGCTGGGCCGCTGGGGCACGGACGAGCAGAAGGCACGCTACTTCCCGCGGCTCACCAGCGAGCTCCTGGGGGCGTTCGCGCTCTCCGAGCCCGCCAGCGGGAGCGACGCGTTCGCGCTCGAGACCCGGGCCGAGCGGGGCGACGGCGGCTGGTCGCTCACGGGGCGGAAGTTCTGGATCACGAACGGCGCCGAGGCCGGTTTCTACATCGTGTTCGCCAACACCGACTTCGCCAAGGGCTACAAGGGCATCACCGCGTTCCTGGTGGAGCGTGATACGCCCGGCTTCTCCGTCGGCAAGAAGGAGAACAAGCTTGGCATCCGCGCGTCCAGCACGACCGAGCTGGTGCTCGAGGGGTGCATCGTTGCCGACCGGGATGTCCTGGGGCCGGTGGGGCAGGGCTACAAGATCGCGATCGAGACGCTGAACGAGGGCCGGATCGGCATCGGTGCCCAGATGCTGGGCGTCGCCGCCGGCGCCCTCGAGGCCGCCACGAAGTACGTCAAGGAACGGAAGCAGTTCGGGAAGGCGATCGCCGA
>DASSOD010000072.1:0-21738 GCA_035700905.1 Gemmatimonadales bacterium | reverse complement strand
CCCGCCGCCCCGCGCCGTGCGCGGCGTACACCGGCGCGACCGCCGTGCCGCTGCCGCCGGTCGCGAGCGCGCCGGCGTTGCAGATGGTGCAGACCACGGCGCCGTCCGGCACCAGCTCGAGCCCGAGGCGCCCGATGCGGTCGCACATCGCCCGGTCCTCGTCCCAGATCGCCTGGGCCTCCGCCTCGAGCGCGCGACGGATCGCGTCCGCCCCGCCCGGGGTCGCGTGCGCGCGGCGGCGCATGCGGTCCAGCGCCCAGTGCAGGTTGACCGCCGTCGGCCGGGTGGCGCCGAGGACCCGGCACGCCTCGTCCACCGCCGCGAGGGCGGCCTCGCGCGTCTCGCCCGGGTGCCGGAGCGCCTGCACCACGCCCATCGCGCCCGCGATCCCGATGAGCGGCGCTCCCCGCACCCGCAGTGCGCGGATGGCCTCGGCCATCGCGGGCACCGAGTCGAGCTCGAGGTAGCGGGTCTCGCCCGGAAGCAGCGTCTGGTCGAGCAGCCGGATGCCGCGATCGGCGGTCCACGCGATGGGGGAAGGGAGGGGCATGGGGGGAAGATACATGCCGGGCGGACGGGCGGACCGTGCGAACGGCGTGGCCGGGCGCAACGTGGGGGGCGCAGGGCGGGTGCGGGTCGGCCGCGCGGCGTGGGAGGGGGGCGCTACATTCCCGGCTCCCCTAAACTGACAGAGAGCTATGTATCAGACGCTCTTGTTCGAGGTTCGGGACGGGGTTGCCCGGGTCACGGTGAACCGGCCGGACAAGCTCAACGCGCTCAATGCCGCGGTCATTGCGGAGCTGGACGATGCTGCGGGTCGGATCGAGAGTGAAGCCGAGATCCGGGGGGCGATCCTCACGGGGGCGGGCGCGAAGGCATTCGTGGCCGGCGCGGACATTTCCGAGCTGGCTCAGCAGGGCGCGATGGACGGGAAGGCGCGCGCGCTGGCGGGGCAGCGGATGATGCGGCGCCTGGAGCGCTGCGGAAAGCCCGTGATCGCGGCGGTGAACGGATTCGCGCTCGGCGGCGGCTGCGAGCTCGCCATGGCCTGCCACCTGCGCGTCGCCAGTGACACGGCCAGGTTCGGGCAGCCGGAGGTGAAGCTCGGTCTCGGGCCGGGGTACGGCGGCACGGTGCGCCTGCCGCGGCTCGTGGGCAAGGGACGCGCCCTCGAGCTGCTGCTCACCGGCGCGATGATCGACGCACAGGAGGCGTGGCGGATCGGGCTGGTGAATCGGGTCGTGCCGGCGGACCGGCTGCTCGACGCATCGGAGCAGCTGCTCCGGAGCATCGTGGAGCAGGCGCCGCTCGCCCTGCGGCTCGTGCTCGAGGCGGTGGAGACGGGCCTCGACCTCTCGGTGGACCAGGCCCTGCTGCTCGAGGCCAATCACTTCGGGCTGCTCTCCGGCACCGCGGACATGCGGGAGGGCACGAGCGCATTCCTGGAGAAACGGAAGCCTCGATTCCAGGGGCGTTAGGGCGCGCCGGCTCCGGCCGAGACCGGCGAAGCCCCGCTCCCCCGCTGCGCGATCCAGCGCTCGACCTTCTGCCCGAGCATCGGGAGGGTCAGCACACCGTCCTCCAGCACGCGATCGTGGAACTCGCGAAGGTCGAACCGGCTGCCCAGGGCCTGCTCGGCCTCGCCGCGGAGCCGCTGGATCTCGAGGAAGCCCAGCATGTAGGAGAGCCCCTGACCGGGCCACCCGATCCGCCGGTCCACGTCGAGGGCCGCCTGCTCGGGCGTGCGGGTGGTGTGGGCCAGCTCGAAGTCGATCGCCTGCTGCCGCGACCAGCCCTTCACGTGCATCCCCGTTTCCATCACCAGCGTCGAGTAGCCGTAGACCAGCCCCTCGAGGTCGTTGAGCCGCTCCGCGTCCGACGAATAGAGCCCGAGCTCGTCCGCCACCCGCTCCGCGTAGATCCCCCATCCCTCGGCGAAGGCGGAGTTCGAGAGATAGCGCGTGAGCGGGTGCACGCCGGACCGCTCCTGCGCGATCGCGAGCTGAAAGTGATGCCCCGGCACGCCCTCGTGGAAGGTGAGCCGCGCGATGTCGAGGCGCGCGCCCGGCTTGGTGGCGAGATAGAGATTGACCCGGTAGATGCCGGGCCGCGACCCGTCGAGCGCCGCGCGAAGGTACTGGCCGAGCGGCACCGACGGCTCCTGAAACTGCGGGAACGGCTCGACCGCCACGCGGCTCCTGGGGATGATGCCAAACGCCTTGGGGACCGCGCGCCAGGCGCGCTCGAGCACCGTATCGATCGCCGGGATGACCTCGGACCGCGCGGCGAACGTCTCCTTCGGGTCCTGCTCCAGCTTCCGCATGAGCGCGCGCGGATCGTCGGTCCCGTAGGATCGGCGGGCGAGCGCGACCATGGCCGACTCCGCCGCCCGCACCTGGCGGAGGCCCATCTCGTGGATCTCGTCGCCGCTCAGGTCGAGCGTGGTGTAGCGTCGGATCGCGGCGCGGTAGCACTCGGTGCCGTTCGGGTTGGCCGTCACCGCGATCGCCTCGCGTGCGACGCCGAGGTACTCGTCGCGGAGGTAGTCGCGGTAGCGTCGCATCGCGGGCGCGATCCCGGAGGTGATCACCTCGAGCAGCTCGGCACGGAACGCGGGCGTCGAATCGCGATTCGCCGGCCCCGCAAAGGGCAGGTCGGCGGCCGGCATCTCCACCAGCCGGTCCATTCCCGCGAGCACGCGCTCCACGTTCACCTTGGGCGCGGTGTACCCGAGCCGCACGCCCTCGCGCAGGTTCGCGATCTCCCCGTCGATGAGCGCGGGGAGCGCGCGCCAGCGGGCCAGCGTCTCCCGCCGGAGCTCCTCCGTGCCGACCGGCTGCACCGAGGCGAGCGCGGCGTAGGTGGCCTGCCATCCGGTGAGCGGATGCACCGTCCACAGGCGGTTGCGGCAGACGCGCAGGCGGGCGCTCGCCTCGAGCTCCTCGCGCAGCAGTCCGTCCAGCACCCATTCGGGCGTATCGCGGAGCTTCGCCGGGTCCACCTCGCGGAGCTCGGCCCGGAACCGGTCCTCGTGCGCCTGCCACGCGCGCTCGCCGGCGGCGGAGACGTCCCGCAGGCGATCGTGCCGCGCGCCCGGTATCCCGAACTGCGTTCCCAGCTCCGGGAACGCCTGGAGCCGCGCCGCGAGGTACTCGTCGGCGATGGCGCGGACTCGCGCGGCGGGGCCCGCGGCCGGCTCGGGGGCGGAAGGCGTCGACCGGCCGCACCCGACGAGCGCGGCGGCCGCGAGCGTTGCGGAAAGGCGCACGACACGGGCACTCAAGCGCATGCTGGGCTCCCGCTCACGGTCGAGGGCGGCCGTCCGCCGGCTTGGGCGGCGCGGGCGAGGGTGCGGCGGCGGCGGACGCCGGGGAGGGCGCGGGCACGACCCGCACCTCGGGACCATCGAGCAGCCCGGCGCGGCCCACGAGCTGCGCCGCGAGCACCGTCTGGATCACGCCGCTGATTTGATTCACGGTGGAATCCGGGGCCCCGTTGGACCCGTCGGTCGCGAGCGTGACCAGCTTCGCCTCGGCCAGCGCCTCCGCGATGGCCGGAGCGATCTGCGGCAGCATCTCGATCTGGCGATACCGGAAGTAGGACTCCCCGCCCTCCCGAATCGCCTCGTTCACCTTGCGGATGCTCTCGGCCTGCGCGTCCGCCACCGTCTTGATCCGGATGGCCTCGGCCTCCGCGGCGGCCTGCGCCTCGATCCGGACCCGCTCCGCGTCGGCCCGCGCCTGCGCGATCTGGGTGGCGTCGAGCTCCGCCGTGCGCTGCACCGCGAGCGCATCCTGCTTCTTGGCCTCCGCGGCCGCGATGAGCGCCGCGTTCGCGGCCTTGGTCTGCTCCAGCTCGCGCTGCTTGTCGGAGATGACGCGGTCCGCCTCGAGCTGCGCCTCCTTGGCGCGCCGGCTCTGCTGCGCCGCGACGATGTCCGCGTTGGCCTGCGCCTCCGCCGCGCTCTGACGCCGGCGCGCCTCCGCCACCTCGCTCTGCACCACCTTGATGTTGAGCGAGTTGAAGATGAGCCCGAGGTCGGTGAGCTCGCGAGAGCACGCCTTCCGGATGATCACGGCCAGCGGATCATCGTCATCGTCCATGGGCGCGGGCACCGGCGGCGCCGGGGCGGCGAGCGCGGTCCCGGCGCTCGCGCCCGACCCCAGCGCCCGGGCGGGCGGCGTGGTCTTGGCGGAGAAGAGCTGGTCGTGGGTGAGCAGGTTGATGGCGCGTCGCCCGGAGCTCGAGAGCAGATCGGTGAGGGTGTTCACCTGGTCCGCCTCGGGCTTGGAGAAGAAGCGGTTGGCCGCCGTCTTGATCAGCTCGTCGCTGTCGCCCACGCTCACGATGGCGCTCGCCAGCACCCGAACCTTGATCGGCCGGAGCGTGCCGGTCTCGTCCACGTCGGCGGTCTGATCGGTGATGTCGAGATCCACGTTGATCACCTTGCTCGAGATCGTGGTCCCCGTGGTGAGCAGCGGAATCTCCTTCGACTTGCCGGGTCCCCGGTAGATGACGGTGTGTCCGTGGAGCCAGCTCACGAGCCGGATGGTGCCCGCCTCCACGTTGCGGAGGATGCTGCTCACGAGAAGCGGCAGCAGGACCAGGACTCCGAAGACGACGCCGACGATGATCAGCGCGGGCAGTATGAGATCCATGGAAGCTTCCTCGGGCGGCGAGCTACGGACGGCGGGAGACGGTGCACCGCTGCCGCGACGCGTCCACCGTTTCGACGACGAGTGTGTCCCCGGGGCGCACCCGCACCCCGGAGGCGAGGTCCGCGGCGGAGAGCGAGCCGAGGAGCTGGACGACCTGTCCGTCCACCACGAGCTTCACCAGCCCATCCCCCTCGGCGTTGAAGGCGGTGACCGCCTCCGCCTGGTCCATCACGCCGTGCTCCAGCGTGAGCGCGGGGCGGGAGCCGAAGCGAAGCAGCAGGTTCCAGGCGGGGCCGACGAGAAACGCCTCGAAGGCGATTCCGGCGGCGGCGGCGGCGGCGAAGAGCAGCGGCCCGGCGAGAAAGGCCCGCAAGGCGAGACCCGCCGCACCGAAGCCGAGCAGCGCGCTGAAGAGGACGCGGGGCGAAAGGAGCACGCTCCAGCGCGGTGCCGTGCCGTCATGGTGGCCCGCGCCATGGTGGTGGCTCGCGCCCGCCGTCCCGGGCGCGCCGGAGTGGGGGCCCGCGGCGGCGCCACCCCCCGCGTCGCCGGCATGCCCGACCGAGCCAAGCTCGGCGATCCCGGCGTCCTGGGCGTGGCCCCCGCCGCCGTCGGAAGCGGCGCCGTGCAGCCCGACGAGCGTCATTCCGGCCAGGCCGGCGCCCCCGAGGGCGAGCGCGAACAGGTAAGGATCGATCATGGGACGGACGCCAGCAAAGCTAACGCGTGAGCGCGCTTCCGGCGATCCGCTCGGGGCGCGAATCGGGCTCGCCGACCCTGCAATTCCTTCCTTATATCGCCTATTTTTCACGCTTGCCAGACGAGGGCTCTAGTGAGGCTCGAACGCCTGGTCGCCCGAGGTTTCCGGAACCTGGCCGACCTCGACTGCGAGCTCCCGCCGGAGGGGGTGGCGCTCCTCGGCGCCAATGGGCAGGGCAAGACCAACCTCCTGGAGGCGCTCTACTATCCGGTTCTGTTCCGCTCCTTCCGGGGTGCGCCCGATCAGGTGGTCGGGTGCTTCGGGGGGGCGGGGTTCCACCTGGAGGTCCAGGTGGGCTGCGCCGAGCGCTCCGAGCCCGTCGCGGTGACTTATTCCGGCCCGCTCCGGAAGAAGCGAATCACCGTCGGCGGGGTGGACGCGGAGCGGGTGGCCGACGTGGTGGGGCGCTGCCTTGCCGTGGCGTTCCTGCCGGTGGATGTGGGATTGGGCGTCGGCCCGGCATCGGAGCGGCGCCACTACCTGGACCGGCTGCTCTCGCTGGCGGCGCCGCGCTACCTCCGGGCGCTCTCGCGCTTCCGCGCGGCGCTGGGGCAGCGGAACAGCGCGCTGCGGCAGGGCCGGCCGGAGCTGGCGCGCGCGTTCGACGGCGTGCTGCAGGAGGCGGGGAGCGCGGTGGTGGGGGCCCGGATCGCGTGGATTCGCGAGGCTCGAGACGCGTTTCGAGCCGAGCTGGCCTGTCTGGGGGAGGCGGAGCCGGTGTCGCTCAGCTATGCCGGCAGCGTGGAACTGGCCGATCCGGCGGCCTGGGCCGACGCGCTCGAGCGCGTGGAGGAGCGGGACGCGTCGCGCGGGGCCACCTCGGTCGGGCCGCACCGCGACGACCTCCTGCTCGAGCTGGGCGGACGCCCGCTCCGCGAGGTCGGATCCACCGGGCAGCAGCGTACGGCCGCGGTCGCGCTCAAGCTGCTCGAGCTCGCCAGCCTGCGGGCCGCGCGCGGGACGGAGCCGGTGCTCCTCCTGGACGACGTCTTCGCGGAGCTCGACCGCGACCGTCAGGACCGCCTGGCCCGCCGCCTGAGCGAGGCGCCGGACCGCCAGGTGTTCGTCACCGCACCGCGCCGGGACGAGCTCCCGCCGGTGCTCCGGTCCACCCTTTGGAACGTGCAGCGCGGACGCGTGACCCGATGAGCGGCGACGAGCGCAGCCCCGCGCCGTTGGCCGACGCGCTCGCCAGCTACCTGCAGCGCGCCGGGCTCACCAAGCGGGTCCAGCAGGCGGCCATCCTGGAGGAGTGGGCCGCCCTGGTGGGGCCGCAGATCGCGGCGGTCACCGAGCCGCAGTCCATCACGGCGGACGGCGTGCTGCGGGTGCACGTGGCGAGCGCCCCATGGGCCACGGAATTGGGGCTCATGACGCCCCGCATTCTCGCGCGGCTGAACCAGGGGCGTTCCGGGCGCGTGAAGGAGATCCGCTGGGTGCCCGGTCCGCTGCGCCCAGGGCAGGCGCCGCCTGGCCCGACGCCGCACGGGCCGTAGCGGCACCGGCCCCACCGTCCCGTCGCGCGGTGCGACGGGCGGCCTTGACGAGCCTCTCGCGCCCAGCGCGACGGGGCGCCGACGAGCAGAGGACATGGCACGAGATCGAGACACCAACGGCAACGGCGCGGGCCCGCAGTACGACGCGCAGGCGATCACCGTTCTCAAGGGACTCGAGGCCGTTCGCAAGCGGCCGGGGATGTACATCGGGTCCACCAGCGAGAACGGGTTGCACCACCTCGTCTACGAGGTGGTGGACAACTCGATCGACGAGGCGCTGGCGGGGTTCTGCGACCAGATCACCGTCACCATCCACGCCGACAACTCCGTCACCGTGGCCGACAACGGCCGCGGAATTCCGGTGGACGTCCACCCGACGGAGAAGATGCCGGCGGTGGAGGTGGCGCTGACGGTGCTGCACGCCGGCGGCAAGTTCGACAAGAACACCTACAAGGTGTCGGGCGGGCTGCACGGAGTCGGCGTGTCGGTGGTGAACGCGCTCTCGGAGCGGCTCGAGGTGCTGGTGGACCGCGAGGGCAAGCGGTACCACATGGCGTTCGTCCGGGGCAAGACGGTGAAGAAGCTCAACGTGCTGGGCAAGGCGCGCGGCACGGGCACGATCGTGCGCTTCAAGCCGGACCCGGAGATCTTCACCGTCCTCGAGTTCAACTACACCACGCTGGCCGACCGCCTGCGCCAGCTCGCGTTCCTCAACAAGGGCATCAGCATCACGCTCAAGGACGAGCGCGAGTCGGAGGCCCGGCAGGAGACCTTCTACGCCAAGGGCGGCCTGGTGCAGTTCGTGGAGTGGCTCAACCGGAACAAGAAGCCGGTGCACCCCAAGCCGATCTCGTTCAACGCGGTGAAGGACGACGTGGACGTGGACGTCGCCCTGCAGTACGAGGACGGCTACAACGAGAACACCTTCACCTTCGTGAACAACATCAACACCCACGAGGGCGGGACGCATCTCACCGGCTTCAAGTCGGCGCTCACGCGGACGATCAACGACATCGCCAAGCGGCGCGACTTCCTCAAGAAGGAGGGCTTCACCCTTTCGGGCGAGGACATCCGCGAGGGGCTCACCTGCGTGCTGCACGTGAAGGTGCGGGAGCCGCAGTTCGAGGGCCAGACCAAGACCAAGCTGGGCAACTCCGAGGTGGAGGGGATCGTCAAGGCGGTCGTGAACGAGCACCTGGGCAACTTCCTCGAGGAGCACCCGCCGGTGGCGCGGGCGATCATCGAAAAGGCGGTGAGCGCGGCGCGGGCGCGCGAGGCGGCGCGGAAGGCGCGGGACCTCGTGCGCAAGAAGAGCGGGCTCGAGAACGCCGTGCTACCGGGCAAGCTGGCCGACTGCTCCATCGCCGATCCGGCGCTCACCGAGCTCTACCTGGTCGAGGGCGACTCGGCGGGCGGCAGCGCCAAGCAGGGGCGGGACCGGCAGTTCCAGGCCATCCTGCCGCTCCGGGGCAAGATCCTGAACGTGGAGAAGGCCCGGATCGACAAGATCCTGAGCAACGAGGAGATCCGCGCCATCATCACGGCGATCGGCACCGGCGTGCGGGAGGACTTCAAGCTGGAGGACGCGCGCTACCACAAGATCATCCTCATGACCGACGCCGACGTGGACGGCGCGCACATCCGCACGCTCCTGCTCACGTTCTTCTTCCGGCAGATGCAGGAGCTGATCGAGGCGGGATACGTCTACATCGCGCAGCCGCCGCTTTTCCGGGTGGCCAAGGGGAAGGAGGAGTTCTACGCCTTCACCGAGGCGGAGCGGGAGGAGTACAGCAAGCGGCTGGCCAACGGCGACGGCAAGGCGGGGGTGAACATCCAGCGCTACAAGGGCCTGGGCGAGATGAACCCGGACCAGCTGTGGAAGACCACCATGGACCCGGCCACCCGCACGATCCTCCGCGTCACCATGGAGGACGCGGTGGAGGCGTCCAAGCTGTTCGACGAGCTCATGGGCGACGAGGTGGAGCCCCGGCGGCAGTTCATCGAGCGGAACGCCAAGTACGTGAGCAATCTGGACGTCTGACGTGAACGCCGCCGAGCTGCGCCGCGCGATTCCCGCCGCCATCGACGCCCTGGGCGGCGACTCGCGGATCGCGGCGCTGGATCAGGACGCGTGGGCGATCTTCCGCGGCTCGGCGACCGGCTACATCGCGCTGATCGCGGCGGACGAGGAAGAGGTGGACGCGGGGGCCAACGCCATCGTCCACGTCACCTTCCCCATCATCCGGGTGCCGGAGACCGGGGCGGAGCCGCTGCTCCGCTACCTCCTCGAGCTGAACCACCAGTTGGGCGACTTCGCGGCGTTCTCCCTCGACGCCCACGGCAAGGTGTGGCTCGGCGCCGGCCGCTTCGCCGCGGACCTGGACGACGCGGAGCTGCGAGTCCTGATCACCCAGGTCGCCGAGCTCGCCGATCGCTACGACGACGAGCTGCTCGAGCGGTTCGGGCGGGAGCTCGCGATCCAGTAGCGGCGGCCCCGCTGCGCCGCGCCACCCGGCGCCGCCGGCCGAGCCCGGCGCCCCAACCCGCCACACGACGCCATGTCATCCAGCTCGACCTCGTTCAGCGTAACCCGCCAGCTGGAGGTGTACCAGCGCGGGTCGTGCGTGCCGGTGACCGTGGAGGCGCTGGAGGAGCGCGCGCGCGAGGTGCTCCCGCCCGACGCGTTCGCGTACCTCTCCGGCGGCGCCGGCGGCGAGGACACGATGCGCGCCAACCTCGCCGCGTTCCGCCGCTGGCGCATCGAGCCTCGCGTCCTTCGCGACCTCGGCGCGCGCGACTGGAGCACGAGCATCCTCGGGACGGCGATGCCGGCGCCGGTCATGCTCGCGCCGCTCGGCGTGCAGGGCATCATGCACCCGGAGGGAGAGCTGGCGACGGCGCGGGCCGCGGCGGCGAGCGGCGTTCCGGTGGTGCTGAGCAGCGCGGCCTCGCGCACCCTGGAGCAGGTGGCGGAGGCGATGGGCGCGTCCCCCCGCTGGTTCCAGCTCTACTGGAGCGCGGACGCCGAGATCGCCGCGAGCTTTCTCCGGCGGGCCGAGGCGGCGGGCTACGCCGCGATCGTCGTCACGGTGGACTGCCCCATCCTGAGCTGGCGCGAGCGGGACCTCTCCCGGGCCTACTCTCCCTTCGTGCTGGGCGAGGGGATGGCCAACTACCTCAGCGACCCCGCGTTCCGCGCCTCGCTGGCCAGCCCGCCGGAGGCCGACCTTCCGGCCGCCGTGCGCCGCTTCGTCGAGATCTTCGGCAACGCGTGCCTCACCTGGGACGACCTGCCCTTCCTGCGCCGGCACACCCGGCTGCCGGTGCTGCTCAAGGGGATCCTCTCGCCGGATGACGCGGAGCGGGCGGTGGATGCGGGCGTGGACGGAATCGTGGTCTCCAACCACGGCGGGCGGCAGGTGGACGGGGCGCTCGCGAGCCTCGACGCGCTTCCACGGGTGGTGGAGCGCGTGCGCGGGCGGGTGCCGGTCCTGCTCGACAGCGGCGTGCGGCGCGGCGCCGATGCGCTCAAGGCGCTGGCGCTCGGCGCATCGGCGGTGCTCCTGGGGAGGCCCTACGCGTGGGGGCTCGCCGTGGCCGGCGAGCAGGGCGTGCGGGAGGTGCTGCTCAACTTTCTCGCGGATCTGGACCTGACGCTTGGGCTCGCCGGCTGCCGCAGCGTCGCCGAGATCGGGCCCGAGCTGCTGCGCCGGGAGGCTTGAGGTCAGAGTCGCTCGGGCGGGCGGGGGCGGCCGGGGCGCCACTCCTCCCGGAGCATCTCGTGGTCCGGCGGGGGGTCGAACTCCCGGATCTCGCGCTCGGCGCGCTCCAGCTCCTCGTGGTCGATCAGGGGCTCCGCGTCCACCAGGCGCGGCCCCGGGTACCGCCGGTCCCGCAGCAGCCAGACGACCAAGGCGCTCACGGCCAGCCCGGCAATGACGATCGCGCCCACTGGTCCGCTCACGAGCTGCACCCGTGCTCCCTCGCAATCATAGGACTTGCACCCCGCCCGTGGTGACACGGTGGGAGATGAGCGGCAGCGGGTTTGCCGCCCCCCCGATGACGATGGCGCGCTGGAGCGTGCCGAGCCCGACCGCCACCCCGGCGTCGTCCCGCGCAAAGACCGACGCGATCGGCTGGCCCCGCTCCACACAGTCCCCGGGCTTTACGGTAATCACGAACCCCACCGACGGGTCCACCACGTCGCCCACGACCCGCCGCCCGCCGCCCATCGCGACGATCGCGTCGCCGATGGCGCGCGGCTCCACCCGCGCTACCATCCCCGCTACCGGCGCCCGGAAGACCTCGACCTCGTTCGCCTGCGGCAGGATGCCGGGGTCGTCCACCACGGCGGGGTTCCCGCCCTGCGCCTCGATCACGCGCCGGAAGAGGTCCACCGCCTCCCCCGAGCCCACCGCCGCCTCCAGCCGGCCGCGGGCCCCGGCAGGATCGCGCGCCACGCCCGCCAGGAGCAACATCTCGGCGCCGAGCGCGTAGGTCACTTCCATGAGGTCGGCCGGCCCTTCCCCCGCCAGCGCCTGGAGCGCCTCCTCCAGCTCGAGCGCGTTGCCGCACGCACGCCCGAGGGGGCGGTCCATCGCGGTGACCAGTGCGACGACGCGGCACCCCCGCGTCTCCCCGATTGTAACCATGGTCGAGGCCAGCTCCAGCGCCCCCGCGACCTCCGGGACCAGGGCGCCCGAGCCGGCCTTGACGTCCAGCACCAGGGCGTCGAGCCCTTCGGCGAGCTTCTTGGACATGATGCTCGCCGCGACCAGCGGGAGGGATTCGGCGGTGGCCGTCGCGTCGCGCAGCGCGTACACCATCCGGTCCGCCGGCGCGATCTCCGGGGTCTGGGTGAACATGGCGCACCCGACGCGGCGGACCTGCGCTTCGGCCTCACGGAGGCTCAGATCGGTGCGGAAGCCGGGAATCGCCTCGAGCTTGTCGGTGGTTCCCCCCGTATGGCCCAAGCCGCGGCCGCTCATCATCGGGACGGCCACGCCGCAGCTCGCGACCAGCGGCGCGAGCACCAGCGATACCTTGTCGCCGACGCCGCCGGTGGAGTGCTTGTCCACCACCGGGCGCGGGAGGCCGTCGAAGCGCAGCCGGTCGCCCGATTCGAGCATCGCGTCGGTGACGGCCGCGATCTCGGCCGGCGTGAGCCCGCGGAAGACGACGGCCATCAGGAGCGCAGCCATCTGGTAGTCCGGCACGCGCCCCGCGACGTAATCGGTGAGCAGCGCGCGCCATTCCGCGGCGGTAAGGGGCTCCCCGTCGCGCTTACGCCGGATCAACCCCGAAACGACCATTCAGCCTCGCCGCCCCGGCGCGGCCCGCAGGAGCAGCCGATGCACCGTTTCACGCTCGCCATCCTCGCACTCGCTGGCTGGCTCACCATGCTCCGTCCCACCGCCGCCGCGGCGCAGGCGCCCGACCCCGCGCGCCCGAGCCCGCTCGCCGAGGGGATCGCCGCGTTCGCTGCGCGCGAGCCGGCTGCCGCGCTCCGTCACTTCGAGGAGGCGCTCGCGGCCGATTCCACGAGCTACGAGGCCAACTGGCGGGCGGCGCTCGCGCTCATCACCCTCGGCGCCCAGACCCCGGACAGCATCCGGAGCCCCGGCCGCGACTCGCTCTACGCGCAGGCGGAGCGGTACGCCCGGCGCGCCGTTCGGGCCGACAGCAACGACGCGGAGGGCGAATTCGTGCTGGCCAACGCGCTGGGACGCACCGCGCTCACCAAGAGCACCGACGAGCGCATCAAGCTGGCGGGCGAGGTGAGGCGCGCCGCCCTTCGCGCCATCGCGCTCGACCCGGCGCACGACGGCGCTTACCACGTGCTCGGCCGCTGGAACGCGGAGATCATGCGGTTGAGCGGGCTGAGCCGCTTCTTCGCGCGGAACCTGCTGGGGGCGCACGTGTTCGGGCAGGCCTCGTGGGAGGGAGCCATCAGCAACATGCGGCGGGCGGTCGAGCTCGATCCGAAGCGGATCGTCCACCGGCTTGATCTGGCGCGGATTTACGTGGACCGCAAGCGCTGGGACGAGGCCCGGGCGCAGTTGGACACGCTCGAGGAGCTGCCCGTCCACGACTTTCTCGACCCCCAATACAAGGAAGCGGGGGCCGCGCTGCTCAAGCGCATCGCCGGCAAGGGCACGGACGGCGGGAAGCGCGGCAACTCCTGAAATCAGCGGGCGTCGGCCAGCGTGTCCCGCGCCTCGGCGGCGAGTCGGCCGAGCCGGGCGCGCAGCCGGCGGCGGCGCTTGATCAGGTCCTTGCGGGCGCGCCGGGTGGCGTCGTCCAAACCCTCCTCGGCGCGGGCGCGGAGGTCCCGCATCCGGCGGCCCAGCTGCCGGCGGGTGCGCTCTCCGGCGGCGGGGGCGAACAGCACCGCGATCCCGGCGCCGATCACGGCCCCGAGGAGAATCCCGGCCACGAAGCTCCCGGCGCTGCCCAGGGCGTGATCCTCATCCAGCTCGAGCTCCGCCGCTCCGACCTGCTCCTCGCTCCGTTCCATCGCCTACCTCCATCGCATCGGCCGCGGGCCGGCCTGGTGACGTCGGTCGCTGCTCGGCCCAAGGCCGATCGGACCCCCGGAACGTAAGAAGCCCGCGAGAACGCCGTCAACCTTCGCGACACGTCGAGAAATCAGACAGCCCGCCAGAAATCGAACACGTTTCCGCTGCGCCCCGCCCGCCCTTATAATCCGGCACACCCAACGCATCGGGATGGTGCCATGACGATCGCGCCGTCGGCAGTCGAGGACGTCGAGCGGCTCCAGGCCAGGATCGAAACGCTGGAGCAGGAGCGGCGACACCTGCTGGCCGTCGTCGAGATCCTGCAGGAGATCGCGGGCTCGCTGCACTTCGCGGACGTGGTCCAGGCGGTCGCGCGCCGCCTGGGCGAGGCGTTCGGCCTCGATCGCTGCTCCATCTTCCTGGCCGAGCGCGGGGGCGACACCGTGCGGCTGGTGGCGAGCTACGAGGACCCGAGCATTCGGAACTACGTGGTGGACCTGGCGCGCTACCCCGAGCTGCGCCGGGCCCTCGAGACCGGCGAGACCGTGTTCATCGCGGACGTGGCGACCGACCCCTCGCTCCGCGGCGCGCGCGATGCGCTGGCCTCCCGGCGGGTGAAGAACATCGCGGTCGTTCCGATCACCTGGAGACGGGCGCCCATCGGGGCCATCTTCCTGCGCACCTTCCGCGACGGGCCGGCGTTCACCGAATCCGACATCCAGTTCTGCCAGGTGGTGGCGAGCCTCACCGCCAAGGCGCTCCGCAACGCGCACCGCTTCGAGCGGCTGCAGGCGCGCCGGGGCGAGGACCCGGCGAGCGTGGCCGCGGATCGCGAGCGCGCGGCGCTGGTGGGCTTCCTGCGCCGCCTGCTGGACGCCTTCGCGAAGAAGGAGGAGCCGTGGGGCGAGGGCGCGCTGGCCCGCGCCAGCACGGCGGAGGTGGATCGGCTCGTGGGGGTTGCGCTCACCGTCCTGTCGCAGGAGGCGGCGGCGCGGTGACGCGGGCGGAGCCCGGGGCCGAGCTGGAGCAGCGCGCCGCGGACCTTCGCCGCAGGATCGAGCGGGCCAACCACGCGTACTACGTGCTCGACGCGCCGGAGATCTCCGACGCGGAGTACGACCGCCTCTTCCGCGACCTGCAGGCCCTCGAGGCCGAGCACCCCGAGCTGCGCACCGCCGACAGCCCCACCCAGCGGGTCGGGGCCGCCCCGGCGAGCGCGCTGGTCAAGTACCGCCACCGCTGCCCCATGCTGTCCCTCGCCAACGCCTTCTCGGACGAGGAGCTGGAGGCGTGGGAGCAGCGGAACGTCCGGCTCGCGCCCCAGGTCCGCACCGCGGGCTACACGACCGAGGTGAAGATCGACGGGGCCGCCGTGAGCCTCACCTACGAGCACGGCCGGCTCACGGTCGGGGCCACGCGCGGCAACGGCATCGTCGGCGAGGACGTGACCGCCAACCTCAAGACCATCCCCGACGTGCCGCTCACGCTCCGCGGCCGCGGACATCCGGCGGTCATGGAGGTGCGGGGCGAGGTCTACCTGCCCTTCAAGTCGTTCGAGCGGGTGAACCGGGAGCGCGCCGAGGAGGGCGAGCCGCTCTTCGCCAACCCGCGGAACGCCGCGGCGGGCGGCCTGCGCCAGCTCGATCCGGAGATCACCCGCCGGCGGCGCCTCAGGATGTTCGCCTTTCACGTCGAGATGGTGGAAGGCCGCGTCGACGTGCGGACCCACTGGGAAATTCTCGACCTGCTCTCCGCCTGGGGCTTCCAGGTGGAGCCGCACCGGCAGCGGCACGCAACGCTCGCCGAGGTCCGCGCGCGGATCGCCGACCTCGAGGGCGTGCTCGACACCCTGCCCTTCCAGGCGGACGGCATCGTCGTGAAGGTGGACCGCCTGAGCCTGCACCGCGAGCTGGGCGACGTCGGGGGGCGCGAGCCCCGCTGGGCGGTCGCCAGGAAGTTCGCGCCCGAGGTGGCGGTCACCCGGGTGAAGGACATCAAGATCAACGTCGGCCGCACCGGCGCGCTCAACCCCTGGGCCGAGCTCGAGCCGGTGGAGCTGAGCGGCGTCAGGGTGAGCGCCGCGACGCTGCACAACGAGGATCTCATCGCGCAGAAGGACATCCGCGTCGGCGACTGGGTGGAGGTCGTCCGCGCGGGCGAGGTGATCCCGCAGGTGGTGGCGCCGCTGCCGGAGCGCCGCACCGGCGCCGAGCGGGTGTTCGTGATGCCGGACGTCTGCCCGGCGTGCGGTACGCCGGTCGAGCGCCCGGCCGACGAGGTGATGCGGTACTGCCCCAACGCGACCTGCCCGGGGCGCGTGCTCGAGGCGATCGTGCACTACGCCTCGCGCGACGCGATGGATGTCCGCGGCCTCGGCTACGAGCGCGTGCGGCAGTTCCTGCAGGCCGGCCTGATTCACGACGTCGCGGACCTGTATCGCCTCGACGCCGCCACGCTTCAGACGCTCGACCGCTTCGGCCGGCAGAGCGCCGAGCAGCTGGTTCGCGCGGTCGCCGCGTCGAGGGAGCGTCCGCTCTCGCTGCTGCTCTTCGGACTCGGCATCCGGCACGTGGGGAAGACGGTGGCGCAGCTCCTCGCGCGGCGGTTCGGCTCGATGGATCGGCTGATGCGCGCCTCGGAGGACGAGATCAACGCGGTGCCGGGGGTCGGGAGCGCCATCGCGGAGGCGGTGGTCCACTTCTTCGAGGAGCCGCGCAATCGCAGGCTCATCGAGCGCCTGCGCGAGGCCGGCCTCAACTTCACCGAGCCGGCCGTCGGATCGGAGGACGGACCGCTCGCGGGCAAGACCTACGTGCTCACCGGCACCCTCCCCACGCTCTCCCGCGCCGAGGCCACCGCCCGCATCGAGGGGGCGGGCGGCCGGGTCGCGGCTTCGGTGAGCAAGGCGACCGACGCCGTGGTCGCCGGCGAGGACCCCGGCAGCAAGCTCGAGAAGGCCCGCACGCTGGGCGTCGAGATCATCGACGAGGCGGAGCTCTTGCGCCGCCTCGAATCCATGACCTAACATCCACCCACTCCGCAACCAGAGTCATCCATGAGCGCTTCCGCCGCCGAATCCCGTCCCGGCCTCGTGCTCGGCCGCCGCGTGCTCCAGCAGCTCCGTACCACGCTCGAGCGCGATGCCGGGCTTCAGGCCGCGACCTACCTCCAGGAGGCGGGGTTCGCGGGGGGCGAGGCGCTCTTCGGCGCGTACCGGAAGTGGCTCGCCGCCACGACCGGCGTAGAGCGTCCGGCCGACCTCGACGTACGCTTCCTGAGCGAGACGCTGTCCGCCTGCCTCAGCGATCTCGGCTGGGGCAGCGTCACGGTGAGCCCCCTCGGCGCGGCGGCCGTGGCCATCGATTCACCCGACTGGGCCGAGGCGCTGGACGAGCCCGCGGGCGAGTATCCCACCTGCCATGTCTCCTGCGGGCTCCTCGCGGACTTCCTGGGCCGAATCTCCGACGGGCTCGTCGGCGTAATGGAGGTCGAATGCCGCTCGAGGGGGGATGCGCGGTGCCGGTTCCTGGCCGGCGCGCCCGAAACCCTGGCCGCTTTGTACGAGCGGATGGCGCAGGGGATGAGCTACGGCGAGGCGCTGGGGCTCGCGTCCGACTCGGCACTTAGCTGATCCAGGTCCCGGCGGCAGCGAGGGCTCGGCCGACGCCGGGCCCTCGTGCTTTTGCCGGTTCGTCGTCTGGCCGGAGCCCGTTGGCGGTCCTATACTTCGGCCATTCCTCCCGCCACCATGGATCGGGAACGTGCCGGGTCTGCTCGAGCGACTCCAAGCGGCGTTGGAAGGCACCTACCTGCTCGATCGCGAGCTGGGCGGCGGTGGCATGAGCCGCGTGTTCGTGGCCGAGGAGGTGGCGCTCGACCGGCAGGTCGTGATCAAGGTGCTGCCGGACGATCTCGCCCGCGGCCTCAGCGCGGAGCGGTTCCGGCGCGAGATTCTGGTCGCCGCCAAGCTGCAGCATCCCCACATCGTGCCCCTGCTCGCCGCCGGCGAGGCCGACGGGCTCCTCTTCTACACGATGCCTTTCATCCAGGGCGAATCGCTCCGCGCCCGGCTCGACCGCGCGCACGAGCTCCCCGCGCCGGAGGCGGTGCGCATCGTCCGGGAGGTCGCCGACGCGCTCGCCTACGCGCACCGGCACGGCGTCGTGCACCGCGACATCAAGCCGGGGAACGTGCTGCTGGCCGAGGGTCACGCCGTGGTGGCCGACTTCGGCGTCGCGAAGGCGCTGAGCGAGGCGGTGGGCGGCGGCGGGCTCACCTCGGTGGGCCTGGCCCTCGGGACGCCCGCGTACATGGCGCCCGAGCAGGCCGCGGCCGATCCGCGGGCCGACCACCGCGCCGACCTGTACTCGCTCGGAGTCGTCGCGTACGAGATGCTGACCGGGCGGCTGCCGTTCACCGACACGTCGCCGCAGCGGCTGCTCGCGGCGCACGTCACCCGCGCCCCGGAGCCGATCCGGCAGGTGCTGCCGTCGCTCTCCCCCACCCTGGCCGACGTGGTGATGCACTGCCTCGAGAAGCGCCCGGCCGATCGGTGGCAGCGGGCCGAGGACCTCATCGCCGCCCTGGACGCGGCCTCGGCGGCGGCGCCGGCGGCCACGGTGGTGAGCGGCGCGGCCGGGGCGACGCCCGGCGCCGGGGCGCGGACCCGCGCGCTCCGGCGGATCGCGGCGGGGGCGGCGTTGGCGCTCGGGGCACTCGGCGTGGCGCTCGCGAGCGGCGCGTTCCGGCCGCGCTCGCTGGTGGCCGCGGGCGCGCTCGCGGAGCGGGAGCCGGTGCTGATCGCCGACTTCGAGAACCGGACGGCGGACTCGACGCTCGCGGGAACCGTCACCGAGGCGTTCCGGGTTGACCTGACCCAGTCGGCCGTGATCACCACCGTCTCGCCCGAGCAGGTGCGGGAGACGCTGGAGCGCATGCGCCGCGACTCGGTACGCACCCTCGACCTGGCGCTCGCGCGGGAGGTGGCCCTGCGCGACGGGATCAAGGCGATCATCACGGGCGAGGTCGCCGCGCTGGGGGACCAGTACGTGATCTCGGCGCGGCTCGTCTCGGCCGAGCGGGGCGAGGTGCTCGCCGCGTTCCGGGAGACGGCGAGCGAGCCGTCCCGGATCATCACGGCGGTGGACCGACTCTCGAAGGAGCTGCGGGGCCGCGTGGGCGAGTCGGTGCGGAGCCTGCGCGCGGCACCGCCGTTGGAGCAGGTCAGCACGGCCTCACTCGAGGCGCTCCGCAAGTACTCCCAGGGCATCCGCGCAGCGCGCCGGGGCGACATCGACGCGAGCCGCGCGGCGCTGGAGGAGGCGGTGCGGCTCGACTCCACCTTCGCGAGCGCCTGGCGGGCGCTCGGCATCACGCTCGCCAACCGGAACGAGGACCCGCGGCGGCGCGACTCGGCCTTCACGCTGGCCTATCGGCTCCGCGACCGCCTCTCGGAGCGCGAGCGGTACCTCGCGGAGGCGGCGTACTACTCCTGGGTGGACCTCCAGCGGGATCGCGTCATCACCGCCTATCGGGCGGTGCTGGACGCGAACCCGAACGACCGGGTGGCGCTCACCAACCTGGCGCTGCAGTACGACGCGATCGGCGACCTGCGGCGGGCGCAGCCGCTCCTGGAGCGCGCCCTCGCGGTGGACTCGGGATCCATCGGGTTCCTCAACCTGGCCGGTGCCGATTGGGGGCTCGGCGATACGGCCCGGACGGACAGCCTGATCGCGCTGTGGCGGCGCAAGCTGCCCGACGATCCCCTCGAGCGGGTGGCGACGGCGCTGCTCGACGCGGCACGCGGCCGCTACGACTCCGCCCGCGCGGTGGGCGACCGCCTCCGCGACCAGCAGCGCGAGAGCGCGTTCTTCGTCCGGAGCGCGACCCAGTTTCTCCGGGCCGTGGCGCTGGTGCAGGGGCGGCTTGCCGACGGCGACCGGCTGACCGGCGAGCTGGAGCGGAGCGGCGCCGATACCGCCGGGACGGAGCACGACGCGGTGCCCGCCACCGTCCGCGCCATGATGGACGTCCAATACCGCCGGACCCCGGCCGGGGGCGTTCGCCGGCTGCAGGACTACGTGCGGTCGGCCCGGTTCGAGCGGCCCGATCCGCTCGACCGGCCCTACCTCGCGACGGCGCAGGTCTACGCCATGGCCGGTCGCGCCGATCTCGCGCGTCCCATGGTGGACGCGTTCGACCGCGCGGTCGCCGCCGCGGCCGACGCCGGGGCGCGCCAGCGCGCGCGGCTCGCGCCGGCGTACGCCGACGCCCAGGCGACCATCGCGATCGCGGAAGGCCGGCCCGATTCCGCCATCGCGCTGCTGCGCCAGCCGCAGCCATTGCGGACCGAGTTTTGGTCGCTTCCGCTCCTGGGTCGGGCCTACGACGCCGCGGGCCGATCCGACTCCGCCATCGCCGTCTTCGAGCGCTACCTGCGGACGCCGCAGATGGAACGGGTGTTCCTGGACCAGTGGGCCCTGGCGCCGGTGCTCCGCCGGCTGGGCGAGTTGTACGAGGCGCGGGGCGACCGGGAGAGGGCGCGGGAGTACTACGGCCGGTTCGTGGATCTGTGGAAGGGCGCCGATCCCGAGCTCCAGCCGCAGGTGCGCGACATCAAGCGGCGCATCGGCGAGCTGACGCGGGAGCCGAGCGAATCATGACCGGACTGCACCAGGACCTGCAGGGCGCCCTCGGCGACGCGTACCGGATCCAGCGGGAGCTGGGCGGCGGCGGGATGAGCCGCGTGTACCTGGCCGAGGAGACCGCGCTCGACCGCCAGGTGGTCGTGAAGGTGCTCCCCCCCGATCTCGCGGCCGGCCTCAACGCCGAGCGATTCCGGCGCGAGATCCAGCTCGCGGCACGGCTCCAGCACCCGCACATCGTGCCGGTGCTCGCGGCCGGACGGGCCGGCGCGCTGCTCTTCTACACCATGCCGTTCATCGAGGGCGAGTCGCTGCGAGCCAAGCTCTCCCGCGAAGGCGAGCTGCCCGTCGCGGATGCCGTGCGGCTCCTGCGCGACGTGGTGGACGCGCTGGCCTACGCGCACGAGCAGGGCGTGGTGCACCGGGACATCAAGCCGGACAACGTGATGGTGAGCCGCAATCACGCGCTGGTCACCGACTTCGGGGTCGCCAAGGCGGTGAGCGAGGCGGCCGGCGCCGCGCCCGGTGCGCCCTCGGACGCGGTCACCACGGCGGGCGTCGCCATGGGCACGCCGACCTACATGGCGCCGGAGCAGGCGGCGGCCGATCCCACGATAGATCACCGGGCCGACATCTACGCGGTCGGCGTCATGGCCTACGAGATGCTCGCGGGCAATCCCCCGTTCGCCGGCCGGACGCCGCAGCAACTGCTCGCGGCCCACGTGAACCGGCCGCCCGAGCCGCTCGGGCGGGTGCGCGCCACCGTTCCGCCGGATCTCGCCGCCGTCGTGATGCGCTGCCTGGAGAAGCGACCGGCGGACCGCTGGCAGCGGGCCGAGGACCTGCTCCGCGCGCTGGAAGCGGTCGCCACGCCGGGTACCGGCACCGTCGCCACCAGCGCGGCGCGGAGCTCGGGGCCGGAGGCCGCCGCCGCAGCGCCGGCGCGGCGGCGGCGGCGCGGCATCGTGGTGAGCGCGGCGATCGTCGGCGCGGTCGCCGCGTTCTTCGGGCTCAAGGCCACGGGCCGGCTGCCCGGCGCGTCGCTGGTGGACCGCGGCATGCTGGCCGACCGCGAGCGGGTGATCGTGTCGGAGTTCGGCAGCCCGGCCGCCGATTCCGCGCTGGGCGGGGCCGTCACGGAGGCGTTCCGGATCGACCTGTCGCAGTCGCCGGCGGTGACGGTGGTGCAGCCCGACTACGTGCGCCAGACGCTCCAGCGGATGCAGCGCGACCCGCACGCGCGGCTCGACGCGGCGCTGGCGCGCGAGGTGGCGATCCGCGACGGCATCAAGGCCGTCGTCACCGGCGACGTCGCGCACGCGGGGACGGGCTACGTGATCTCGGCGCGGCTCATCTCGAGCGCCACGGGCGACGCCATGGTGGCGCTGCGCGAGACGGCGGAGGACTCCACCCGGATCCTGGGCGCGATCGACCGATTGAGCCATGCGCTGCGGCGCCGGATCGGCGAATCGCTCCGCAGCATCCAGGGCAACGAGCCGCTGGACCAGGTGACGACGCCGTCGCTCGAGGCCCTCCGCCGCTACTCCCAGGCGCAGATGGCCAACGACGAGGGCGACACGGAACGGGCCATCACGCTGCTGCGCGAGGCCGTGGCGCTCGACACCGGGTTCGCCATGGGGTACCGCCGGCTCGGCGTGATGC
>DASSOD010000071.1:0-16524 GCA_035700905.1 Gemmatimonadales bacterium | reverse complement strand
CTCCCATGCGGCGTAGTCGGCGTACTGGATCGGGAGCTCGGCGAGGGGGGATGAGGCGCCGCTCGCGAATGCTCCGTAGAGTGCCGCGAGCTCGTGAAGCAGGATCACGGCGGACCAGGCGTCCGCGCTCATGTGATGCATCGACAAGACCAGGGCATGGTCTTGCGCGTCGATTCGGATCAGCAGGGCGCGCACCATCGGTCCGACGGCCAGGTCGAAGGGTCGCCGCGACTCCGCCGCCGCCACGCGCATGGCCTCCGCCTCCCGCTCCGCCGGGGGATGTGCACGGAGGTCCACGCCCGCGAGCGGGACAGGGCCAACTGGCTGGACGACTTGCACCGGACCATCCGCATCGTCGCGGAACACGGTGCGGAGCGCCTCGTGCCGCCTCACGACTTCCTCGATCGCCCGTCCTAGCGCCATCACGTCCAGCGGCCCATGCAGGCGAAGTCCAACCGGCCGGCTCGCCATCCCGCCGTGTAGGTCGAGCCGGTGCAGCCGCCGGAGGACGCGCTGCGCCGCGGACAGCGGCGCGGTGGAGCGGCCGTGCGAGCGACGCGGGACCCGCGCTTCCCTCTCGTCCGGCGTGCCGACGTGCGCGGGCGCTTCGGCCCATGGATTCGGGCTCATGTGTCGTTCGCCTCGACAAAGGCCGCGCGCGCGGTCGGGGGGGGAGGTGCTCCCCCCACGCGGCGGAGCAGCTCCTCGACCACCGCGGCTTGTTCGGCAACCGTGGCCGCATCGAACAGTGAGCGCTGCGGCAGCTCCACCCCGAGCGTGCTCCTGATGCGGGAAACCACTTGGGCTGCGAGCACCGAGTCGCCCCCCAGGTCCAGGAAGTCCTCGTGCACCCCGAACGCGGGGACTCCGAGCACCTGCGCCCAGATCCCGGCGATCGACGCTTCGAGCACGGATCGGGGCGGAGTGTGAGCTCGGCTGCCGGCGGCCTCACGGCGCGAGTCACCCACGCCCAGGCGTTGCGCGAGCCCGATGCGCTGCACCTTTCCCGTGGGGCCCTTGGGAAGCTGCTCCAGGAACACGACGACGGAGGGCACCTTGAAGTCGGCCGCGCGCCCCGCGACGAACTCGCGCAGCTCCCGCTCGGTCGCCGTGGCGTCTACGCGCAGGGCCACCGCGGCGCCGACGTCCTCCCCCAGGCGCCGGTCGGGCACTGAGAACGCCAACGCTTCGGCCACCGCCGGGTGATCGAGGAGAATTTCCTCGATTTCCCGGGGAGCGATCTTCTCTCCGCCGCGATTGATCAGCTCCTTGACTCGCCCCGTGATGAACAGGTAGCCGTCCTCATCCAGGTATCCCTGATCGCCGGTTCGGAACCAGCCGCCCGAGAACGCCGCGGCGTTTGCCTGGGGATTGCGATCGTACCCTCCCATCACGTTGGGCCCGCGAATCACGACTTCGCCGCAAGCTCCGGAGGCCACGAGCTGCCCCGACTCGCCCAGGATCGCGATCTCCGGCCCCGCGGCACGGCCGACCGATCCGGGCTTCCGCCTGCCGGGCGGGAGTGGGTTGCTCGCCATCTGGTGCGCGGCTTCGGTCATCCCGTACCCCTCGATGACGGGTGCGCCGAACGCGGCCTCCAGTGCGGCCATGAGCTGGGGCGCCATGGCGGCGGAGCAGGTGCGAATGAAGCGCAGCGGGCAGCGCTCGATCACGGGGCGGTTGGCCTCAGCACGGGCGAGGATCGCGTGGTGCATCGTCGGTACGGCGGTGTACCAGGTCGGCCGGCAGGCATCCATCCACGAGAAGAACGCAGGCGCGAGGAAGGCGGGCGCGCACGCGATCGAGCCGCCGGCCGCGAGCGAGGCGAGCAGTGCCGCGACGAGTCCGTGCACGTGAAAGAGGGGCATCACGTTGAGGCATCGGTCGCTGGACGTAAGCTGCAGCGCGCTGCGCACGTGCTCGGCGGAGGCGTACAGATTGGCATGCGTCAGCGGCACCAGCTTCGGACGCGCCGTTGTGCCCGAGGTGTGCAGCAGGAGCGCGATGTCATCGGGATCGGGGGCGGTGGAGACGAATCGCGGGATGGCGCTCGTCCCGATGGCGGATATGTCCAGCACCGGAATCCCGAGCGCACGGGCCGCCGCGATGGCGGCAGAGCAAGTTGCCGGATCCGTCAGCATGAGCTTCGGCGCGAGATCCTCGAGGTAGAACGCGAACTCCTCCTGGCGGTAGTTCGGGTTGAGCGGCGCACACGCGGCGCCGGCCGCGACCCCAAGAAACGTGAGCGCCAGCTTGGGCCCGCCGGGAAGCACCACGGCGACTCGGTCGCGCGGAGCCACCCCGGCCGCCCAGAGCGCCTCCAGCAACCCGGCAGTCCAGGTGAACACGGCGGCGTACGTGAGCGGCAGCCCATCCGGGGCGCCGATGGCGGGGGCGTTCGGCTGCACGGCGACTTGCCGCTGCAGCAGCCATGGTAAGGTCCGGTCCGAAAGGATCACGCGACGGCGCTCCGCCTGCCGAAGTGTCGATGGTGTAACCACTCCAGCCCGAGGCGAATCGGCCGGAGGAGGTAATACATGCCGGCGAGCTGGCGCGGCAGCGCGACGAAACGGCGATCGCGATCGGAAGGCGTGAGCCACAGCCGGAGGTGATTGGCCGCGAACGCCCCGAGATAGCGGACCCGGTCGGCCGGATGCTCTCGCAGCGCCAGATAGAAGCGCGAGTCCTCGTACCATACGTCGGTACGGTAGCGCAGCTTGTCGTCGTCACCCCGTGCCTGGTCCAACAACCGCGCGCGGACTTTCGTCGAAAGCTTCGTCACGCCGGCGTCTGCGTGGATCGCATCGAGTACCTGAGCGGGAAGCCCGCAGCCGACGAGGTGGTGCGCCGCGTCGAGCGCGAACAACAACAGGCGTCTCGCCCGACGAGCATCCGCCAGCGCCAGGACCCGGTCCCAGGCGAGCCCGGGCAGGCGTACGAGCCAGGCGATGTCCACGACCTCCGAGATTCGCTCCTTCCGCTCGCGGCAGTCCTTCGCGAAGTGCACCGCGAGGATGAACAGCAGCTGCTCGCGGTTGGGCGCCCGCACGGGGGTACCGCCCAGTTCGACCGGCTCGCACGCGGCCCAGAGCTCCTCGAACGAGCCCGGACTCGGGAAGTAGGCTGGCGCGAGCTTCTGGTGAAGATCCACCCACGGCTGGCCGGCCGGGCCGACGAAGTGGTACTCCCAGCCGGCGTGGGCCAATTCCGGCCGATATCCGAGCGATTCGAGGATGGCGCCGGCACGCCGTACATCGGTCTCGTCAACGAGGACGTCGAGGTCGCCCGCCGCTCGAAGGGCCAGGTCGCCATACGCCCGCATGGCCAGCGTCGGGCCCTTGAAAGCGATCGCTCGGATCTCGCCCGCCCGAAGGATGGCAAGCAGCCTGACGAGCTCGCTCGCGAGGACGAGGTTGCGCAGTGCATTCACCCGGAAGGCTGCTCGCAACCTCTGGCGCACCGCCGGAGGGACACCGCCGGCCACCAGTTCGTTCAGGCGGGCGTAAAGCAGCGGCTCGACGCCGCCGAGCTCCGCTGCGCGGAGCAGCGAGGCCCAGTCGAGGTCGCCAGAAGCGAGCCGGCGCATCCGGTCCGCATCGGTCGAGTGAACGTCAGGGCGACAGCACTGAAGGAGGAGCTCCCCAGCGGCGACCGCAGGCTCGAGGGCCTCGCTGCCTCGGCGCTGTTCTGACGGCGGAACCGCCTTCATCCGACTGGGTGGCATTGGCTCGACTCGGGGCAAGGGTTCACGAGGCGCAGTGGCGCGACGCACACCTGCGGCTTCATGCTCGCTGCGAGATGCTGCGGTCCGCGCGGCCGCCCGGCTCGCGCACTCTCGTTCCATCTCGAAGCGTATGTTCAGGCCGCCCCGACGCCTCGAATGACCGCGGGCACCGTGCGGAGGAGGATGCGAAGGTCGAGCCCAAGCGACCATCGGTCGATGTACTCCAGGTCCAAGCGCATCCACTCCTCGTAGCTAAGTGCGCTGCGGCCGTTTACCTGCCATAGGCAGGTGATGCCGGGGCGCATGCTGAAGCGTCTCATGGCGCTTGGCTCGGTGAATCGTCCAACGTCCCGCACCGACATGGGGCGAGGGCCCACCAGCGACATGTCGCCGCGCAGGACGTTGAAGAGCTGGGGAAGCTCGTCGATCGAGCTCCGCCGCAGAAACCGGCCGACCGGGGTCACCCGGGGGTCGTTCCGGATCTTGAACACCGGGCCGGTGGCCTCGTTCAGGTGCTCGACCGTGGCCTGCCGTGCCTCCGCGTCCGCCACCATCGTGCGAAACTTGTACATCCGGAAGCGCCGCTTATTGAGGCCGTACCGTTCCTGGGAGAAGAGGGCCGGTCCTCTGCTCGTCGCCCTGATCGCCAGGAACGCGAGTAGCATCACGGGCGCCAACGCGACGAGGCCGGCGACGCTGCCGACGATGTCCACGAGCCGCTTCAGGAGCAGGCGCCCGTCCTCAGGGGCAACCGGCATCGCCACGGCGGGCAAGTCCCGCGACTCTTCAAAGCAAGGTGTCGCCACGGACACGGAAAACACGTCGGCCAGGTACTTCGCGCGCACGCCCACCCGCTCACAGACCCGAATCGTGTCCTGTATGGCGCCATAGCACGAGCGCATCGGCAGCGCGATCACCACCTCGTCCAGCGCGTGGCGCATGAGGATCGATTCCAGCTGCTCCAGCCCGCCAAGCAGCCGCTGGCCAACCTCGTCGCTCGCGATGCAGCCGTTCGAGTCCACGAAACCGACGACGCGTCCCCCCCACTGGTGATCGCCCGAGAGGCGGCGGTATACGCTCAGCGCGCGGGGCCCGCTCCCGACGATGAGCACATCGCGAGATCCGGGTTCCGAGGGGTCGAAGATGAACGCTCGCAAGGTGATCCGGACGAGCAGGACCAGCGCGGTCGCGGTAAGCCAGAAGTACAGCGCGATCCACAGGTCGAACGTGCCGCTCAGGCTGTGCAGCACGAACATCACCGTCCCGGCGCTTCCCAGAGTCGTGGCCACCACGGCGGACTGTCGCTCGCGCGATCGCGTTCGCACCCGCTGCCAGTCGTATGCGCCGCACATCGTGAAGCTCGTCCTCCAGAGCACGATGAATGCGGCCACCAGGAGGACGTTCTCGACGGTGATCCGCATCGCCAGGAAGCCCTGCCAGCCGCGCGGCATGTCGTGCAGGTTCGCCAGCGTGAGCGGCGCAACGAGGCTCACGAGGGCGATTCCGAGATCGAACCCCTGGCACAGGGCGATGTAGAGCCGTTCCTTGGGCCGTCCCTTCGCGAACCGCGCCGCGAGGCGACGTGCGGGCGGGGCGTCGATCGACTCAGCGGGCTCGATTCGGGCCCGCACCGGCAGCTCGCCTTTAGGCAACAGGACGGTCATCGATCCCCAACCCGGCCCAATGCAAAGGCAGGCCTGACGTTTGCCGACTTGGCTCCGTGCATCTCAGCATCTGTTACACGGATGCGGCAGACGGCTTTCGATGCTGGCCTTCAGGGGCGAAGAGAAGCGCTCGGGCAACTGAAGCCGCGCGGCGCAGGTGCCACCGGCGCGGACGCCGGACCAACTGCGTGGCGCGGCTAGGTGGAGAGCGCGCCGCCAGCCAGCAGGCGCACGGTTACCGCCACGGCGAGCCCTCGCTCACTGCGTCGGACGAGGCTCAACAGGAGGTGCATCAGGCGCTCGTAGAGCGGTTTGTGCATCCACTCGGTGACCTCGACGATCTCGGTGAGGCATCGGTCGCACTCAGCCAAGTGGGCGTCCACCTGTCTCCGCTCCGCCTTCGACATGACCCGGTCGATGTACTCTACCACCTCCTCAGGAGTGAGATGCGCCAGACGTCTTCCACGCTCGGTCTTGGCCATGCACCGGTGCACCCATGGGCGTCAGCCCATAGGTACACGGAATTGTCCGGGGCGATTACGCGGCGGCGATGTTGCTGACGTCTAGCTCGAGGTTCCCAAACACTCTCTGGGGAGCATCTTGCCGAGCAGGGCGAGAACCACGCGAAGCCTGCGATACACGTCGAACTGGGTGGAGAACCCGAGGACGTCCGCAATGGCATGCGCCGGCAGCTCCCGCTCGAACCGGAGCTTGAGCAGCACCCGATCGCGGGGTTCAAGCGTTCGAAGGGCAGCGCGCACGGCATCCGCGCGCTCCGACGATTGCGCTGCCGCTTCGGGGTCCGGAGTGGAGTAGTCTACGATCGCCGTGAGGGGGATCTCCTCGCTGATCAGCTCGGCCAGACGCCGGCGCACGCCAACCGCGGCCTGGCTCAGGTCGAGGCGGCCGACGGCCGGCTTCCGACTTCGGCCGTAGCGCCGGCGGTGATAGTCGAGGCACAACCGCCGCGCAACGACGACCAGCCACGTGGTGAACCGGCCGGGTCCCGCCGAGGCGAAGCGCCGAAGCCGGCGGAACTGGTCGCGATGCAGCTGTTCCAGGACGTAGGCGTACCGGTCCATGGCCGCATCATACGAGTGGCCGAACCGGTGCACGGTGTGCAGAAGGAGCGGCGTGTAGGTCTCGACGAATGTGGCCCATGCCCGTTCCTCGGCCTCTCGATTCGCCGCGGCAAGCAGACCGGCAAGTGCGGGTGGCAGCGCGCCAACCGGGTCAAGAGGCCGCCCTCCGCCCTGTCGAAGCGGGTCCCGGGGCGTACGGGAGCCGTTGCCGGCGACGGGGGAGCTCGAGAGTGTCTCCGGGTCGGGGTCCAATGCTGAGGCAGTGCTTGACGCGGTCCTGGTGGCGCGGGCATCCCTAACGCAGCGTGCACCAGCAGGTGCTGAAGACTCTGCATGCATCGGCAGAATACTCTGCATTCATCGCCGGGTGGTTGACCGCTCGTGTCGCGAGCGGCAACTTGACAGTCAGTGAACAGGGGCCCAATATGTGCCCCTCGGCTTAGCAGCCTCTTAGGCGCCGCTGAAATTTCCATTAGTGTCATGGCCCGCTCGACGAGGGATGGCACGGCGCATTCTCTACAACACCTCGCTCGCGAGGTGCGGAAGCGGTGAGCGGTAACGGCAGAGCCGGGCTGGGCGGTCTCGAGGGACCGGATTATCGGGTGCGGGTGTTCGGTGGGCTTGCGCTCGACGCTCTTCGTCCGACAGACGCGGGAGTTCTGGGGCGAGGCCCGCTGTCCCTGATCGCGATCTTGGCCGTGGCCGGTGGGGCGGGCATCTCGCGCGAGAAGATCTGCCTCTACTTATGGCCGGACAGCACCAACGCTCGCGCCCGCAACTCGCTCTACCAGCTCCTTCATGCGGTCCGGCGGACGCTCGGCCGCAACCTCATCGAGGCCGGTGCCACGACATGCGCGCTCAACCGGGCGATCGTCTCCGCCGACCTGTGGGACTTCGAGGCAGCCCTTGCGCAAGGATCGCTTGAAGAAGCGATCGCCCTGCATAGCGGCGCGTTCCTCGAGGGCTTCTGGCTTCCGCGCCGCCCTGAGTTCGAGCGATGGGTCGAGGAACAGCGGGCGCGGCTGATGCGGCTCTACGCCGATGCGCTCGAGGCATCGGCCGCCCATGCCGCACGCCAGGGCCATTACCGCCTGGCGGTGCAACGGTGGCAGTCGCTGGTTGCGCTCGACCCACTGAGCTCCCGCTCCGCCGTCGGGCTCATTCGCGCACTCGTTGGCGCCGGCGACCGCCCCAACGCGCTCCAGTTCGCCCGCCGCTACGAGGGCCTGGTTCGGCACGAGCTCGGGACCGGGCCGGATCCCGCCGTCGTGAGTCTCCTCGAGGAGCTACGGCGCGAGCACGCGGCGAGCGAATCCGTCGGCGGCAGGGTGCACCCACCACTCGAGGCGGCTCCCCGTGCGCCGCCCCAGACCCGGCGGCGGCGCCGCGGCGACACCGCGCCGGCGCGCCATCCAGACCCGTCCGTCATCCTCGCCGCACCCGGCGAGCAGTTCCACCGCGGGAACGGGCTGGACCGCTCCGGCCGACTCGCAGGTGGCCTCGTCGAAGTCACTCACCTCGAAGACGCCGTGGCGCCGTACCTCGGCTCGCAGCAGGAGGTCGCAGTCTGCTACGCTGCCATCGATCACTTCAAGGAGTTCAGCTACCGCTACAGCTTCTTCGCGGGCGAACGGGTGCTGCAAATCGTCGCCCGCATTCTCCACGACGTCGTGTCGGGAATAGCCGGCGATCGTGGGTTGGTGGCGCAGGTCGGCGGACGCGATTTTCTCTTCGTGGTTCCTGCCGAATTGATCCATCCGGTCTGCACCGAGGTCGTCGACGTCTTCGAGGCGCTCATTCCGCTTCAGTACAGCGAGCAGGATCGCCGCGCCGGGTATTTTTTCTCGAAGAATCGCCGCGGGCAGCTTCAACTCGTCCCGCTCATGATTCTCTCGATCGGCGTGGTCACCAGTGCCCATCGCCCCTTCGGCCATCCGGCGGAGATTCGAGAGATCGCATACGAGGTGAAGAACTACGCGAGGACCTTTCAGCGCTCGATGTACGCCGTCGAGCGGCGGACGGTCCCTCCGGGCGAGCCGGAACTGGCGCCTGGCGCGGTCTGATCAGCGGGCTTTCGCGAGGATCGTGGGAAGGATTCGTTCCAGCGCAACGCCTCGGGACGCCTTCAGCACGACGACCTCCGTCCCGTCCAGACGCGCCGCGATGAGCGGCGCTATCCCAGGCGCGTCCGCCGCGGTCACCAGCCGATCGCCCAGCGCCCCGGCGTAGGGGGCCAGCGCCGGCGCAAAGTCTCCCACCCCCCCGAGCACGTCCGGGTTCAAGTCCACGAGCGCCTTGGCCACCTCCGCGTGGAGCCGCTCGGAATCCGTCCCCAGCTCCCGCATCGTCCCCGCCACGAACACCAGCCGCCGCCCGCGGCCGAGCTCGCGCGCCGTCGCGATCGCCGCGTGGAACGAGTGCGGATTGGCGTTGTAGCTGTCGTTGAGGATCGTGAGCCCGCCCTCCTGCCGCAGTTCGCTCCGCCCCGAGGGCACCGTGACCCGCTCGAGGGCGCTCGCCGCCGCGTCGGGGTCCACGCCGAGCGCCTCGCCAACCGTCCAGGCGAAGAGCGCGTTCAGCGCCTGGTGCCGCCCCGGAAGCGGCAGCCGCAGGGTCCGCCCCCCGAGCCGCATGCTCGGCCGCGCCCGCGAGTCCAGCGTGACCCCCTCCGGCACCCGGTCGGCGCCCGCCCAACCGACCGAGATCACGTGACGCGCCACCCTCCGCGCGCCCGAGGCGAGCTCGGGCGGCTCCACGCCCACCACGGCGAGCGGCACGCCGGCCGTGAGTGCGACGGTGTCGGCCACGATGGCCTCGAGCGTGCCGTACCCCTCCAGGTGGCCGGCGGTCGCGTTGGTGGCCACCGTGATGCTGGGCTCGATGATCTCGCGGTAACGGGGAAGCTCGCCGGGCAGGTTCGCCCCGGCCTCGACCACGAGCGCCTCGGTGTCGGCCGGCGCCTCGAGAATGGTGAGCGGCACGCCGACCAGATTGTTGTTGTTGGCACGGGTGGCGTGGCAGCGATAGCGCGTTCCGAGGACGGCCGCCACCATCTCCTTCGTGGTCGTCTTGCCGTTGTTCCCCGTGACGGCGACGACGGGCCCCGTCAGCGTCCGCCGGCGCGCGGTGGCAAGGTCTCCGTAGGCGTGGAGCGTGTCCGCCACCTCGAGGAGCCGCAGGCCCCGCACCGGCGCCGTCCCGCGCCGCACCACCGCCCCGGCGGCCCCTGCCCGGGCGGCGGCTTCGAGGTAGTCGTGACCGTCGAACCGCTCGCCCACGAGCGCCACGAAGAGCGCGCCGGGGCGGATCGAGCGGCTGTCGGTGGAGATCTCGCTGAACGTGACGGAGCCCTGGGAGGCGCCGAGCCCGAGCGCCCGCCGAACCTCCGCCTCGGGCCAGGGCGGCGTGCCGGGCGAGCCGCCGTCCGCGCTCACGGACTCTCGCCCACGGCCGCGCGCACGATCTCCCGCTCGTCGAACGGGAGCTTGGTGGTCCCGACCACCTGATAGGTCTCGTGGCCCTTGCCGGCGAGCAGCACCGCGTCGCCCGGCCGAGCCAGGTCGAGCGCCGCGTGGATCGCGGCCAGCCGATCGGTGAAGCGCCGGTGGGCGACGCCGCCCATGCCCCGCTCCACCTCGTCGATGATCGCGTCCGGATTCTCGGTCCGCGGATTGTCGGACGTGACGACCGCGAGATCGGAGAGCTCCGCGGCGATCCGCCCCATGATGGGGCGCTTGCCGCGGTCGCGGTCACCCCCGCAGCCGAACACGACGATGAGCCGGCCGCGGACCACCGGCCGCAGCGCCCGAAGCGCCCGCTCGAGCGCGTCGGGCGTGTGCGCGTAGTCCCGCAGGACGACGCAGGGGCGCTCCGCGATCCGCTCCATGCGCCCCGGCACCTGCGGCGCGGAGGCGAGCCGGCCGGCCACGTCGGCCAGCGGCAGGCCGAGCGCGAGCGCGCAGGCCGCGGCGGCGAGCGCGTTGGCCACGTTGAAGTCGCCGAGCAGCGGGAGCTCCACCGCCGCCGCCCCGAACCTTCCCTCGAGCATGAAGCAGCTGCCCCGAGCCTCGAGCTGCAGCGCGCTCGCGCGGACCTGCGCGCCGGCGCCGAGCCCGAACGTCACCCGCCGGGGAGCGCCCTCGAGCGCGCGCCACGCCGGATCGTCGGCATTCACCACCGCGACCCCCCCGGTGCCCAGCAGCGCGGCGAGCTTGAGCTTCGCGGCGAGGTACGCCTCCATGGTCCCGTGATAGTCGAGGTGATCGCGGGTGAGATTGGTGAACACGCCCGCGGCGAACACCAGGCCGTCGAGCCGCCCCTGGTCCAGGCTGTGGGACGAGGCCTCCATCGCCACGTCGCGCACGCCGCGCGCGACCAGGGCGGCGAGCGTCGCCTGCAGGTCGATGGGGCCGGGCGTCGTGAGCGTGCCGGCGGTGGAGGCGACCGACTGACCCGAGCCGTCGAGCGCTCCGATGGTGCCGATGCTTCCCGCGGTGCCGCTCGCGTTCAGGAGGTGGCGCAGCAGCGCCGTCGTGGTGGTCTTGCCGTTGGTCCCGGTGACCCCGAGCAGGCGAAGCCGCCGGGCCGGATGGCCGTACCAGGCGCCGCCGAGCGCCACGGCCGCGCGGCGTCCGTCCAACACCACGGCCTCGGGAACGCCGAGGCGCTGCGGCGTCTCGACCACGAGCGCGGCGGCGCCCCGGCGGACGGCGTCCGCGGCGAACGCGTGCCCGTCCGACTGCGATCCGCGGACCGCGACGTACACCATGCCCGTTTCCGCCGTGCGGCTGTCGCTCGTGAGCCCCCCGAGCGCCGCGGGCCCGTCTCCCGCGGAGACGAGGAGGCCCGCGCGCCGCAGCTCGGCGACCAGCTCGGCCCAGGTCACGGCACTCCTCCGGTCCACACCGTGACGGCGCTCCCGGCCGCCGCCGTCTGCCCGGCCGGGGGGGTGGTGCCCGTGACGCGCCCGATGCCGCGGAGCTCGACGCGGAAGCCCCGCCGATGCAGCGCGAGCGCGGCCTCGCGCACCGATTCGCCGGCGACGTCCGGGACCGGCAGCGCCCGGGCTCCGCTGTCGGCGTCGCCCGGATCCGGCCACGGCACCACGACCGTGGGCGCGGCAGGCTCCGCGATGCTGGCGCGCGGGTGCGGCGGCGCGGCGGACGGCGCGGCGGTGTCGCCGGGCATGAGTCGGCTCCGATCGATCGCGACCCGGTGCGAGGCGAGCGCCTGCTGCAGCATGCTCTTCGTGACCGGCGCGGCGGTGAGGCCGCCGTAGTAGGCGCCCTTGGGATTGTCGATCTTCACGATGACGACGAGCTGAGGGCGGTCGGCGGGAAAGAGCGCGGCGAACGACGCCGTGTACTCGCCCCGCACGTAGCGCCCGCCCGCAAACCGCACGGCGGTGCCGGTCTTGCCAAGCAGCGCGTAGTTGGCGAGCTGCGCCCGCTCGCCCGTCCCGCCCTCGCCCACGACCCCGGCGAGGAACGCCCGGAGCCGCGCGGCGATCTCCGACGAGACCACGCGGCGCACCGGCTCCGGGCGGTGCCGGTAGAGCAGCGCGCCGTCGCTGCGCCGCACCTCGCGCACGAGCGTGGGCGTGAGCAGGATGCCGTCATTGGCGATCGCCGCGTACGCCGCCGCGAGCTGGACCGGCGTGACCCCGAACTCGTATCCCATCGCGACGCTGGCCCGGGTGTAGAGCGGCTGCCAGCGGTCGGGCCGCTCCAGCCGCCCGCGGGACTCGGACGGGAACTCGATGCCCGTCGGGCTCCCGAACCCGAAGTCGCGCAGCACCCCGAACTGCTCCTCCGGGGCGAGCCGCTGGGCGAACTTGGACATCGCGATGTTGCTCGACACCTGGATCGCCTGCGCCAGCGTGAGCATGCCGCGCTCCTTGTGCGCGTCGGTGATGACGCGCACGCGCCCGCGGCTGTCCACCGGCATGCGCCAGATGCCGTTCTCGCCCGACACCCGGTCGGTGCTGTCCACTCGGCGGAAGGCGAGGAGCGCCGCCGCGGTGAAGAGCTTGGCGGTGGACCCTGGCTCGAACGGATCGGTGATCGTGGACGGCCGCGGCGCGCCACCGCTCGCCTGCCGCGACGCGAGCGCGAGCAGCTCGCCGGTGGCCGGATCGAGGAAGACGATGTCGCCCCCCTCCGCGCGCATCGCCTGGAGCGCATCGGCCAGCGCGCGCTCGGCGATCTCCTGCAACGCCGCGTCCAGCGTGAGGTACACGTCATTCCCCGCGACCGGCCGGCGCACCAGGCGCGAGGGCGAATCGTACCGCCGCCCCGCGCGGTCCTTGAGCAGCACCGCCTCGCCGGGCACGCCGGTCAGGAGCGAATCCAGCGACAGCTCGATCCCGGACGCGCCGGTGGTGGTCTCCGGCGAGAGCGCGCCGATGATGGCCCGCGCCAGGTCCCGCGCCGGATAGTAGCGGAGGAAGTCGCCGTCCAGGTGCACGCCCTTCACGCCCCGAAGCGGCTGCACCTGCGTCGCCGTGTACGGCCCGCGGAAGTAGAGCCACCGCTTCGGTCCGGCGAGATCCCGGGCGACCGCGCCCTGGGGCACGCGGAGCTGGGCCGAGAGGAGCCGCGCCGCCGCGCGCCGATCGGTCACTTCGTTCGGCGCCACGCCGACGCGGAAGAACTCCTGCGTCACCGCCAGCGCGACGCCGTTCCGGTCGTACACCGTGCCGCGGCGCGCGGGAAGCACCACCCGCTCGGTGCGCTGCGCTTCGGCCTCCTTGGCCCAGCGCGCGCCCTGCACCAGCTGCAGCTGGACCGCCCGCGCCAGCACCGCGGCCACGCCGAGGGCGAAGCAGGCCTGAACCGCGGCGATCCGCACGGCCGGCTTCGCCATCAGCGCGATGGGGCGGCCGCGGCGGCCGGCGGCAGCGGAAAGAGGATGAACTCCTCGTCGGCCGGGAGGTGGAGCCCCAATTCCCGCTCCGCGCGCGGGACCAGCACCTGCCGGCCCGAGGCCTCGCGGATCCGCCGCTCGAGGTCGGCGCGGCGCGCCTCCAGCGCGGTGCGCTGGTCGCGGAGCTCGCGCAGCCGGCGCGCGGCGCGGAACGCCGCGGTCTGCCGCGCCACCACGGCGCCCGCGGTAAGCAGGAACACTACCAGCCAGAGCACCAGCCAGTGCCGGCCCTTAAGACGCATCGGCGACCCGGAAGATGCGGAGCTTGGCGCTCCGCGCGCGGGGGTTGTTGGCGAGCTCGATCTCGTCGGGCACGATCGGCTTTCGCGGCTCCGCCCGGCCCAACGCCCGGCCCCGGCAGGTGCACACCGGCTGCCCGGGCGGGCAGACGCAGCTCCGCGCCCACTCCTGGAATGCGTGCTTGACCAGTCGATCCTCGCCCGAATGATAACTGATGACCGCCAGCCGTCCGCCCGGCACCAGGGCGTCTCGGAACGCCGGCAGCGCGCGCTCGAGCCCGCCGAGCTCGTCGTTCACGGCGATGCGGACCGCCTGGAAGAGCCGCGCGAAATCGGCGGGGCCCGAGCGGGCGCCCAGCACCGCGCGGATGGCGTTCACCAAGTCGTCGCTCGTCACGAGCGGCTGGCGCTCGCGGCGGCGGACGATCTCGCGCGCGAGCCGGCGCGCGCGCGGTTCGTCCGCGTAGTCGCCGAAGATCCGCGCCAGCTCCGCCTCGCTCGCGTTGCGCAGCAGATCCGCCGCGGTTGGACCGGCGAGCGCCATGCGCATGTCGAGCGGCGCGCCGGGGCGAAAGCTGAACCCGCGCCGGTCGTCGTCCAGTTGGCGGGAGGAGACGCCCAGGTCCAGCAGCACCAGGTCGGGGCGAAACCGCGCGACGGCTTCGAGCGCCTCCGGCGAGGCGTATCCCGCCTCGAGGTACCGCATGCGATCGTCGCCCAGGCGGGCGCGCGCGACCCGGATCGCGTCGGGATCGCGGTCGATGCCGAGCACTTCCGCGCCCGCGGCGCGAAGCCCCTGGGCGTGCCCGCCGTCGCCCAGGGTGGCGTCCACCACCCGCGCCGGGCGGCCCGCCGCGGCGAGCAGCGGCCCCAGCAGCACGGGGCGATGGAAGGCGGAGCCGGGCAGCATCACCGACGAGAGCGGCCGGAGTGAAGCAAATCACCCCGTCCGGCAGGGACGGGGTGATGGGTCAGACGGTGCGAGCGGGGCTGACGGGGCTCGAACCCGCGACCTCCGCAGTGACAGTGCGGCACTCTAACCAAGCTGAGCTACAGCCCCATCCGACGGCGCGGGCAATATAGGCACGCGGGCGGCGGGCTGGAAGCCCCTACTTGCAGTACGCCTTCACCATGGAGGCCGCCCGCGGCTTGTACTTGGCGATGATGCCCAGGTTGCGCTGCGAGACCTCCGGGTTGGCGCTCTGGCCGGCCGTGAACGCCTGCTCCGCCTCGTTCAGCAGGTCCTGCTCCTGATGCGCCAGATCGCACGACTTGCCCTTTTCCGCCTGCGGATCCACCTGCGGTACCTGCAGCAGCGTGGCGAGGCCCAGCAGGTAGTTGGCGGCCGGGTACACCTTGCCCTGGGGGTTCGACGCCTTCACCGCGCTCCGCAGCAGCTCGGCCGCGCCCTTGTAGTCCTGCGTCGGCTCCTGCAGGAGCGGCGCGGCCGCCTGGTAGAGCATCGCGGCTGCGGTCTCCTTCGCCTGCGCGTCGCCCTTGTCGATCGCGAGCTGGATGAGCGGCATGGCGTCCTTCTGCCGCTTCTGCGTGATGAGCGTCTGCGCCATCGCCAGCGCCGGCGTCACGTCCTTCGGGTTGGCCTGCAGCAGCCGGTTGGTCGCGGCGATCGCGCTGTCGGTCTGCCCCGCCATGAGGTACGCCTTGGACAGCGACTGCAGCAGCGTGACGTTGTCCGGGAACTTCTTGCTGCCGGCCTTCGCCCACCGGACGTACTGCGCGGTGTCCGCGGCCGTGGCGCGGTTCTTCGACGTGTCGGCCAGGCGCTGCTCCGAGAAGGCCAGGATCTTGGCGAAGAAGAGCGTATCCGACTTGGTGGAATCCACCTGGTAGCCCTGCTCCAAGGCCTGCACCGCGCACTTGTAGTCGTTCAGGAACGCGCAGGCGTTGCTCTTGAGATCGTAGAAGTCCCAGTTGAAGGGATCGTTGTTGATCCCCGAGTCGGCGATCTCCTTCGCGATGTCCGGCTTGTTGGCGGCGAGGAAGTAGCGGAAGGCCTGCTCGCGGAGCTTCTGGTTGGTGGGCGCGATCCGGAGGAGCTCGCGGAACACCGCGAGCACGTTCGCCGTGTCGTTCTGCGCCTGGTACTGCTCGGCGAGGTTGGACCACGCGGCGAGGCTCTGCGGGTCGGCCTTGGCGGCGGCCTGGAAATGCTGGATGGCCGCCTTCCGGTCGCCCTTCTTGAGCGCGATCTGCGCCAGGCAGTACTCGGCGAGCCCGTTGCCCCCGTACTGCTTCAGGGCCTTGTTCGCCGCCTCGGCCGCGCGATCGGGCTTGGTCGCCATCTCGTTCACGCAGTTCTTCGCCTCGTCGAGCGACTTGTAGGCGGGCTCGAGCTGCGCCGCCGCCTTCGCACCGAGGTCCGCGAGGCTGCTGCCGCCCTGCAGCGTCACCACCGAGCCGGCCTCGTCGTTCACGCCGGTCAGGCGGGCCTGGACCGCGTACTGGCCGCCCTGCACCTTGTTCATCGTGGAGGAGACCAGCACCCGCGCCTGGACGCTCTTGGCGAGGGTGGCGGCGAGCGTGGGGCTCAGGATCGCGTTGGCCGGGTACCCGTACTGCCGCAGCGCCTCGTTCATCTGGTCCTGCGTGAGCACGTTGTAGTCGCCCTCGGCGATCTTCGACATCCGGTCCCGCATCCCCGAGCCGACCTGGACCGCCGCCGCGGAGTCCGCCCCGGACGTCACGTACGGGTTGGCCACCATCAGGCGTGGCAGCGCGGCGACCTGTTGCTCTCGAGGTCTCCGCGGAACCTGCGCGGATGCAGGCAGAGTGAGCGCGGCGCCCAGTGCGACGACGCCCGCGAAACGAACCCAGGACATGTACGACCTCCGAAACGGATTCAGGCTCGGCACCCGCGTCCTGCGGACGCC
>DASSOD010000070.1:0-7319 GCA_035700905.1 Gemmatimonadales bacterium | reverse complement strand
GGCGCCTCGCCCGAGACGGTGGAGCGCGAGATCATCGAGCCGATCGAAGAGTCGTTCTCCAGCATCCAGGGCCTGGACTGGAGCAAGACGCAGGCGAGCGCCACCGACGGGTTGGCGCAGTTCATCGTCTTCTTCGAGTTCGAGAAGGACATCCAGGAAGCCACGCAGGACATTCGGGACGCGATCTCGACCAAGCGGGCCGACCTGCCGCAGGAGATGGAGGAGCCGGTGCTCACCCGGTTCGACCCCTCCCAGGCGCCGGTGATCTCGATCGCGCTCACCTCCACCACGATTCCGGTGCCGGTCCTCACCCGTCTGGCCGATCCGACCATCGTGCGCGAGCTCCGCTCGGTGCCGGGGGTGGCGCAGGCGACGGTCGTGGGCGGCGTCAAGCGGGAGATGACGGTGCAGCTCCGGCCCGGGGACCTCCAGTCCGCCGGGGTGGGCGTGGCCGACGTGGTGAAGGCGCTGGCGCAGCAGAACCTCGCGGCGCCGGTGGGCCAGCTCAACACCGAGCGGGAGGAGCGCTCCATCCGCCTCAAGGGCCGCCTGGAGAACGCGCAGGACTTCGAGGGCCTGGTAGTGGCCGAGCGGAGCGGAAACGTCGTGCGGCTGGGCCAGGTGGCGAACGTGCTCGAGGGCACGGAGGAGCCGCGCACGGCGGCGCTCTTCAACGGCAAGGAAGCCGTCGGGATCGACGTGCTCAAGTCGAAGGGCTACAGCACCACCCAGGTCACCGACCAGATCCGCGCGAGGATCAAGGCGCTGGAGTCCGTGATCCCCCCGGGAGCCAAGCTCGAGATCGTGCAGGACGCGGGGGTGCGGGTGAGCCGCGCCGTGCGGAACGTGCAGGAGGCGCTGGTCGAGGGCGCGCTGCTCACGGTGCTCGTGGTGTTCCTGTTCCTCAACTCGTGGCGCTCCACCGTCATCACGGGCCTCGCGCTGCCGGTGAGCGTGCTGGCCTCGTTCATCGCGGTCTGGGCGTTCGGCTTCACGCTCAACACGATGTCGCTGCTCGGCCTCTCGCTCGCGATCGGCATCCTGATCGACGACGCCATCGTGGTGCGCGAGAACATCGTGCGGCACATCGAGATGGGGAAGGATCACGTCACCGCCTCGCACGAGGGCACCGACGAGATCGGGCTCGCCGTGGCCGCGACGACGTTCTCGATCGTGGCGGTGTTCGTTCCGGTGGCGTTCATGTACGGCATCGCGGGCCAGTGGTTCAAGCCGTTCGCGCTCACCATTGCGTGCTCGGTGCTGGTGTCGCTCTTCGTCTCGTTCTCGCTGGACCCGATGCTCTCGGCGTATTGGGCCGACCCGCAGACGGAGGGGCACGAGCGGCGGAACCCGATCGCGCGCGCGCTCGACCGGTTCAACCGCTGGTTCGACCGCATGGCGGACCGGTACCGCGGCGTGATCGCGTGGGCGCTGGACCACCGGCTCGCCATGGTGGCGATCGCCGTGGGCACCTTCGTGCTCGCCATCCTCATGATCGTCTTCGGCATCGTCGGCGCCGGATTCATTCCGGTGAGCGACCGGAGCGAGATCAACATGATCGTCGAGGCGACGCCGGGCACGAGCCTCGAGGCCACCCGGCGGAAGGCGGAGGAGATCGCGACGCTGGCCCGGCGGCACCGCGAGGTGGCGTACACCTACACCACGGTCGGCACCTCCGTGCCGGGCAAGTCCCCCTCGGTGGACCAGGCGCTGATCTACGTGCGGCTGGTGCCCAAGTCGGCGCGCTCGGTGAGCCAGGAGCAGTTGGGCCAGCGCCTGCGGGACGAGGCGCGGGCGGTCGGGGGCGCCAACACGTCGGTGTTCACCAGCGGGTTCGGCGGCGCGTACAAGCAGATCCAGGTGCAACTCGGCGGGCCGGACGCCAGGGTACTGACCCAGCTCGCGGACCGCGTGGCCGCGGAGGTGCGCAAGGTGCCCGGCGCGGTGGACGTGGGGCTCTCCACCCGCGGCCAGAAGCCGGAGCTCGAGGTCGAGCTCAAGCGCGGGCTCGCCGGCTCGCTGGGTGTCACGGTGTCCGACGTGGCCGAGGCGCTGCGCCCGGCGTTCGCCGGGATCGATGCGGGCGACTGGGTGGATCCCTCGGGCGAGACGCGCGACGTGCGGGTGCGCCTCGCGCCGCAGGCGCGCGAGCGGACGGCCGACCTGGCGCAGCTTCCGATTCTGGTCGGCGCGGCCGAGGGGCCGGCCCCGCCCGCCGCGGTGCCCTTGGGCCAGATCGCCGAGATCCGCCAGGGGGTGGGACCGGCGCAGATCGACCACCTGGACCGCGAGAAGGTGGTCATCGTCCAGGCCAACGTGTCGGGCCGGGCGCTCAACGACGTGACCAGCGCCATCAACGAGCGGCTCCGCGCGCTGCACCTGCCGCCGGGCTACGAGATCACGCAGGGCGGGGAGGCGCGGGACCAGGCCGAGGTGTTCACCCGGATCTTCACCGCGCTGGGCGTGGCGGTGCTGCTCATGTACCTGATCCTCGTGGTGCAGTTCGGCTCGTTCCTCGATCCCGTCGCGATCCTGATCTCCTTGCCGCTCTCGCTCATCGGGGTGGTGCTCGCGCTCTGGGTCACCGGCACCACGCTCAACATCATGAGCATGATCGGCGTCATTCTCCTGATGGGCATCGTGGCCAAGAACGCCATCCTGCTCATCGATTTCGCCAAGTGGGCGCGGGAGCGGGGCGCGGGGATGCGCGAGGCGCTGATCGAGGCGGGGCGGATCCGGCTCCGGCCGATCATCATGACCACGCTGGCGCTCATCGCCGGCATGGTGCCGGTGGCGATCGGGCGCGGCGAGGGCGCCGACTTCCGGGCCCCGCTCGGCCGCGCGGTGATCGGCGGGGTCATCACCTCGACGCTGCTCACCCTGCTGGTGATCCCGACGTTCTACGAGATCCTCGACGGCTTCCGGTCGTGGGCGTCCGCCAGCGCGCGGCGGGTATTCGGCGGGCGGCACGAGCCCGCGTCCGAGCCGGTGCCCGAGCCCGCGGGCGGCGTGGACTAGCGGGCGCGCCGCATTTACTTTCACGCACCCCACTCCCACCCCACGCCAATGACGCTCGCTGCCGGCCCCGCGCCTGTCCCTCAGCTCGACGGCGTGGTGGCCACGCAGTCGTCCATCTGCCTGCTCTCCGCCGCCGAGAATCGCCTTGCGTATCGGGGATACGACGTCCGCGCGCTCGCGGAGCAGGCCACGAGCGAGGAGACGACATTCCTGCTGCTCGCCGGGCGGCTGCCGGCGCGGAGCGAGCTCACGCTCTTCGTGCGCGCCCTGCGTGCGGCCGGCAAGCCGTCCCGCAGGGCGCTCAAGCTGGTGACGGGCGCTCCCGCCGGCGCCGACGCGATGGCCGTGCTCCGCACCGCGGTGAGCGCGCTCGGCCTCGACCCGCCGCGGAACGGCGGCGCCGGCGGGAGCGCGGCGGCCGGCATCCCGGCCGCCGCGGTCGCGCTCGTGGCCCAGGTGCCCACGCTGGTCGCCGCGCTCTACCGCGCCGGCCGGGGCGAGCGGCCGCTCAGCCCCCGGCGGGGATTGGGCCAGGCGGCCAACTTCCTCTACATGCTCCACGGGGCCCAGCCCGCCGCCGCCCTCGCGCACGGATTTGACGTTGCGTTGACACTCCGGGCCGATAATGAGTTGAATCCGAGCACGTTCGCCGCCCGCATCGCGGCGGCCACGCGGGCCGATCTCTACGGATGCGTCACGGCCGCGCTCGCCGCACTCGCCGGGCCCAGGCACGGGGGCCACGCGCTCGCGGTCTACCGGGTGCTCGAGGAGGTCGGCACGGCGGACCGCGTGGACGCGGTGGTGGCGGCGCGCCTCGCGGCGTCGGGGAGCTTTCCGGGATTCGGGCATCCGGTGTACGCGGGGGAGGATCCCCGCACCGCGCCGATGCGCCGGGCCGCACAGCAGGCGTGCACCGCGGCCGGCGCGGAAACGTGGTTCGAGCTGGCCCGGGCGGTGGAAGAGCGGGTGCATGCCGCCACCGGCCGCTTCGCCAACGTGGATTTCTATCTTGCGCCGCTCTATCGGGCGGCGGGCATTCCCCCAGGGCTGTTCACCCTGGTATTCGCGGCGGCCCGGACTCCCGGCTGGGTGGCGCACGCGCTGGAGCAGTATCAGCTCGAGGGCCTGATTCGCCCCCGTGCCGCCTACGTCGGCCCGCCGCAGCAGGAGTATCGCCCGCTGCGGCGGCGCGCCTGAGCCGCATCTCGGGCCACGGCGCCACCGCCCATCCGTCCACCGCAAGGTCGAGAGTCATGGCTTTCGAGAGCACCGTCGCCGGCGCCGCCCCGGCCAGCTTCCAGACCCCGCTCCTCGGCGTCGTCGTGCCGCAGCAAGGCACGCCGCCCGCGTCCCTCGGCCCGCTCGACCAGGTGACGGGAGGCGTCATCGGCCGCCTGTACGCCAGCGGCGACTTCGCCGGCAAGCGGGACGAGACGGCCCTCCTCTACTCGACGGGCCCGGCGGGCCGGGTGCTGCTCGTGGGCGTCGGCAAGGTCGAGGGCGACGCCCGGCCCGACCTGCGGCGGGCGGCGGCCATCGTGGCCAAGCGCGCCCGCGCGACCGGCGTCGCTTCCGCGGCGCTCTACGCGACCCCCGAGGCGCGCGGCGCGCGCGCGTGGAGCGATGTGGGCCGGCTTGCGGGCGAGGGGCTCGCGCAGGGCGCGTGGAACTACACCGACCTCAAGCGGCCGCCCGAGGAGCCCAAGCCGCCGCTCGAGTCGGTCACCCTGCTCGCCCCCGAGGCGCGCCAGGAGATGGAAGCGGGGCACCGCGTCGGCGCGGCGATCGGCGCGGGGCAGAGCTTCACCCGCGGCCTCCAGGTGCTGCCGGGCAACATGTGCACGCCGAGCTATCTCGCCTCCGCGGCGGAGGAGCTCGCCCGGCGCCACGGCTTCGAGGTGAGCGTGCTGGACAAGGCGGCCATCGTTCGCGAGAAGATGGGGGCTCTCCTGGCCGTGGCGCAGGGAAGCTCGGAAGAGCCGCGCTTCATCGCGCTGGAGTACCGCGGAAGCGACGCGGCGCCGATCGTGCTCATCGGGAAGGGTGTCACCTTCGATACCGGCGGCATCTCGATCAAGCCGGCCGAGAAGATGGAGGACATGAAGTTCGACATGTCGGGGGCGGCGGCAGTGCTGGGCTCGTTCGAGGTGCTGGGCCGGCTCAAGCCCAAGGCGCACGTCGTGGGGCTCATTCCCTCCACCGAGAACATGCCCTCGGGCACCGCGGTCAAGCCGGGCGACGTCATCACCAGCCACTTCGGCAAGACGATCGAGATGATCAACACCGACGCGGAGGGCCGGCTCATCCTCTCCGACGCGCTGTCGTACGCCCGGCGCTACCACCCCGCGTGCGTGCTGGACATCGCCACGCTCACGGGAGCGATCGTCGTCGCGCTGGGGCACACCGCCGCCGGGGTGATGGGCACCGACGACAAGCTGATCGAGGAGGTCCGCGCCGCCGGTGAGCGCGCCGGCGAGCGCGTGTGGCCGCTCCCGCTCTGGGACGAGTACCGCGACCTCATGAAGTCCGACATCGCCGACGTGAAGAACGCCGGCGGGCGGCCGGCCGGGAGCATTTCGGCCGGGTGGTTCCTCCGGGAGTTCGTGGACGGGTATCCCTGGGCCCACCTCGACATCGCGGGCACCGCGTACTCCGACCGGGAGGACGCCGCGCGGGTCAAGGGGCCGACCGGGATGGGGGTGCGGCTCTTCAGCGAGTTCATCCTGGCGCGGGCGGGGTGAGGGAGCGCGGCCGCCCGCGCCGCCGCCCGCGCGGCGGGCCGTTCGCGCTCCTCGCCGTTCCATTCGCCCTCGCCGTGACGGCCGGCGCATTGCGCGCGCAGGTGCCGGAAACCCCGCCCGCCGGTCCCGACTCCCTGATCTCCGGCTCCGATTCCCTGATCACGCCGCGGGGCGACACGCTGCGGCGGGCGCGGGCCGACAGCGGCCGCCGCGCCGCGCGCGACTCGACCAAGCTGCAGCGCTACCTCGCCGCGCAGCAGCTCACGCGGGTCAAGGTGCTCGCCCCCGAGCCGGTGGCGCCGCTCGGACCGGAGCCGGCCATGAGCCGGCTGGTGTTCACCCGCGACTCGCTCGACTGGGATCAGGCTGCGACCGTGGCCGACCTGGTCGCGCGCGTGCCCGGCGTTTACCTCTGGCGCGGCGGCTGGCTGGGACAGCCGCAGATGCCGAACTACCAGGCCCGCGGCTCGACCTCGGTGGAGTACTACCTCGACGGGCTGCCGTACATCGCGGCCGGCGTGGACAGCGTGGGCGTAGATCCCGCGCTTCTCCCCATGAGCCTGCTCGACCGGCTGGAGATCGAGCGCTGGCCCGGGCTGCTCCGCGTGCGACTCTTCACCCGCAACCGCGACCGGTTGGCCGCGCGCTCCCGGGTCGGCTTCGCGCGGGGCGCGGCGGACTTCGCGCGCTACCAGGGCACGCTGGAGCGCCGCAGCCGCTCGGGGCTGGGCTTCTTTCTCGGCGGCGAGAACCTGAGCGTGCCGACGGTCGAGGGCGTTCGCACCAAGTACGCCAACACCCAACTCTTCGTGCAGGGAAGCTGGCTCCCATCGCCGAGGTGGGGGCTGCTCTACCAGGTGCTGCGGTCCCGTCCCGACCGGGACCCGGTGCTCGGCAGCCTCGGGGGGAGCGACACGCTGAGCCGCGGGATCGCGAGCGGAAATCGCACCGACGTCCAGCTGCGCGCCATGTGGCGCCGCGATTCGACCGGGCTCGGCCCCCGCGCCGATCTCCTGCTCGGCCGGATGACCGCGGGTGACAGCCTCACTCCGTCGCAGCGGGTGCACCAGGCCGGAGTCGTCGGCGGCGTGCGCTGGCCCACCGCGTCGCTCGGCGGATCGCTCTTCTGGCGGTCGCGGTGGACCTCGCTCGACCTCCGGGCCAACGGCGGCTGGGTGCCGGTGGGCCCGCTCTCGCTCTCCGCGGAGGCGGCCTACCAGCGGCACGACGGCGACCGCTCCTCCCGCTGGGTCGGTGCGCGTGGTGGTCTGCTCCTGCCGTACGGCTTTCGCGCTGCCGGAAGCGTCCGGGCGGGCGAGGTGGTCGCGGCGCCCGCGATCATCGCGGATCCGGCGCAGACCGTGCGCGATTGGCAGGCGCAGCTGGGCTGGGAACGGCGCTGGATCTCGCTCGAGGCGGGGTACTCCCACACGGCCGCGTGGCAGCCGCTCGCCTACCAGCCCTACGCCGCCGTCGCGGCGATCGCACCGGCGCCCGCCACGAATTGGATCACGCTCGGCGGGCGGCTCACCCCGCTCTCGTGGATCACCTTCGAGGGCT
>DASSOD010000069.1:0-4435 GCA_035700905.1 Gemmatimonadales bacterium | reverse complement strand
TGGTCACCCACCTCGTAGTCGGCAAACCGGAACGGATCCTTGGAAACGGCCGCGTACACCAGGCCCTGCCCTGCACCGTCCACCCGGAACGCCTCCCGGTCTCCCCGCCCGACGATCTCGATGTCATCACGCCCGCGGACGAAGTTGTCGTCCTTGGGATCGAGCGGGAAAAGGACCCGCAGACGCCGATCCGGATCCACGTGCAGGACAAGGAGATAGCCGTCTTCCCTGGTGCGGACTTCGACCTTCGCCCGGTCGCCGCGCTGGTAGCGGCCCTTGTTGTTGAGCGAAACGCGGATCGCCGGGTCGTCCTGCGCCGGCGGGGTTGCGACCGCCGGACCGGGACCCAAGGCGAGAAGGATGGGAACTACGAGGGCGGAGATCATGGCGCCTCCGAACTGCTGCTTGCACCGGCCGATGCCGACGGAACCGTCGAAAATCCGAACAGCGAGGCCCGTGCCACCTAATCAGATTATTGGAAACCATCGACTTGGGCCCGAGGTTTCCTACCCTGCTGCGTCCGCATCGAGCTACACCTGACCGCCGACGGATCGGTGCCAATACATGCGCATTTCGGAGATCTTGTCGCCTTCGGTCTCGCAAAAGATCGCGCCCCGAGCGTCCACCCACTCGCCCGTGCGACGCCTTCGAAATACGCACTTGAATTCCGCTGCGAACCAGGGACCGGCCGCGAAGATCTCACCCGCGCTGAACGTGATCTCGGATTGGTGGTACGGCACGTCCTGCCAGTAGGACCGGATCGCAGCCACTCCGTTAAGCGGCTCGGTGAATGGCGTTTCGATGAAGACCGCCTGGTCCGAGAAGACCGACATCAGCTCCTCTACGTCGGCCCGCGCCCAGCCCCGGCCGAAGGTGTCGATGAGAGTTCGGCCCAGGAGCCGGGTGACGGCCGCAGGATCGGCGGCGGTGGTCATATCTCAAGATACGGCACTTCGATGACGGCCGCTGCAGGTCTACCGGGAGCCGGCCCGGCGCGGCTCGCCATCCACGTAGGTCTCGAAGAACCCCCAGCCCGAATCAGCCAGCATCCGGCCCGCGACCCGGCCCTGGAGCGAGAATCTCCCCCGCATCTGGAGAAAGTGACGCTCCAGACCCTCCGCGCGCACCCGGCTCGCGAGCGCCTCCGAGACGCGCACGTCCAGGCGGGTCGTGTCCGCCCCTCGAGCCGCCAGGATCGAGAACCGCTCGGGGGCGTGCACGTTCGACTCGCCGGCCGCCGGCTGGCCGCCCTCGTAGCGGATCTCCCGAAAGCGGAGCACCTGGCGGACGCCCAACGAATCCACCAGCAGCAGGAAGTACGGTGCGCCCCCGCCGGCCGGGCCCGGCCCTTTCACGCCGCCGTAGAGGACGCTCGCGGAGCGGCCGCTCGCCTCGCCCCACTCCCAGGTCACGCCGCGCCACACTCCCCAGTTGTGGTCGTGATACGCCGCGACGTTCTCGAAGACCGCGCAGCGGCGGCCGATGCACGCCCGCCCCGACGCGCGGCCCGCCAGGGCGGGGACGACGTACCCGGAGAGAAAGTCGTCCGCGCGCAACTCGACCGGCGGGAAGTAGCGCCGGGGGAGCGGATGCAAGTCGAAGTCGAGCCGCAGGGTGGCGCTCGCGCCCGCGCCCCGCGCGCGGACCCGGTACACACCATCCCGCTGGCGCACGAAGCTTTCGCCGAGGGCCAGTTGAACGCGCGCAGTGTCGAGCGCAACCTCTGAGAGCGGAATCCGGGCGGTGAATCGCTCGTACCGCGCGTCGGGACGCCGATGAGTGACCAGCACCTGCCCGCCGGCGGGCCCCCCCGGGATCCGGCCTCCAACGAGCAACGACACGTACCACCACTCGTCCGGCCGGGTGACCAGGTTGAAGTAGTACCACTCGCCCCAGGTCGAGTCGGGCCGCGGCGGCAGATGGAACCGGTCCAGCTCGTCGTAGAGTTGCTGCGCCGTCGGGGCCACGTACGCCGAATCCGCCGGGGAGTCGTGCCACGCGCCCTGAACCACGTCCAGCCCCGCCCCGACCGCGGCGGCACGGCTGGGGATCTCGCCGCCGGCCCGCACCGCGCTCACTCGGCCGCCGTGCTCGAGGTAGAGCACCTTGTTCTCGACGGCGGGTGCCACCGCACGCACCACGTCCTGCTGCCGCGGACCGCCGAGCAGTTGCCGGGTGAGGAACCGCGCCCGGTCGATCCCGAAGAACATCCCGCTCACGCCGCCGATGCGCATCGCCTCGACGTCAATCCCCTCGGGAAGGACGGTCACCTCCCCGCCCCCGACCAGCGCGGCGTCGCGCGACTGCGCGAGCATCGCCTCGCCGATCGAGAGCAGCACGATCATCACCCCGACGCCGAGGGCGAAGCCCAGCAGCAGGAACACCGACCGGAGCTTCCGCACCCAGAGATGGCGGAACGCGAGCGTGAGGATCACGACGGGTGCCCCACCCCAGGCGGCTCAATCATCCCTGATCTTCCCGTCGAGCATGTGAACGATCCGCCGCGCCTCGGCCGCCAACTGCTCGTCGTGGGTCACCACGACCAGCGTCGCGCCGTCCTGGTTCAGGCGGCGGAAGAGCGCCAGGATCTCGCGGCCGGTCGCCGCGTCGAGCTCGCCGGTCGGCTCGTCGGCCAGGAGCACGGCGGGGCGGTTGGCGAGCGCACGCGCGATGGCGACCCGCTGCATCTCCCCACCCGAGAGCTGGGCGGGGCGGTGATCGGCGCGCGTCGCCAGGCCGACGTACTCGAGCAGCTCGAGCGCGCGCCGGCGGCGCTCCCCGCGCGCGACGCCCGCCTCGGCCATCGGAAGCTCCACGTTTTCCCGGGCCGTGAGCACCGGGAGCAGATGAAACCGCTGGAACACGAACCCGATCCGGAGCAGGCGCAGCCGGGTGAGCTCCCGGTCGGAGAGCGCATCGAGCCGCGTACCCAGGACCTCCACCCAGCCCGACGTCGGAGCGTCGATGCCGCCGATGAGCTGCAGCAGAGTGGACTTGCCGCTGCCGGACGGCCCGGCGATCGCGACGTAGTCGCCCCGCTCGACCCGAAGGCTCGCGCCCCGGAGCGCGCGAACCGTGTCCGCGCCCATGCGGTACTCCTTCGTGAGATCGTGCCCGGCGAGAACGGTCACGTGGCCTCGGCGCGAAGGGTGGCGGCGATGGGCGCCCGCGCGGCGAGCCAGGCGGGGTACACGCCCGCGAGCGAGCCCGTGATCAGCAGCACGACGCCCGCGCGGACCAGCGCGTCGGCCCGTGGCACGAAAAACGAGACTGCCGCCGGCAAGCCCGGAAAGCTGGTCAGGATGCCGTCCAGATAGCGGGCGGCGCCCGCGCCGAGCAGCGCGCCGGCGGCCCCGCCGATGACCGTGAGCACGAGGCCCTCGCCGAGCACCCCGCGAACGATACGCGAGCGGCTCACGCCGATGGCGCGGAGCGTCGCGATCTCGCCCAGGCGCTCGTTCACGGTGATGGTGAGCAGCGTGGCGATGAGCAGCACGGTGACGATCAGGCTGAGCGAGCCCAGGATGAGCGAGAGCTGCCGGAAGTACACCAGCCGCCGGCGAAACTGCTCCACCAGCTGCTCCACGCTCCGGATCTCGATGTGGGGGAAGCGCGCGCGGATCCGGGAGGCCACGGCCGTCACACGGCTATCGTGCCGTACCCGCACGACGACGGCGGACGCGGGGTCGCCCGCGGTTCGGCGGGTGAGCCGCTGCATCAGCGGGAGGGTCACGCCGACGGAGCGCTGGTCGCGGTAGTCGTAGAGCCAGCGCACGATCCCGCGCACCACGAGCGGGCGGGCCGCGCCCGCGGCCGCGACCTGCGGATCCAGCACCCCGATCAGCCGGACGGTGTCGCCGATCCCGGCGGCGATGGCGCGCGCTGCGGGCACGCTGAGCAGGACGCCCCCGGAGTCGCCGGGCGCGAGATCCCGCCCGGCGGTCACCTCGTACAGCGACTGGGCCGAGGGGTCGATTCCGTAGCCGAAGAGCGTCACGAGCGAGTCCGCGCGGCGCACGTACAGGCTGCCGCCCAGCACGCCGCCCGCCGCCGCGACATCCGGATCGGCCCGCAACGCGCGCACGACCTCGCCCACGCCGTCGAAGGTGGCCTCGGTGTCGAACGGCATGGTGCCCTTGGGGCTCAGCCGGATCTGGTAGCCGCGGCCCAGCAGCAGCCGCTCGAACGACCGCTCGATCCCGCCGCTCAGGAGCACCATGTCGAGCAGCATCGCCGCGGCCACGGCGATCCCCGCCAGCGACAGCGCCGAGCGGAGCGGGTGCCGCCGGAGGTTTCTCACGCCCCACCAGAGATCCATCAGGCGCGTCCCCAGAGCAGGAGCGGCGGGGTTCGCACCAGCCGCCACGCCGCGAGCGCGCCGGCCAGGAGTCCGAGCGCGAGCGAGAGGGCGAGGCTGAAGCCGACCACGCCGGGC
>DASSOD010000068.1:0-4407 GCA_035700905.1 Gemmatimonadales bacterium | reverse complement strand
GGAGGGCTGCGCCGGCGGCATCCCGGGCTCCGGCTGCTGGCCGGCGGCGGGGTCGCGAGTCGTGCGGACCTGGATCGCCTGGCGGAGGCCGGATGCGACGGCGCGCTCGTCGCGAGCGCCGTGCACGCGGGGCACGTCACGGCGGCCGACGTCGCGGAGCTGCGCCGGTCAGCGGGGCGCGGTCAATCGGGGGCGAGCGCCGCGCGGTAGGTCGCCGACTGGCCGAAGTTCTCCTCCACCTCGAGCTCCAGGCGGGTGAGGTGGCGATACCCGTCCCGCGCCAACTGCTCGCGCACGGCCGTGCCGAGGTACTCGGCCAGCATCTCGGCCGTCGAGTTCCGGATCGGGAGCAGCGCGCAATCGCCGCGGGGGAACACGTAGGTCGGCTTGCCGAAGTAGTCCACCCGCAGCATGCCGTCCTCTTCGTGATAGGAGAGCTTGGGGTTGAGGGTGGGCAGCAGCACCTTGTGGTCGATCTCGTCCACCAGCCGGCGCACGATCCGCTTGAGCACGCTGAAGTCGAGCACGAACAGACACTCGTCGTCCACCGAGCCTTCGACCGCGACGCCCACGCGATAGTTGTGCCCGTGCAGCGACTCGCACTGATGTCCGCGGAAGGTGATGAAGTGAGCGGAGGCGAACACCAGGTAGTCCTTGCTCACCTCGACGCGAAACGCACTCGGCACGACGACGCTCCCGGGATCAGGTCCAGCCATCCTCCAAAATAACGAGAGCCAGCGCGGCCGCGGTCAGGTCCGCCGTGGTGCCGGGGTTCCGGGAGTTGCGGGCGTCGCGCAGCTCGGCGTCGAACGCGACGAGCGCCTGCCGGCCCTCGGGCGTCGCGGCGCCGCCCGCACTTCGCACCTCCGCGGCGCGCCGGCTGATCCGCTCCGCTTCGGCCGGCCCGAGCTTCCGGGCGATGTGGCTGTCGGGCACCTGCGCGAGCACCGCGAGATAGGCCTCGAGTGCCGCCTCCGTCCAGGGGAGTCCGGCCGCGCGGGCGGCCCGCAGTGCCGGGCCGCCCACCTCGAACGTGACCGCGAAGTCGGTGACGTACTCCCGCGCGACGGTGTCGCGGGGGGCGGCGAGCGCCATGGCCTCGCGCAGGGTGACCGAGGGCGCCTCGGCCACGTCCTGAGCCGCCACGCGGCCGAGCCCGCTCGGGGCCGCCAGGCGGATGGCGCGATAGACCTCGAGGGCGTCGGCCGTGGAGGTCTCCGCCAGCACCGCGGCCAGGCGGCCGCGGAGCGGGCCGCCCCCCTCGCGCAGCGCGGCGCGGCAGAGGGGCGCGAGGAGGAGCACGATGCCCAGGTTGGTGTTGCGCCGGGTGACGCGGCGCGTGGCCTGGACGGCCAGGCGAATGGTCGCGCCGAGCGGCCGCCGCCCCGACCGGCTCAGCGCGGGCCCGATCGCGACCGCGCTCGCGACGAAGTCCTCGTACCGCGTGTCGTGAAAGTCGCGCCCGGGCGACACGTTGCCGGGCTTCGCCGCGTCCACCTCGAGCAGGCAGGCCACCTCGGCGGCAAAGCGGACCTGGTCGGGCGTCACGGCCCGAGCGGCTCGAGGGCCATCCGCACCACCGCGCGGGCCACGTCCACGCCGGTTGCCGCCTGCAGCCCCTGCCAGCCGGGGATGCCGTTCACCTCCAGCACGTAGACCGTGCCGTCGCGGGCGGGGAGCAGGTCAACTCCCGCGTAGTCCGCGCCCACGGCGCGCGCGGCGCGCACCGCGAGCTCCGCCCATTCGGGCGGGAGCCCCACCGGTCGGGCGCGGCCGCCGCGCGAGACGTTGGTGCGCCATCCGCCGGACGAGCGCTCGATCGACGCCAGCACCGATCCACCCACCACGAACGCGCGGAGGTCGCGGCCGTCGTGCTCGACGGTGCGCTGCAGGTAGAACACGCCGCGGATCTGCTCGATGACCCGGAAGACCCGCCAGGCCATCTCCTCGTCGGTCACCCGGACCATCCCGAGGCCCATCGAGCCGAAGAGCGGTTTGACGATCACGTCGCCCAGCGACCGGAACGCGGCGAAGGCCTCGTCGGTGTTCTCGCACACGATCGTGTCGGGGGTCGGAAGCCCGGCCTGCTCGAGCAGCACCGTGGTCCAGGACTTGTCCACCGTCCGCTCGATCGCGCGCGGCGAGTTGACCACGCGAACCCCGCGGTCCTCCAGGCGGTGCAGCGCGTCCACCCGCCAGATGAGCTGCTCCAGCGAGCCCGACGGGATGATTCGCGCGAGCACCGCGGGGGCGCCGTCGAGGTCGGTGGTCCGGCTCCGCAGGCCGGGGCGGCAGCCCGCGCGCGCGACAAGACCCTCGTACGGCAGCACGACGCCGTCGTGGCCCGCGGCGCGCAGCGCGCGGAGCAGCTCGTCGGTGTGCCATCCCGGCCGGGCGGCGAGGATCGGAACCTGCATGGGGCGGACCGCCGGTGCGCCTACTTCTGCTCTCCAATGAGGCCGGTGAGCCCGCCCGTGGCGAAGTTTCCGAGGTCGTCCCCGACCTTTTTGAACTCGGGCGTCGCGGTGCCCTTCTTGAGCGCGTCCATCGAGGGGAAGCAGAGCTCCGCCTGGCGGTACTTGGCCGGCGCGCTGCCGTCGAGGTTCGAGGCGAACTTGGTGAGGTCGGCGCGGGTGAACCCGATCGCGCTCTGGCCCTGGCTCACCAAGGGCAGGTGCTTGTCCGAGTAGTACTGCTCGAATGCGGCCGAGTCCTTGGGCTCGTTGTAGATCACGGTCACGAGCGCCGCGCACTCGGCGCTGCTGGGCTCGCCGGTCTCGGTCGCCACCATGCCGATCAGTCCGCCGGTCGCGAAGTTCTTGAGATCGTCTCCCACCTTCTTGAATCCCTCCGTGGCCATCCCCCTCTTCGCCTCCTCCATCGAGTTGAAGTAGAGCTCCGCCTGCCGGTAGAAGGTGGGCTTCTTGCCGTCGAGGGTGCTGGTGAACTTGGTGAGCTCGGCGCGGGTGAATCCGATCTCGGACTGCACCTGACTCACCAGGGGGAGGTGCTTCTCGGCGTAGTACTTCTCGAACGCCGCGGGACTCTTTGGCTGGTTGTAGAGGACCGTGACGATGGCCTGGGGGCCGCTCGCGGCCGGGGCCGCCGCCGCGGGCGCCGACGGCGCGGCGGTGGTGTCGGCCGCGGGGGCGGACTTGTCCGCCGGCCTGCTGCAGGCGGCGGCGAGCGCGAGCGACGGCAGTACGAACCGAATCAGACGGCGCATCGTGGGTCTCCGGCTATGGGCGGGTACACCCCCGCGGGTTGGCTCAGCCGCAGGATGCGGCAAGCACGTCGGGATTCAACCGTCCGGCATGATACGTCCGCCCGCTCTCCACGCTCGTGAGCCACACCTCGGCCGGGCTGAAGAGCAGAGGGTCGATCTTGTAGAAGTCGCCCTGATAGCGCTGGAAGATGTCGTAGAACGGCGTGCCGTAGTCGCGCGAGGCCGATGCGGGGACCTTGGGCGCCAACTCGGCCAACTCGGCGTCCGGGGCGCGGACGGTATAGCGCGCCCGGCCGCCGTACAGGATGCAGTCGTTGGTGCGCCCGATCGCGCGGAGGTCGTTCTTGGCCACCGGCGCGAGGGGCGCGGTGCCGATGGCGCTCACCACCTTGCGCACGTCGAAGCCCAGCGTCTCCATCTTGTGCAGCCCCGTCTCGATGATGCGGGCGGAGATCTGCACGCCCCCCGCGAGGCTCGCGGTCGGCGCGATCACGAAGGTGAGCTGGCGCGGCTCGAGCCGCGCCTTGCGGGCGACCCATTCGGCCACCGCGTCGGTCGGGAGCGTCCGGCCCTCCAGCACGAGCACGGCGCGCTCGGCCGCCTCAGCGTACTGGAGCTTCTCGAACAGCTCCCGCTCCACCCGCGCGTGCGCGCGCAGCGGCCCCGAGCCCATCGCGAAATACTTGTCCACCGAGATGGCCCAGCCGGCGTACTGCGAGGCCATGCACGACACCGCCGGATGGTCGGTCCAGACGACCACCCCGGGCCAGGTCTCGTCGCCCACCTGCGCGGGCGCGTACGCCACGCTGCCCAGGCCGCCCATGCAGATCTCCGCCAGGGCGAGGCCGGCGCCGAGCCCGCCGTCGACTTCGACCCCGGCGTCGATGACCCGGGCGCCCCCGGGAAGCGTCTGCGCGCGCACCCGCAGGAGGCCGGCGCGCTCCACCATGCCGTCGGCGATCGCCGCCGCGAGCGCGTTCATGTTCGGGATCATGCTTCCGGTGTCCATGCCAGGATCTCTCCAGCGCCCAGCTCGGCGAGATCGCCGCTGTAGCGTCGAAAGGAGCCGGTGAAGTGCTCGCGGCCGATCGGGACGCCGCGCCGCCCGGTCAGGTGCCGGAGGAGGAGCTCGAGCACGTCGGGGCGGTAGGTGCACGCATAGCCATAGGTCGGCGGCGGAG
>DASSOD010000067.1:0-3406 GCA_035700905.1 Gemmatimonadales bacterium | reverse complement strand
CCTCGCGGCCGCCGGGCGGCCGCTCGGCCTCTACGGCGACCCCCACCTGGCGCCGCCGGTGACGCAGGAGGGCGTCGAGCGCGAGCCGCTCAGGACCATGCGCACGCCGTACCGCGCGTACCGCGTCGCCCCGAGCCGCGCGGGCAACGGGCTCGCCGCGTACGTGCGGGACCCGCGCGCGTCCATGCAGGTCTGGAGCCGCCACGAGGGATACCCGGGCGAGGCGCGATACCTCGAGTTCCACAAGATCCGCTGGCCGGGCGGGCTCAAGCTCTGGCGGGTGACGGGCGGCGACGTGGATCTCGGCGCCAAGGCGCCCTACGAGCCGGCGCTCGCCCGCGAATCGGCGGAGGGCCACGCGCACCACTTCGCCGGGCTGCTCCAGGGGCTCTCGCGCGACGATTCGCCCGGCCCGGACGGCGTCATCGTGGCACCGTTCGACACCGAGCTCTTCGGCCACTGGTGGTTCGAGGGTCCCTACTTCCTCGGACAGGTGTACCGCACGCTCACCGGATGCGCGGAGGTGCGGCCGGTGACCGGGTCGCGCCATCTCGCCGACCATCCCGCCCGCGTCGCCATTCGGCTCCCGGCCGGCACCTGGGGCGCGAACGGCGATTTCAGCATGTGGCTCAACGACCGGACCGCGTGGACCTGGCAGCGCCTCTGGCCGCTGGAGGAGGCGTTCTGGAACGTGGCGGGCGACGCGCTCGCCGACCCCGCGGCGCGGCACGTGCTGGAGCAGGCGGCCCGGCAGATGCTGCTGGCGCAGTCGTCCGACTGGCAGTTCATCATCTCCACCGGTGCGGTGGTGGACTACGCCGAGCGGCGCTTCCGGCTCCACTGCGACGACGCCGACCGCTTGGTGGCCGCGCTCACGCCGGGGAGCGGCGTCTCGCTGGACGAGGGCCGCACGCTCGCCGACGCGCTCGATCGGCGCGACCCGCTGTTTCCGGGGCTCCTGCCCGCGGTGGCCGCCGCCCTCGCCGGGTCGCGCTCCATCGCGGTGAGCTGAGCCCGCATGCAGCCGATCCGGTTCGTCGTCGGCCTGCATCTGCATCAGCCGATCGGGAACTTCGACCACGTCTTCCAGCAGCACCTGGAGGACGTGTACCAGCCGCTGCTCGACCGGCTCGCCGGGGCGGAGTTCCTCCCGGCCGTGCTCCACATCTCCGGCCCGCTGCTCGACTGGCTGGAGGCACACGCGTCCTGGTACCTCGATCGGGTCGGCGAGCTCGCCGCCGCCGGCAGGCTCGAGCTGCTGCTCGCCGGCTACTACGAGCCGGTGCTCGCCTCGCTCCCGCGGGAGGACCGGCTGGAGCAGATCGGGTGGATGCGCGAGACGGTACAGCGCCGCTTCGGCGTGGACGCGAGCGGCCTCTGGCTCACCGAGCGCGTGTGGGAGCCCGAGCTCGCGGCCGACCTGGCCGACGCGGGCGTGCGGTACGCGCTGGTGGACGACCGCCACTTCCTGGTCACCGGCTTCGAGCGGGATCGGCTGCACGCGCCCTACTGGACGGAGTCCAGCGGGCGGCGGGTCGCCCTCTTCCCCATCGACGAGCGGCTCCGCTATCTGATCCCGTTCCGCCCGCCGGAGGAGACGGCCGACTACCTCGAGAAGCTCCGCGCCGCCGGACACCGCCTCGCGGTGCTGGCCGACGACGGCGAAAAGTTCGGCGGCTGGCCGGGCACCAAGGAGTGGGTGTACGAGCGCGGGTGGCTCGACCACTTCATGCGGACGATCCGCGCGCGCGTGGAACAGGGCGCGGTGCAGCTCAGCACCTTCGCCGACGCGCTGCAGCACGTGCCGAGCGGCGGCATCGCCTACCTCCCCACCGCGTCGTACCGCGAGATGGAGGCCTGGTCGCTCCCCGCGCCCGCGGCGATTCGGCTGCTCCGGCTGGAGCGCGACCTCGGCGAGGAGCGAATGGCGGGTCCGGACGGCGCGCTGGTCCGCGGCGCGCACTGGCGCAACTTCTTCGTGAAGTACCCCGAGTCGAACCGGATGCACAAGAAGATGCAGGCGCTCTCCGCGCTCGCGCGCCGCCGCGGCGACCCGCCGGAGGTGCGGCGCGCGATCGGACGGGCGCAGTGCAACGACGCGTACTGGCACGGGGTGTTCGGCGGACTCTACCTGCCCCACCTGCGCGAGGCGATCTGGGCGAACCTCGCCGCCGCCGAGGCGGCGCTCCGCCGGGGCCAAGGCCTCGCAGGGGAGGTGCTCGACCTCGACGCGGACGGGCATGACGAGATCTGGGTGCACTCCGACCGCTTCAGCGCCGTCATGAGCCCGGCCCGCGGCGCGGCCGTCGAGGAGTACGTCCTGTTCGGCTCGGGGATCAACTACGCCAACGTGCTCACCCGCCGCATCGAGGCGTATCACGTCACCGCGCTGGAGCACCACGAGGCGCAGCTGCAGGGCGGCGGGACGCCGAGCATCCACGATCTCGAGAGCGGGGTCCGGCTGGACGAGCGGCCGCCGGTGGACGCGGAGGATCGCGCGCTCTTCGTGGAGCGCATCCTCGCGCCGGGCGTGACCGCCGAGGCGTACGCGCGGGGCGACTACGCGCCGATCTGCTCGTGGGCGCGCGCGCCCGCCGCGCACCAGATCGAGCGCCCCCGCGGCGCGGTGGGCCTCCGGTGCACCCTTGCCGCTGCGGGCGGCCGCCAACTGGTGAAGACGCTCCGGTTCGCCCGCGACGGGGAGCTCAGCGTCTCCTACGAGTGGGATCCGGCGCTCGCGGGGCCCGACGACGTCTTCACGACCGAGCTCTCGCTCTTTCGCCCGCTGGAGGTGCGGTGCGAGCCCGCGGGCGAGGTATGGCGCTATCCGGTCGAGACCGTGGCGAAGTCGGAGCGCGGGCTGGACCGCACCCTGCAGGGCGAGTCCACCACGCTTCGCTGGCCGGCGAGCGCCGGCTCCGCTCGAGTTACCCTGGTACCGCCGGAAAGCTGACCGGCGGCCGCGCGGCTCAGCGGACCGCGGGCCGTCCCGGGTGAACCTTGCCCTCGCTCCGCTCCTTCAGGTACTCGTAGATCGCCTTCAGGTTGTCGTCGGAGATGATCCCGCTCCAGTTCGGCATTCCCTTCTGCATCCGGCTGCCATGCACCACGTTCCAGTACTCGGTGAAATTCACCTTGCCCGTCTGGAAGCTGTTGATCAGGTAGGGGGCGATGGTCGTGCCCGTCGCATCCTCGCCGTGACAGCGGGCGCAGTTCAGGTTGAATTGCTTCCAGCCGGTGTAGACAACCTGGGAGACGGTGTCCCTGGGCGGTTGATGGTAGGCGTCGCGGAGCGGCGGCGACGGCGCCGTGGTCTCGGGACTTTCCCGCGGCGGCTGCACCCGGGCGGACCCGGCGGTGGGGGGCGGGACGGTGGGGTTCCCCCGCGGCGCGCGCGCGGTGTCGC
>DASSOD010000066.1:0-9859 GCA_035700905.1 Gemmatimonadales bacterium | reverse complement strand
GGGGGGGAAAGTCAATGGTGGGCGGACGGGCGGACGGGCGGACAAGGCGGACGGGCGGACAAGGCGGGCGGGCGGACGGTCGCACGGGCGCTAAACGTGCGCAAGATGGGCGGGAGCGCGGAGCGTGCGCGCCCCTGCGCGGGCGTCGCCCGCTGTCTGCCCGTCCGCCCGCGCCCCCGTCCGCCCGCCGTTCTGGCAGCAATTCAGGCACCGCCGTTGCTCTGCCCCGGCGCCGGCGACATGGCTGCCGGAGCGGCGGCTTGACAGCAGGGCAGGTGGTCTCGATATTAGCGCCCGTCGTTAGCAGTCAGACGTCGCGAGTGCTAGCGGCCCTCGAGGTCGAGGGGGCTAAGTCTCCGATGCACAACGCTATACCACCACTCATTTCACGGGCTTTTGGAGGTAGGTACGAATGGCGACTGCGACCAAGGCCAAGCTCAAGATCCAGCCCCTCGAGGACCGCGTGGTCATCGCCCCGGCCGAGGAGACTGAGTCGATGCGGGGCGGACTTTACATACCCGACACCGCCAAGGAAAAGCCGACGCAAGGCGAGGTCATCGCCGTGGGTCCCGGGCGGGTCGAGAAGGGCACGCGGGTGCCGATGGACCTCAAGGTCGGCGACCAGGTGATCTACGGGAAGTACAGCGGCACCACTTACACGCACGAAGGCGACGAGTACGTCATCATCAAGGCGTCCGACGTCCTCGCCAAGCTCAGCTGAGCCAGGCGCACACACCTAAGGAGAACCACTGATGGCAGCGAAGGAGCTTCTCTTCAACACCGAGGCCCGGGCCAAGCTCAAGAAGGGCGTGGACCACCTGGCCGAGGCGGTGAAGGTCACCCTCGGTCCCAAGGGCCGGAACGTCGTCATCGACAAGAAGTTCGGCTCCCCGACGGTGACCAAGGACGGCGTCACCGTCGCCAAGGAAGTCGAGCTGGCCGATCCCATCGAGAACATGGGCGCCCAGATGGTGAAGGAGGTCGCCACCAAGACCAGCGATCTGGCGGGCGACGGCACCACCACCGCCACCGTGCTGGCCCAGGCGATCTTCCGCGAGGGCCTCAAGAACGTTACCGCCGGCGCCAACCCCATGGAGCTGAAGCGCGGCATCGACCGCGCGGTGGAGGCGGTGGTCGAGTACCTCAAGACCATCTCCACCCCGTCGGCCGGCAAGAAGGAGATCGCGCAGGTCGGCACCATCTCGGCGAACAACGACAAGGAGATCGGCAACCTGATCGCCGAGGCGATGGAGAAGGTGGGCAAGGACGGCGTGATCACGGTAGAGGAGGCGAAGGGCCTCGAGACCACGCTCGAGACCGTGGACGGCATGCAGTTCGACCGCGGCTATCTCTCGCCCTACTTCGTCACCGATCCCGAGAAGATGGAGGCGGCCCTCGAGGACCCCTACATCCTGATTCACGACAAGAAGATCTCGGCCATGAAGGAGCTTCTCCCGATCCTGGAGAAGGTGGCCCAGACCGGGAAGCCGTTGCTCCTGATCGCCGAGGACGTCGAGGGCGAGGCGCTCGCCACGCTCGTGGTGAACAAGCTCCGCGGCACCCTGAAGGTGGCGGCGGTCAAGGCACCGGGCTTCGGCGATCGCCGGAAGGAGATGCTGCGTGACATCGCCGTGCTCACGGCCGGCCAGGTGATCTCGGAGGAGGTCGGCTTCAAGCTCGAGAACGCCACGCTGCAGGACCTCGGCCGCGCCAAGCGGATCGTGGTGGACAAGGACAACACCACCATCGTGGATGGCCGCGGCAAGGAGCAGGACATCCAGGGCCGGATCAACGAGATCAAGGCCGCGATCGACAAGAGCACCAGCGACTACGACCGGGAGAAGCTGCAGGAGCGGCTGGCCAAGCTCTCGGGCGGGGTGGCGGTGATCAACGTCGGCGCCGCGACCGAGACCGAGATGAAGGAGAAGAAGGCCCGGGTGGAGGACGCGCTGCACGCCACTCGTGCGGCGGTGGAGGAGGGCATCGTCCCGGGCGGCGGTGTCGCGCTGCTCCGCGCGCAGACCGCGATCGAGAAGGTGAAGGGCACCGAGGACGAGAAGATCGGCGTCGAGATCGTGCGCCGGGCCCTCGAGGAGCCCATCCGGATGATCGCGCAGAACGCGGGCGCCGAAGGGTCCATCGTGGTGGAGAAGGTGCGGGAGTCGAAGGAGAAGAACTTCGGCTACAACGCGTCCAGCGACACGTACGAGGACCTGACCAAGGCGGGGGTGATCGACCCGACCAAGGTCACGCGCACCGCGCTGCAGAACGCGGCTTCGATTGCCGGCCTGCTGCTCACCACCGAGGCCGTGGTGGTCGAGAAGAAGGAAGAGAAGCCGGCCGCGCCCGCGGCGCCGGGCGGTGGCATGGGCGGGATGTACTAAGCCGCCGATACCGCCGGCAGCAGGACCGCAGCACGGAGCGCCCCGGCGATCGCCGGGGCGCTCTCACGTTCAGGGCGACGCCCCTGCCGGCGCGCCGCTGGCCCCGTCCCGCCAGCGCCGGCGGCCCGAGGAGATACTCACGGCTCACATTGAATTACCTTGTTGGCACACCGTCTGCTTGGGCAGTGCAGCTTGTACCGCACCGGATTGGGTGCGCGAATCACGTGTGCCAACCTGAGGACACTCATGGTCCGTCTGCTCGTGCTGGTGGCGATGGTGGGGGTCGGCGTGCACGCCCGCGCAGCCGCGCAGTCGTCCCGGCATCCTGACGTCGTGGGCACCTGGAAGTTCGACCTCAAGCAGGGTGACAAGACTGCACCGCGGACCGTCATCGTACGGCCGGACAGCAGTGCGAGCTATGGAAAGGAAACGGTCCGGTGGCGCTTCAAGGGGGCCGACAGCTTGATGCTTGCGCTCGGAGGCGAATGGGTGGGCTACCATCTGAAGCTCAAGGGAAACCGGATGGTGCTCTCGGGTGGCGACCTGACGGAGGCGGTAACCTTCGAACGGATCGGGCCTCCGACACCACGTCCTGACAGCGTGGCGGTACCGCCGGATCCGGACACTGCGCCCTCGTGATGCGCCGAGCCCGCCGGAACCCGCCGATGTCCGCGCCGAACGCGCCTGCGCCCGGTCGGTCCGCCACGACGCGCTAGAGTACCAACCGAAGCTGCGGCGGCCCTGCCGTCATCACCTCGATCGGCGCGAGCGGCACATCCTGCTCGGCCACGTGGAAACCGCCGGCGTAGCCGCGGGCGCGCAGCACCGGCTCCACCGTCGCCCGCGCGTCGGCCGCGGTGTTGCACCGCTGGCTCAAGTGCGCGAGCACGACGGCGCCCAGGCCCGGGTGGTGCAGCTCCGCCAACAGCTCGGCGCACGCGCGATTCGACAGGTGCCCGCCGGACCCGGCGATCCGCCGCTGCACTACCGGCGGATACCCGCTGGTGCGGAGCAGCACGTCGTCGTGGTTCGCCTCCAGCACGATCGCGGTGAGCTCCCGCAGCAGATAACGCACGCCGGCCGTCGGCCGGCCGAGGTCGTAGGCGACGCCGAGCCGCGCGCCGTCCGCGACCGCCACCGCGATGGCGAGCGGCTCCGCCGCATCGTGGCTCGTGGGGCAGGCGGTCACGGTGAAGGGCCCCACCTCCACCCGGGCGCACATGCCGAGCGCACGGTGTTCGGCCTCGCGCGCATCCGGCGGAAGGTGCGCCCAGGTGCCGGGGGCGGTGAGGATCGGGGCCCCGAGCCGCGCGGCGAGGCGGCCGGCGCCCGCCGCATGGTCCCCATGCTCGTGCGTGAGCGCGATGCCGAGCGCGCCCGAGAGATCGAGGCCCACGCTGGTCGCGCGGCGCTCGATCTCACGCGCGCTGAACCCCGCGTCCACCAGGAGCACGGCGCCCCCGTGCTCCACCGCGCAGCAGTTCCCCCGCGAGCCCGAGCCCAGCACGAATAGCCGCGTCACGGCGCCGCGACCCGCGCATAGGTGCGGAGCAGCGAGTCGCGCCGCGCGCCCTCGCAGGCGATGCCCCGCCGCCCCATGACGCGCTCCGCCACCCGGAGAAATCCTTCGCCGCTCATGCGTTCGCCCGCGAGCCCCCAGGCGAACGGCCGGACGTACTTGGGCACCGCGGACGCGCCGAACACGTTCGCCCCGGCGCCCACCACGGTGCCCGTGGGCAACAGCGTGCCGATGGCCGTCTTGGCGTGATCGCCGAACAACGTCCCGAGATTGAGCCGGCCCGTCTCGATGCGCTCGCCGTCCACCTCCAGCCGGACGGGGCCGTACGTGTTCTTGAGGTTGGACGTGGTCGTCCCCGCGCCGAGGTTGACCCATCGGCCCACCACGCTGTGGCCCACGTAGCCGTCATGCGCCTTGTTGGCGTAGCCGAGGAACACGCTGGCAGCCACTTCGCCGCGCACCCGGCACTCCGGGCCGATCGCCGACGCGCGCACGTCCCCGCCGACGATCCGCGCGCCCGGCCCCACCCACACCGGGCCCTCGAGCCGCGTGCCGTGGCGCACCTCGGCGCCCGCTTCGATCACCACCGCGCCGTGGCGCGCGTCGAATACGACCCCGGGCTCGATCGCCGCATCCGGCGCCGCGTGCACCAGGCGCGCGTCGCCCAGCACGATCGCGTATGCCGGCACCGGCGACTCCGGCGCATCGCGGCAATCGGCGCCAAGGAATGCCTCGAGGGCATCGAGCAGGGCGAACGTGCCGCGAAGGAGGAGCCCGTCGATGCCGGCCGCGCCGCCCTCCTCCGTGGGCCCGCGGAACCTCTCGCCCGCCGGGATGATCCACGCCACCGCATGGCCGTCGTGCTCCAGGCGCCGGACCGAAGGCGGGAAGGCAAATGTCGCCGCCGCCGTGGGCGCGAACCAGCTCGCGGCGACCACCGCCGGACCGCGCACCTGGGCCGGTTCGGTGCACGGCGGCTCGTCCCCCTCGCTGAACCCGTCCACGTGGCTTCCCAGAATGCCTGCGGCGCGAAGGCCGAGCGCGCGCTCCCAGCGCTCGCGAATGCGCCAGCGGCCGGCCCGCAGCTCCGCGACGGGTCGTACGCCGGCGAACGGCGCCCATGCGGCGCCCGGATCGGAGGGTTCGAGAAGATAGAGGGTGGTCACTCGGAGACGTCGCGGACGTCTGGTGGGAGCGCGTCGAGCAGCTGCTTCATGTCGGGCGCCCGCTCGCGCGGCATCACCAGGACCCGGCCGTTGGCTTCCACCACGATGAGGTCCTTCACCCCGTACAGTACCACGATGTCGCGTTCGGCCCAGACGACGCACCCGGCCGCATCGCGAGCGACGCCGCGCCCCGCGATGACGTTGCCGTGCTCGTCGGGCGGCCGCACCCGCGCGAGCGCCTCCCACGTCCCCACGTCGTCCCAGGCGAACGCGCCGCGCACCACCGCCACCGCCCGGCTGCGCTCCAGCAGGCCCACGTCGATCGACACCGGCGTGAGGGCACGGAAGAATTCCGCCACCTCGCCGCGCTCGAGCGCCGGCAGGTGCGGCGCGATCTCGGGGGTCTCGCGCGCAATCTCGGCCAGCAGCCGGGCCGCGGTCCACGCGAAGAGTCCGCTGTTCCAGAGCGCGCCGCGGCCGATCAGGTCGCGCGCGGTCGCCGCGTCAGGCTTCTCGGCGAACCGTGCCACGCTCCACGCATTGCCGTCGAGCGGCCGCCCCGGCACGATGTAGCCGTAGCCGGTCTCGGGGCGGGAGGGAACCATGCCGACCGTGACCAGCCTGTCGTGCGCGCGCGCCGTGCGGAGCGCGGCGTCGGCCGCGCGGCGGAACGCCGCGGCGTCCGGCACCGCCCAATCCGCATGCAGCGAGAGCACCTCCGCGTCCGGATCGCGGCGCGCGGCCTCGGCGCTGGCCCACACCAGCGCGGGGCCGGTGGACGCGGCGCGCGGCTCGACCAGCACGTTGGCCGCCGGGAGCCGCAGGCGCTCGCGCAGCTGCGACGCGAGGCTCTGTCCCGTGACCACCAGCACCCGCTCGCGGGGCACCAGTCCGTCGAGCCGGTCCACGGCGTCCTCCGCCGTCGAGCGCGCCCCGGCGAGCGGCAGGAGCTGCTTCGGGCGCTTCGGGGTGCTGAGAGGCCAGAATCGCGTGCCGGAGCCGCCGGCGAGGATGACCGCCCATCGCATGAGGCGCTCGCTCGGGTCAGCGGAGTGGGAAGCGGAGCGTCACAGGAGGGCGGCGAGCGCGGCGCGGTGCCGGCGCAGGTCGTACAGGAGCGCGCCGGCGTCGGCACCGGCGTCCGGAACGACGATCAGCCAATCCATGCCGCCCAGCCGGGCGGCGATCGCGAGCCGCTCGCCGGACTCGAGCACCGCCGTGTCCGGCACGCCGTGCCCCAGCGCTTCGGTCAGCGCGCCGGCGTGGCGGCCGAATGCCGCAGCGAGCGCGGCGACCGCGTCCGCATCCGCCGGCTCGCGGCCCGCCTGATGAATGGCGAGGCCGTCGGCGCTCGCGAGCACGACCGTGGCCACGTCGCGACGCTCGCCCAGGGCCCGCACGACCTCGTTGAGACCGGCCATCGGGCCTCCTCGCTGTCCAGGGGAAACGGTGTGCGCAACGTAGAGGTCGCCATAGGCGAAGTCAAGCAATGACGGCGGGTTGACCCCCCTCCGACGGGGCCTTAACCTTCCGGTCTCATGCGCCAGCTTCTCGTCGCGTCCTGCCTCGCTGCGCTCGCCGGCGCCGCCGCCGGCTGCAACGGCAACCCGCTGGGCGACGCCCAGATCCCCAACACCGTAGATACCGTGATGCTCGGCGCGCTGGTCGGCACGCCGATCACCCTGCCGAGCGCCTATTCCGTTTCCACCGCGAGCGCGATCCGCACCGACCAGACGACGGCGTTCGACTTCGCCTACGACGTGCTGCCCGACGGGCGGCACGTGTTCTTGCCGCTCGCGCTGCTCGGGCTCACCTCCAGCACCGCGGCGCCGGGGCTCCAGCTCAGCGACAAGTCGTTCGCCGACCTCACCGACCCGCCGACCAACGGGTACACCACGATCGACACGGTGACGATCGAGCCGAGTCAGGTGTACGTGGTGCGGGGGCGCGTGGTGTGCACCGCGCTCGGCGTCCCGCAGTACGGCAAGATCCACATCCTCTCGTTCGACGACGCCGACCGAACGGTGACGTTCGAGGCGCTGGCCAACACCAACTGCGGCTTCCGAAGCCTCGTCCCCGGCGTGCCGGGGGACTGAGGCGCCGTGATCGACCTGAAGCGCCTGCGGCAGGATCCCGGCGGCAGCCGGGCGAGCTTGGCGCGCCGCCTCGATCCGTCGCTCGGGCCCGCGGTGGACCATATCGTCGAGCTCGATCGCCGGGTCCGCGAGCTTCTGGTCCGGGTCGAGGCGCTTCGCGCGGAGCGGAACGCGGCCAGCGAGGAGATCGCGCGCCGCAAGCGGGCGAAGGAGCCGGCGGACGAGCTGCTCGCCCGGCTTAAGGCGTCCGGCGACGAAGAGAAGCGCCTCGCGGCCGACCTGCGCCTGCTCGAGGCGGAGCGCGACGAGGCGCTCCTGCTGCTCCCCAACTTCCCGCTGCCGGAGGTGCCTGAGGGCGACGGCGCGGCCAACCGGGTGGTGCGGACATGGGGCGCGCCGCCTTCCTTCGACTTCGTGCCCAGGCCGCACTGGGACTTGGGCGCCGCGCTCGGCATCCTCGACCTCCCGGCGGGCGCCAAGATCACGGGGTCCGGATTCCCGGTGTTCCGCGGCGCCGGGGCGCGGCTGGTGCGGGCGCTCGCCGCATTCATGCTCGATCTCCACACCCGCGAGCACGGGTACGAGGAGGTCGCGCCGCCCTACCTGGCGAACCGCGCCTCGCTGATCGGCGTCGGGCAGCTCCCCAAGTTCGCCGACGAGCTCTACACGGTCACGGCCGACGACCTGTACCTCATTCCCACCGCGGAGGTGCCGCTCACCAACCTCCACCGCGACGAGATCCTGGACGGCGCCCGCCTGCCCATCGCCTACGCCGCCTGCACGCCGTGCTTCCGGAGGGAGGCCGGGGCGCACGGCAAGGACACGCGCGGACTCATTCGCGTACATCAGTTCGACAAGGTGGAGCTGGTCCGCTTCTGCCGCCCGGAGGATTCCGAGGCCGAGCACGAGCGGATCACGGCGCACGCGGAGGCGGTGCTGCAGCGGCTCGGGCTGCAGTATCGAGTGGTGGACCTCGCGGCCGGCGACACCGGCAACGCGAGCGCGCACACCTTCGACCTCGAGGTGTGGGCGCCCGGGGTGGGGGCGTGGCTCGAGGTCTCGAGCTCGAGCACGTTCACCGACTATCAGGCCCGCCGCGCCAATATCCGCTATCGCGCGGAGCCCCGGGCCAAGCCGGAGTTCGTCCACACGCTGAACGCGTCCGGCGTGGCCTTTCCGCGGCTCGTGATCGCCCTTCTCGAATCCGGCCAGGAGGCGGACGGGTCGGTCCGCCTGCCGGAGGCCCTGGTGCCGTATGCCGGCGTCGCTCGGCTCCCGCTCCGCGCCTAGACGCCGGTTCGAGCGCCTCGCCCCGGTGGTGGTCGTGGTGCTGGTCGCGATCCTCGCCGGCTTGAGCATCGGGACCGGGTGGCTCGTCATCCGCCACTTCGGCGAGGACGCGGCGGCCACCAGCCGGCTCTACTCCGAGGTGTTCTCCGGGCTCAACAGCCCCAAGGCCGGCGCCGAGACCGACGCCCTCCTCGCGCTGGGCGACCAGGTGCGCCGCCTCGGCATGCCGCTGGTCGTGACCGACGCCTCCAATCGCGTCACCGCGTACGACAATCTCCCGTTCGAGCCGACCTCGATCGACGACGAGCGGCTCCAGAGCTTCGTCCAGCGGCTCGACCGCGAGAACCCGCCGATCAGCGATTCCCTCATCGGCACCGTGCACTACGGGGCCATGCCGGCCCGCTTCCATCTGACGGCGCTGGTCGTGCTGCAGGCGTTCACCATCGCGGTGATGGTCGGCGTCGCCGTCTTCGCGTACCGGAGCGCGATCTCCGCGCAGCGCGACCGCCTCTGGGTGGCCATGGCTCGCGAGGCCGCCCACCAGATGGGCACGCCGCTCACCAGCCTGCAAGGTTGGATCGAGCGCATCCGCTCCCTCCCCGGTCAGCCGCCGCAGTTGGCCGAGCATCTCGCGGCCGACGCGGAGCGTCTCGATCGCGTGGCGCGCCGCTTCGAGCGCATCGGCAATCCGGCCGCGCGCGAGCCGATCGGCCTGGGCGCGCTCGCGGACCGCGTCGCCGGGTACTTCCGGCCGCGGCTCCCGAAATGGGCCAACCAGATCGACCTGAGGGTCGAGGCGGCGGGCGCGGGCCCCACCGTGCTGGGCGACCCGGTGCTGCTCGAGTGGGCGCTCGAGGCGCTGGTGAAGAACGCGATCGATGCGCTGCAGGGCAGGCCGGGGACGATTATCCTGCGGGTGGAGAGCGACCAGCGCACCGCCGCCATCCGCGTGCTCGACGACGGGCCGGGGGTCCCGAAGGAGATCCGCCGCGAGATCTTCGAGCCCGGCATCACCACCAAGCGCGGGGGCTGGGGGATCGGCCTCGCGCTGTCGCGCCGCGTGGTGGAGGAGGCCCACCACGGGGAGCTCACGCTGGAGAGCGTGGACAAGGGGACCTGCTTCCTGATCCGGATTCCACTGGCCGAGGCGGCCGCATGACCGAGACCACCGACGCCGCCGTCTGGGAGCGCGGACTCAACCCCGCGCAGCGGGAGGCGGTCCACCACGTCGAGGGGCCGATGCTGGTCCTCGCCGGCGCGGGCTCCGGCAAGACGCGCGTCCTCACCTCCCGCATCGCCAACCTGATCGAGCGCCACGGCGTGCCGCCCGACCGGATCTTCGCCGTCACGTTCACCAACAAGGCCGCGGGTGAGATGAAGGAGCGGATCGGGAGGCTCCTGGCC
>DASSOD010000065.1:0-5412 GCA_035700905.1 Gemmatimonadales bacterium | reverse complement strand
CCGGGCGGTGAGCATCAGGATCGGGATCCGGGTCCCGCCCGCTCGAAGCGTGGATGCGACCTCCAGCCCGCTGCGCTTAGGCAGCAAGTAGTCCAGCAGGATGAGGTCGAAGTCCGCCGCGGCGGCCTTGTCCAGCGCCTGCTGCCCATCGGCGGCGAGCTCCACGTCGAACCCTTCGGCGCTCAAGCCCTCAAAGAGGAGCAGGCCGACCTTGGCGTCATCTTCCACGACGAGAATGCGCATGTGCGGTCCGGAATGGTGGTTCTGGGAAAGAGTCGGGCGAAGCCGGCGGCGCCGGCCGGGTCATGCCGCCGGAGTGCTCGCGTCCCGCCGCGCCCGCGCCGCGCGCAACAGCGACTGCACCTCTTCATCGCTGGTCTGGCCGAAATCGTGGTACCACGCGCCGACAGCATGGAACGGCTCCGGCGCCTCGAGGCAGACGCAACCGTCCGCTGCGGCCCCGATCGCCGCCCGCGCCTCGGCCGACATGACGGGCGCCGCCGCCACTATCATCGCCGGGTGTTTCCGGCGGAGCGCCGCTATCGCGGCCAGCATCGTGGACCCGGTCGCGACGCCGTCGTCCACCAGCACCACGGTCTTGCCCTCCACCGCGGGCCCGCCGGGAGTGGCGCCATAGGCGCGCTCCCGCCGGGCCAGCTCGCGCCGCTCGGCCTCCGTCACCCGCTCGAGCGTCTCGGGCGGAATGTGGAGGAGATGCACGATCTCTTCATTGAGCAGCCGCACCCCGCCGCTCGCGAGCGCTCCCATGGCCAGCTCCTCGCGGCCAGGCACGCCCAGCTTGCGCACCAGGAACACGTCCAGCGGCGCACCCAGCCGGCTGGCGATCTCGAACGCCACCGGGACGCCGCCGCGCGGCAGGCCCAGAACCACGACGTTCTCGCGCCCGTGCGCCTCCGCCATCCGGTCCCCGAGGCGGCGCCCTGCATCGAAGCGATCCTCGAAGATGATCGGTCCCACGCGCTACCCCCTGTCAACCCGGCAAACGTAGGCCCCGGCGTGTGAAGGAATAATGAGAAATCCCGGAATCGTCTCCCCGGGCCGGAAGCCGCTCTCACGGCTGCATCACTACCGCTTCAGCGGGTCTGGCCTACACTAGCCGTGTGACCGCAGCCAACTTGCCTCCCGGCCCTCCGCCCGGGCTCAGCTCGGCCGAGGCCGCACGCCGCCTGGCGGCAGCCGGACCCAACACCCTGGAAGGGCAGGGTGGACGTCCGGCGTTGGAGGTTCTTCGGGCCCAGCTCGCGAGCCCTCTCCCGCTGGTGCTGGTCGCGGCCGCGCTCATCTCGCGTCTGCTCGGCGAGCGGGTGGACGCCGCCGTCATCCTGGGGATCGTGGTCCTGAACGCCGCCCTCGGCTTCTTCCAGGAGCACCGCGCCGAGCGCGCGCTCCGGGACCTCCGCCGCTACGTCACCCGGACGGCGCGCGTCCGCCGCGACGGGATGCTCGCCGAGCTGCCCGCGGGGGACCTCGTCCCGGGCGATGTCATCGAGCTGGAGGTGGGCGACCTGGTGCCCGCCGACGCCGAGCTGCTGGCGGCCGACGCCCTGACGACGGACGAGGCCACGCTCACGGGCGAGTCCGTGCCGGTGGCCCGAGCGGCGGGGGGCGTCGTGCGTGCCGGCACGGCGGTCGTGAGCGGGTACGGCACCGCCGTGGTCACCGCCACGGGTGGCGCGACGGTGCTCGGCCGCACGGCCGCCCTTCTCGCGCGCAAGCCGGAGGAGACCGATTTCCAGCGGAACATCCGCCGGTTCAGCGCGATGCTGGTACGGATCATCGTTCTGCTCACGCTGTTCGTATTCGCCGCGAACGCCTTCCTGGGCAAGGGCTGGTTCGATTCGTTCCTCTTCGCCGTGGCGCTCGCGGTGGGGATCACGCCCGAGGTGCTGCCGGTCATCGTCACCGTCTCGCTTGCCCGCGGCGCGCTCCGGATGGCCCGCGACAAGGTCGTGGTGAAGCGACTGATGTCGGTCGAGGACCTCGGCAACGTGGACACCCTCTGCTGCGACAAGACCGGCACGCTCACTCGGGGCGAGTTCGCGCTGCACGACTTCGTGGCCCCCGACGGAGCGCGGGATCCCGCCGTGCTGCTTCGCGGCGCACTCGCCGGCGCGGGGGAGAGCGGCCCACCCCGCGGGGCGGCGGCCAACCCCACCGACCGGGCCACCTGGGCGAGCGCGGCGCTCCAGCCGCTCGAGCCCGAGCTTGCGCAGTATCGAGTGGTGGACCGCAACGTCTTCGATTTCCGGCGGCGCCGGAGCAGCGCGCTGGTCGCGGGGCCCGGGGGTCGAGCCCTGATCGTGAAGGGGGCGGCGGAATCGGTGCTCGCGGCCTGTACGCAGACCGCCACCCGGGACGGGATTGCGCCGCTCACCGCCGAGCAAGCCCGGATCGGCGCGGCCATGGTGGCCGGGTACGAGGAGCAGGGGTTCCGGGTGCTCGCGGTGGCGGACCGGCCGCTGGACGCCGCGGCCGCGGACGAGGCGGACGAGCGCGACCTCACGCTGCGCGGCTTTCTGCTCTACTACGATCCGCCGAAGTCCGACGTCCGAGCCGCGCTCGAGGCGCTGGGCCGGCTCGGCATCGCGATCAAGATCGTGAGCGGCGACAGCGCGGTGGTGACCCGGCGGATCTGCCGCGAGGTCGGCATGGAGGCCGGGACCGTGGTGGAGGGGGAGGAGCTCGCGCGGTGCGACGACGCGGCGCTCCGCCGGCTGGCGCGCGAGCGCTCGGTGTTCGCGCGGGTTGCGCCGGAGCAGAAGCAGCGCCTGGTGGCGGCGCTCCGCTCCGAGCGCCACGTCGTGGGCTTCCTGGGCGATGGGGTGAACGACGCCCCCGCGCTCCGGGCGGCGGACGTCGGGCTCGCCGTTGACGCGGGCACCGAGGTCGCGAAGGACGCGGCCGACGTGGTGCTGCTGCAGAAGAGCCTGGCGGTCCTCGCGGGCGGAATCGTCGAAGGGCGGAAGACCTTCGCCAACATCACGAAGTACATCCTCAACACGGTGAGCGCCAATTTCGGCAACATGGCCACCGTCGCCGTGTCCTCGGTACTGCTCCGGTTCATTCCCTTGCTCCCCTCGCAGATCCTGCTGAACAACTTCCTGAGCGATCTCCCGCTGGTGACGATCGCGACCGATCGGGTGGATCCGGGATTGCTGCACCGGCCGCGCCGGTGGAACGTGCCCGCGATCGCGCGGTTCATGATGCTCTTCGGCATGCTCAGCGTGGTGTTCGACCTGGTGCTGATTACCGTGCTGCGGCTCGCCTGGCACGCCGATGCGGCCCTCTTCCGGACGGCCTGGTTCGTCGAGTCGGCGGCGTCGGAGATGCTGGTGACGTTCGCCATCCGCACCCGTCTCCCCTTCCTCCGTAGCGTGCCGAGTGCCTGGCTCGCCGCGTCGTCGGCGGCCGCCGTGGCGCTGGCCTTCGCGCTGCCGTACACCGGGCTGGGCCAGGAGCACTTCCGATTCGTGCCGCTGCCGCCGCGCGTCCTGCTGCTCGTCGCCGGTGTGCTCGCGGCCTACTTCGCGAGCGCGGAGCTGGCCAAACGCCCCTTCTTCCGGCGAGTGGACCTGTGACCGCGCGCGATGGGGCCGTCCCGGCGCTCCGGGCCGCCCGCGGGGGGCCGCCGGCCTGGCACGCGCTTCCGGCGAGTGAGGTCCTGAAGCGCCTCGCCTCGCGCCCCGATGGCCTGACCGCGGGAGAGGCCGCCGAGCGGCTGGCCCGCGTCGGCCTCAACGTGTTCGAGGCGGCGCAGCCGGTGGCCGCGTGGCGCGTGCTCGTGGCGCAGCTCAGGAGCGTGATCGTGCTGCTGCTCGCCCTCGGCGTCGCGGTCGCGCTGGCGGCGGGCGACACGCTGGACGCCGTGGCGATCGCCGCGGTGCTCGTCCTCAATACTGCCATCGGGTTCGCGACCGAGCTCCGGGCGCACCGGGCCATGGAGTCGCTCCGGGCGCTCGACGTCACGCGCGCGACGGTCGTGCGCGAAGGGCGCCCGCGCGGGCTCGACGCGCGCGAGCTGGTGCCGGGCGACGTCATCGAGCTGGAGGAGGGGCACGCCGTTCCCGCCGACGCGCGCCTCATCCAGGGGGTCGAGCTGACGGCAGCGGAGGCGTCGCTCACCGGGGAGCCGGCGCCGGTGGAGAAGGACGCGCACGCGGCGCTCCCGGACGACGCGCCGATCGGCGACCGTGTGACGATGGTCTACAAGGCGACCACCGTCACCGGGGGCCGGGGCCGCGCCGTCGTCGTGGCCACCGGGATGGCGACCGAGGTGGGGCGGATCGGCGCGTTGGCCGCCGCCGTCGCGCCCGAGCCGACTCCGCTCGAGCGGAGGCTCGACCAGCTCGGGCGGCGGCTCGCGGTGGCGGCGGTGGCCGTCGCGGCGGTCGTCGCCGCGCTCGGGCTGACGCAGGGCGCGGCTCTGGCGGACATTCTGCAGACGGCCATCGCGCTCGCCGTCGCCGCGGTGCCGGAGGGACTGCCGGTGGTCGGCACGATCGCCATGGCGATCGGCGTCCGCCGGATGGCGCGGCGGCATGCGCTGGTGCGGCGGCTGCCGGTGGTGGAGACGCTGGGTTCGGCGACCGTGATCTGCACCGACAAGACCGGAACCCTCACGGCGGGCACGATGGCGGTCACCGTCATCCGCCTGCTCGACCGCGGCGTTACGCTCGAGCGCGCCCTGCCCGCACCGGACCGCTCCCAGACGCTCGCGCTCGCCCCGCCCGATCCACGCGCCCTTCTCGCGCTCCGGGTCGCCGCCCTGGCGAACCGCACCCGGACCGACGCCGGGAGCGGGCCCGCCGCCGCCGATCCCACCGAGGCCGCACTGGTCGCGGCCGGCCGGGCGGCCGGCCTCGACGTCGAGCGCTTGCGCGCCGAGTGGCCCGAGGTCGCCGAGATCCCGTTCTCGAGCGAGCGGATGCTGATGGCCACGTTCCACCGAACCGGCGAGGGGCTGGTGGCGTGCGTGAAGGGCGCCCCCAGCCGGGTGGTCGAGCTCTGCGATCGGGCGCTGGCCCCCGAGGGCCCACGCCCCCTCGATCAACGCGGCCGCGAGCAGCTGCTGGAGTTCAATGCGGACCTCGCCGCGCGCGGCCTCCGGGTGCTGGCGGTCGCCTACCGGGAGCTGGGCGCTACGCTCGACACCGAGCTCTCGGGCCTCACCTGGATAGGCTACGTCGGGTTGGCGGATCCGCCCGCGCCGGGCGTGCGCGATACCATTGCCGCGTTCGCCGGCGCGGGCATCCGCACCGTCATGCTGACGGGCGACCAGAAGCTCACGGCTCAAGCCGTCGCCCGCGAGCTCGGGCTCCCCGGCGCCGATCGCGAGCCGCTGGACGGACGGGAGCTGGGCCGGCTCGAGGGGTCCGCGCTCGAGGCGGCGGT
>DASSOD010000064.1:0-11641 GCA_035700905.1 Gemmatimonadales bacterium | reverse complement strand
GAGCGCGGGACGGTCCGCCAGCGCGGCGCGCCGCGCCCGGCCGATGTCCGCGGCGAGTCCCGGCAGCACCCTCGCGAGCCACCCTTCCGATGCTACGGCTTCCGCGAGCTCGTAGAGCAGGCGCTCGGGCGATGCCGGATCGCCCGGCGCGAGCAGGGCCGTGCCGCGCTCCCGCCGCGCCACCTGCTCGGCCACGAGCAGGCGGTAGATCGCCGCCGGCGCGAGGCCGGTCCGGAGCAGCGCCTCGGGCGGGGTGCGCGGCAGATAGATGTCCGTGCCGTCGGTGCCCGCGGCCGCGGCCGCGGGGCGCAGGTGGCGCGGCCTCCGGTCGGCCAGGCGCGCCGCCCAGCTCGCCGGCGCCGGCGGATCGGCGGGCCGCACGCCCACCGGCTCGGAGCTCAGCGCGGCCGCGAGCAGCTCCACGTGGGGCCTGAGGCCCGCGAGGCGCTGGCACGCCGCATCGGCACCGGGGTGGTACCGCAGCCAGAGCCGCTCCGCGGCAACCACGCCGCGATGCGCCAGCTCGACGATCAGGTCTTCGGGCTCCGCCATCGTGTCGCCGAGCGGCTAGAAGCTCGCGGTCACGAGGGCATTCATCGCCGCCAGAAGCTCGGCGTCGTCGCTGAGCGGCGCCACCAGCGCGGCGCGGCACGCCTCGCGCGGCGGGATGCCGGCGCCGATGAGCCGCGCCGCGGCGATCAAGAGCCGGGTGCTGGGCACCTCCGCGAGGCCGTGCGCGTCGAGCCGCCGGAGCCGCGCCGCGAGCTCCACCAGGGCCGCCGCCGTCGCCTCCGGCACCTCAGCCTCGTGCGCTACGATCGCGCGCTCCGCCTCCGGCTGGGGAAGGCCGAACTCGATCGACACGAACCGCTGGCGGGTGCTGGGCTTCAGCTCCTTCAGGAGCTGCTGGTAGGCGGGGTTGTAGGAGATGACGAGCTGGAACCCGGGCGCCGCCTCGACCAGTTCGCCGGTCTTGTCGATCGGAAGCACGCGGCGGTGATCGGCGAGCGGGTGGATCACCACGATCGTGTCGGACCGGGCCTCGACCAGCTCGTCCAGGTAGCAGATGGCGCCCTGCCGCGCGGCGGTCGTGAGCGGCCCGTCCCGCCATACCGTCTCGCCGTTCACGACCAGGTAGCGGCCGGTGAGGTCGGTCGCCGAGAGGTCGTCGTGGCACGCCACCGTGACCAGCGGCCGGCCGAGCCGCCAGGCCATGTGCTCGACGAAGCGCGTCTTCCCGCAGCCGGTCGGTCCCTGGAGCAGCACCGGAAGCCCGCGCGCGTGGCACTGCTCGAACACGGCCACCTCGGTGTCCCGCGCGAGGTAGAACGGCGCCGGACGCTCGCCGCGGCCGCGCCCCCCGGGGCTCGGCGCGCCGCTCGCCGCGCCTGCGATGATCACGCGCCGCGCCGCCGCTCCCCCGCCGGCGCCGGGAGCCGCCATCGGACCGTGTCGCATGGCCTACGCCGCCGCCTCCGCCATTCGCGTGCCCCGGGCCCGCGCGTCCCGCGGGGTCACGATGAAGAAGTCCCAGAGGTAGAGGGCCACCCCGATGGCGAAGAGGATGCTGGTCGCGATCAGCATGAGGAAGTGCACCTGGATCTTCCGCTGCGCGTCGAGGAACCCGATCCCCGTGATGCGCTCCAGATACACCTGCGCGATGCCGGCGGTGGCGAACGCCATCGTCATGCCGAACATCCCGCCCACCATGAGCCAGAAGGCCCAGAGCCCGAGGGGCCGCTCCAGCGTCGTCTCGTCCCGCCCGGTGAGGCTCGGCACCGCGTAGCTGATCATCGCGAGCACGATCATCGCGTACGCGCCGAAGAAGGCGGAGTGCCCGTGCATCGCCGTGATGAGCGTTCCGTGCGTCCACTTGTTCACCGCCGGCCAGGTGTGCGCCAGGCCCAGGAGGCCGGCGCCCAGCGCCGAGAACACCGCGCTCCCCACCGCCCAGTGGATCGCGAGCGTGTTCGGATGGGCCATGCCCGAGCGGCGCATCGCGAAGTAGGCGTAGCTCACCATCGCGAGAAACACGAGCGGCTCCAGCGCGCTGAAGAAGCCGCCGATCGGCAGCCAGTACTGCGGGACCCCCACCCAGTAGTAATGATGGGCGGTGCCCAGAATGCCGGAAATGAACGTCAGGCCCACGATCACGTAGAGCCACTTCTCCAGCACCTCGCGATCCACCCCGGAGAGCCGGATGAGGAGAAAGGCGAGGAGCCCGCCCTGCACCATTTCCCACACCCCCTCGACCCAGAGGTGTACGGTCCACCAGCGATAGAAGATGCTCACGGTGTAGTTGTTCCAGGTGATCAGCGCGGGAAGGTAGAGCAGGGCGGTGAAGATCAGCCCGGCCACCAGCACCGCCTCGGTCGTGGTCCACCGCCCCGCGCGCCGGATCGTGAGGATCAGGTTGCCGAGGAACATGAGCATCACGACCACGATCGTGAGCTTGATGGGGAGCGGCTGCTCCAGGAGCTTGTTCCCCTCGGTCCAGCCGAAGGCGTAGCCGATCACGGCGGTGAGCCCCATCAGCACCCACACCCCCAGCGCGAGGTACGCCAGCCGCGGGCTCCAGAGCTCGGCGCCGGATTCCTCCGGGATCACGTAGTAGGCCGCGCCCATGAACCCCGTCAGCACCCACACGATGAGCAGGTTGGTGTGGATCGTCTTCATCCGGTCGAAGGGGAGCACGTTGAGCAGCGGATCGGGGCCGAGATACTTGGCCGCCGCAAGCAGGCCGAAGGCCACCTGCAGCCCGAAAAGCAGCAGCGCGACGGCGAAGTAAGGGTACGCCACGGCCTGCGAGCGGTAGCGCATGCGCGGTGGTCCTCTAGTGCAGGGTCATGAGGTAGGCGACCAGATCGTCCACCTGATCGTCCTCGAGCAGCTTCTCGAAGTTGTCGGGCATGAACGAGCGCCCGTTGGCCGAGTAGATCGCGCCGGGCACCAGATACGCGCTCGGCTTGAGGATGGACTCGCGGATGTAGCCGGCCGCGTCCTTGGCCTCGCCGTGGTAGTCGGGGCTCTCCACCCGCTCCGCGGCCCGGCGGCCGATCCCCGCCAGGCTCGGGCCCGCGAGGTTGACGCCGGGCGCGACCGAGTGGCAGGTGAAGCACGCCGGCGGCGAGCTCTTGAAGAGCACCTCGCCCTTCTCCGCGGGCTCGTTGGAGGCGGCGCGCTGCGGCGGCGCGCCGACGTTGGAGCCCGGCACGGCCGCGCCGGATACGAGGATGGGGCGGGGCGGCCAGCCCGCGTTGTCGATCTTCGCGACCCAGTCGAGGAACGCGATCACCTGATCGATCTCCCGATCGGTCAACTTGGGATTCGGCATGAGCCGCCGCTCGCGCTGCTCGCTGTAGAACGCCGAGGGGTTCTTGAGGAACGCCTGGAGGTACGCGCTGCCGCGGAGCTGCGTGATCTTGGTGAGGTCGGGCGCGTAGTACGCGCCCTCCCCGAGGAGCGTGTGGCAGTTGATGCAGTCCTTCCGGTGCCACACGTGCTTTCCGGCGATCACGTCGGGCGTGATCTGGTCCGCGTGGGTCAGCCGCCCAAACTTCCGGTGGCTGTCCACGGTCAGGCCAAGGAACATGACGGTGGCGGCGAGCGTGCCGCCGAGAAAGAACAGGCGGGTGCCTCGCTTGGTCATGTAGCGGCTCCGCCCCGGTCCCCCGCGGGCCCGGGCTGTCGCGTCAGACGCTGATCGCGCGGTAGTACAGCAAGCTCAGGACGACCGCGTAGGCCACCGCGGCCGCCATGATCGCGAGCACCACCCCGCACAGCACCTTTCCCAGCGTCGAGTCGATGAGTGAATCGAGCGTCATTCCGGGCCGCACGGTCAGCTGGGTTCGCGCGGGGCTGCGCGCCCGCGCGTCCTGCGAATGGTTGGCAACCCAACCTATGCGCCCCACTCGGGCCCGTCCAGCGCGCCGCGCGTCACGCAGATCACGTCCGGCGCGCCGTCCCCGTCCGTCCCGGCCGGCGGCGCGCCGGGGTTGACCCTGTACCGCGCTATAAGCTGTATGCTTGTGGGCGACCGGTCCGCCGCACCCGCGGCGCGGCCCGGCCGGGGTCCCCGCGCCCGTGACGGCGGGCGCTGCCAGGGTCGCGGCACCGCACGGAGGAAGTGGATGAGCGCGAACGGCTCGAACGGCAGGATGACGGTGGGCGAGCTGGCTCGGCGGGCCGGCGTCGGCGTGCAGACCGTGCGCTACTACGAGCGCCGGCGGCTGCTGCCCGAGGCCGCCCGGCGCGCGTCCGGCTACCGGGAGTTCACCCCCGCGGCGCTCGATCGGCTGCGGTTCATCCGCCGCGCGCAGGAGCTCGGCTTCACCCTCGCGGAGATCGCCGAGCTCCTGGCGCTCCGCCTGGACCCGCGGACCACCGCCGCGGACGTCAAGGCCCGCGCCCGCGGCAAGATCGCCGAAATCGACGCCAAGATCCGCGACCTGGAGCGGATCCGCCATGCGCTCGCCCACCTCGCCGGCCGCTGCCGCGGCGGGCGGGGCCCCGCGGGCGACTGCCCGCTGCTCGAGGCGCTCGGTCCGCTGGGCGAGCCCGGGTCCGCCGGCGTGGCGGGTCCGGTTCCGGAGCACGCGCGCTGCGAACATGGATCCAACACATCACGAGGCCGATATGACCGCGACTAGACACGAGCTCGACTGTACCCTCGCCGTGAACGAGATCGTTCGGCGCCACCCCGCGACCAGGGCGGTGTTTCATCGCTTCGGCGTGGACACCTGCTGCGGCGGCGCGGTGAGCGTCGAGCAGGCGGCGCAGCGGGACGGCATCGACGGGGAGGCCCTCTGCGCCGCACTCCGCGCGGCCGCCCAGCCGGACGCGGGGTGACGAACCGCGCGGCGGCCGGCGCGGAGAACTCCGTGCGGCTCAAGCGCGCCTACGAGCCGGCATCCACGGGGGACGGGCGGCGATTCCTGGTCGAGCGGCTCTGGCCCCGCGGCGTCCGCAAGGCGGACCTCCGCCTGGACGCCTGGCTCAAGGACGTGGCGCCGAGTCCCGGGCTGCGGCGGTGGTTCGGCCACGACCCGGCCAAGTGGGCGGACTTCCGGCGGCGCTACTTCGCCGAGCTGCGGGCGAACGAGCCGGCGCTCGCGCCGATCCGCGAGGCGGTGCGCGCCGGCCCGGTCACGCTGGTCTACGGGGCCCGCGACACGGAGCACAACGCGGCGGTGGCGCTGCGCGAGTATCTCGCGAAGACCTCACCGGGCCCACGCGGGCGGCCGCATGCGTGAGCCGGACCTCTCGACCCAGGGCGACGCCCTCACGGCGGAGCGCGTCCGCGAGGTGCTGCGCACGGTGCGGTTCCCGGGGCTCGGCCGCGACCTCGTCTCGTTCGGCATGGTGGACCACGTGAGCAGTTGCAACGGCCGCGTCAGGGTGCGGCTTGCGCTTCGCACCCGGGATCCGGCGATTCCCGAGCGGCTCGAGGCCGACATCACGGCGGCGCTCGCGCCGCTCGGCGCCACCGCGGTGGCGGTGGAGATCGTGCCGCCGGCCGCGACGCAGCGCCCCATTCCGGCGGGCCACGCCGTCGCCGATCCGTGGAAGGACCAGGTGGGGCTCGCCGGCGTGCGCCACATCCTGGCCGTTGGCGCAGGGAAGGGGGGCGTCGGCAAGAGCACCGTCGCGGCGAACCTCGCCGTCGCGCTCGCCCGCGAGGGACTTCGCGTCGCGCTGCTCGACGCCGACATCTACGGCCCGAGCCTCCCGATCCTCCTCGGCATCGCCGACGGCGCGCGCCGCGCCCGGATGACGCCGGAGCGGCACATCGTCCCGCTCGAGGCGCACGGGCTGCCGCTCGTGAGCTTCGGATTCTTCCTCGGCGCCAGTTCCCCCGCGATCTGGCGCGGGCCGATGGTCGCGAAGGCGGTGAAGCAGTTCGCCCGCGGGGTGGCCTGGCCCGCGCTGGACGTGCTGGTGGTGGATCTGCCGCCCGGCACGGGAGACGTGCCGCTCAGCCTGGCGCAGGCGATCCTCCTGTCCGGCGCCGTCGTCGTCACGCAGCCCGCGCGGGTGGCCTCGGCCGAGGCGCGGAAGGCGGTCGAGATGTTTCGCGCCCTGGACGTTCCCGTGCTCGGCGTGGTGGAGAACATGCGGGGCGCCTTCGGCGAGGGCGCGGGCGCCGCGGTCGCGGCCGACCTGGACGTGCCGTATCTCGGCGCGGTGCCGTTCGACGCCGCGATGGTGGGAGAGGGCGACGCGGGCACGCCCACGGTGCTCGCGCGGCCGGAGTGCCCGGCGGCCCGGGCGCTCGCGCGCATCGCGGATGGCGTGGCGCTCGCACTCGGGTGGCGGAGCTCGCCCGAGCGGCATCGGGCGGAGGCCGCGCGGTGACCGCCACCCTCTCGAGCGCGGCCGCGGGTCCGGGCGGCGCGCCGCTTCGTGCGCCGCCCATGGCGGGGTCGCTCGCGCCGGCCGGAGGCTCGCTCCCGCTCGCCGCCGAGCACTTCGCCGCCTCCATGCTGTACCTGCTGGCGGGCGCGGTCGGGCTCGTGTGGGTCGCGCCGGAGCTCGCCCGCGGGTCGTATCTGTCCCCCCACGTGGCCGCCGTGACCCATCTCTTCACCCTCGGGTGGCTCACCACGACGATCTTCGGGGCGCTCTGCCAGTTGCTTCCCGTCGCCCTTGGCGCGCCGGTACGCTCGACCCGTGTCGCCCACGCCGCCTTCTGGGTCTTCGCGCCCGGCGTGGCCGTGTTCGTGGCCGCCCTCGAGACCGGCGCGATGGCGCTCCGCGTGAGCGGCGTCCTGCTGGTGGGCTCGGGGATCCTGCTCGCGATCGGCAACTTCGGCGCGACGCTGCTGGCGGCGCGCGCGCGGGACGTCACCTGGATCGCGCTCGCGCTCGCGCTGAGTTTCCTCGGCGCGACGCTCGTGCTCGGCCTCGTGCTCCTCCACAACCTGCACACCGGCTTCATCGGGGCCGCCCGGATCGTCGTCCTCGCCACCCACCTGCACCTCGCGCTCGTCGGCTGGGTGCTGGTCACGATCGTCGGGGTCTCGCATCGCCTGCTGCCGATGTTCCTGCTCTCCCACGGCGCGGAGACGCGCTGGACGAAGCGCGCGCTCGTGCTGCTCTCGGTTGGGGTCGCTACGCTCGCCGTCGGGCTCGTCGCGGCCGGGGATGCGCTCACGTGGGCGGCTGGGGTCCTGCTGTTGGGTGGGCTGATCGCATTCCTGGCGCAGGCGCGCGCCTTCCACCGCGCCCGGATCCGGCGCCGGCTGGACGTCGGAATGCAGTTCGCCGCCACGGCGCTCGTGTTCCTCGCGGTTGCCGGGTTGCTCGGCGTCGCCGTCCTTGCCGCGGGGGCGGCGCACGGCCGGCTCGCTACGGCGTATATCGCGGTCGGCCTGCTCGGTGGGATCGTGCTCTACGTGGTCGGCTTCTTCTACAAGATCGTTCCGCTGCTGGCCTGGACCGGCCATTATCGCGGGCGGATGGGCAAGGAGGCGGTCCCCACCGTCGCGCAGACGTTCTCGGCTAGGCTCGCGACGGTGCAGCTCTGGCTGATGGCGAGCGCGGTCGCGCTCATCGCGGTGGGCATCGGCGGGGGCGATCCGGTCGTGGTCCGCATCGGCGCCTCGCTGTTCCTCGCGGGCGTGCTCGTGTTTGCGTGGCAGATCGGCGGCGTCGCGCTCGGCCGCGCGGCGCCGGCCCCCGCGGCGCCCGGCCCGGCGGCGGCCAATCCACCGGGAGGCGCCGAATGAGCGGCGCTCGAGCCCCCAAGCCGATCGCGCCCACCGACCGCGTGTGCGACGTGCTCGAGCGGAGCGAGTCGCTGGTCGAGGTGTTCGTGCGCTGCTCGCCCCACTTCGCCAAGCTGAGGAACCGGGCGCTGAGGCGCGTCATGGCCCGGCTCGTCACGGTCGAGCAGGCCGCCGCGATCGCGGGCGTAGGCTCCGCCGACCTGGTACGCCAGCTCAACGCGGCGCTCGGCATCCCCTCGCCTCCGGGCCCGCCACCCGCTCCAGCGCGGCCGCCGTCCCCTCCCGCGCCGCCGATGGAGTTCGCGGGGAGCGCTGCGGAGTCGCCGCCCCTCGAAGCCCCGCCCGGCGCGGAGGAGGTCGAGCTGGACGTGCGCGAGGATCTTCGGGCCGGACGAGAGCCGTTCTCCACCATCATGGCGGCGGTGCGGGCCCTCCCGCGCGGCGGCGTGCTTCGCTTGCGCACGATCTTCGAGCCGGTCCCGCTCTACGGCGTGCTGGGAAGGCGCGGGCTGGTGCACCACACCGCGCGCCACGCGCCCGATGACTGGTCGGTGTGGTTTTGGCACGCGCCGACGAGCGGTGATCCGACGAGCGGCCCCGTACATCCGCGGCGGCCGTCCGCCGCCTCGCCCCCCGGTGAGGCAGCGTCGCAACCGCTGGTGGGCGGCTCGCCGGGCGACAGCGACTCGCCGCCGGAGCGTGGGGCCGGCCGCGCGTCGGACGAGGTGTGGCTCGACGTGCGCGGGCTCGAGCCACCCGAGCCGATGGTGCGGACGCTCGCCGCGCTCGAGTCGCTGCCGCCCGGCCGCGTCCTGGTGCAGGTGAACGTCCGGGTGCCGCAGTTCTTGCTGCCCGTGCTCGCGGAGCGCGGCTACGCGTTCGAGGTTGACGAGTCGCGGGGGGACCACGTGCTGGTACGCATCCGGCGGGCCGGAGGGTGATCGCCCCCGGACCCGATCTCATTTACGCGTCAACGAGGAGAGATGTACTCATGTCAGTGCAGCCCGTCGAGCTCGATGTCCGCGTCATCCCGCCGCGCGAGAAGCATCCGGCCATCTTTCGCGCGTTCGACGATCTGGCGAGCGGCGAGACACTGGTCATTATCAATGACCACGATCCCCGTCCCCTGCGCTATCAATTCATGGCGGAACGGCCCGACGCCTTCGACTGGGAGTACGAGGCCGAGGGGCCCGAGGTCTGGCGGGTGCGGATCAGCCGCCGATAGCCGCCGGAGGGTCCGCGGCGGGCGGCAGACGCGATTCCGGCGCATTACCCCGGCTTCCGAGATACGGATGGATCCGGCATGACGCACGTACCGAATCACGCGGGTGACGCTGTTGCGCCGGCGGAGCGCCTCGAGGCGCTCCGCCAGGCGTTGCGCACGGTGATCGACCCCGAGATCGGGCTCGATATCGTAACGCTCGGCTTGGTGTATGATCTTGAGATCGAGGGCGAGGTGGCGCGGGTGACCCACACGCTCACCACGCCCGGGTGCCCCATGGAACGGATCATCGGCGAGGGCATCCGGAGCGCCGCCCTGGCGGTGGACGGAATCCGGCGGGTCGAGGCGCGGCTGGTGTGGGATCCCGCCTGGCATCCCGGGATGATCGCGCCCGACGCGTGGACCTGAGGGGAGGGGAAGCGATGGCCGAGCGGGTCCACGAGGTGATGAGTCCGGTGCCGGTCACGGTAGGGCCGGAGCTGTCCGCGCTCGACCTGCTCGCCGCCTTCGACCGGCACGACTACAACGCGTTCCCGGTGGTGGACGAGCGCGGCGCGCTTCGCGGCATTGTCACGAAGCTCGACGTGCTCCGGATCTTTCGCCCCGGTGATCGCGGCGCCGAATCGCTCCCCGCGATGCGCGTCGCCGACCTCATGCGCCAGCCCGTGGTGGCGGTGGACGCGCAGGATTCGCTGGCCACCGCCGCGGACGTGATGGTCGAGGCCCGGCTCCACAGCCTGCCGGTGGTGGACCGCCGCTCTTCCGAGCCCGCGCTGGTCGGAATGGTGAGTCGTGGGGATCTGCTCCGGGCGCTTCGATTTCGGGTGGCGGATGCGGAAGGGGGGCCCGGTGCGTAGCCGCACCGCCGACGCCTGCGCGGCCCGCGCTCATGCGCTGGCGCATTCGGCGTCAGCCTCACCCCCTCAGCCCGAAGGAGCCGACCCCCCGCCCAGAGGCTCCGCGGCGCCACCTTGTCGAACCGATCGGCTCGCGCAGATCTTTCGGTATCATCAGACTCCTAAGCTCACGAAGAGCAGTCGATACGATAGGCTGTCGGGTAGCGCCGCGCAGTGTGGGTGCGCGGAACGGCCGACCCAGCGCATGCTGCGCGCGGCTCCTTATAAGGACCGGAGCGAATGAAGCGTCACACCCTCGCACTTGTGGCAGGGTCCGCGCTCCTCATCCTTGCCCCCATGCACTGGCGCGCGTGGCGTGGCGCGGATACCGAACCGCCGCCGCTTGAACTCGTCCTGGCAATCGCGGCGCAACTCCTTTGTGGTGCGCTGCTCATCCTATACGGGCGGAGGCGCCGGGGCTGAGGCCGGGTTCCCTATCGACGATGACGGACACATCCGATCTTCCTGACCATTACGAACTGCTCCAGGTGTCACCGCGTGCCGACCACGACACGATCGAGCGTGTCTTTCGGCACTTGGCGAAGCGGTTTCATCCGGATAACGGCGACAGCGGGGACGCCGCGAAGTTCCGGGCGATTCTGGAGGCGTTTCGGGTGCTCTCTGACCCAGAGCTCCGTGCCGAGTATGATGCCAAGTACGAGGGCGCTCGCGAACATCGGTGGCGAATCTTCGATCAGGAGACAACCACCAGCGACCTCGAAAGCGATCGGCGGGTGCGCGTGGCGCTGCTCTCGATCCTGTACACCGCACGGCGGAACGACGCGGCACGGGCAGGCGTGGGTGTGGTCGATCTCGAGCGGCTCCTCGGGTGCCCCGAGGGGCATATGCGATTTCACGTTTGGTACTTGAAAGAGAACGGCTGGATTGAGCGCCTGGATAACGGCACCTTCGCAATCACCGCAAGCGGCGTTGATCGGGTCCTGGACCTCGGTGGGCCGACGCGTAGCGGCACCCCCTTGCTGGAGGCCGGCGAAGGTCACGGGGCATCGATGGACCCACGCTGAAGCTCGAGGAGTGACGCGCAATGCCGCGCGAGTGCCGGCTCCCGGAATCGACCGTGGTGTCTTATGGGTTGACCGTGGGATAGCGTAGCGACATGTAATAGGGGCCAACCTTTGTCCGACATCAGTTAGAGGCGAAGGATGCCTGCCACCTCAGAACCCCTCGGTCGCGCCCTGTTCACGCTTCGCCAACTTGCGCAACTCTGTACCGAGTTGAGCGAGAGCGAGGTCCACCAGGTTGTGGAGGAAATGGGGCGCGTGCTTCCCACACGCATCACCCAGGCACTCCATCGCGAGCCGCAAGCAGCGAGCGCCGGCACCGAGCCGCGTCACAAGGGTAACGCGATGTCTGGTGAGCGCGTGCCACTCCCCGATCGCAACTGAGGCTGCCCGGGTCGCGTGGGATGGAACGCGTGCGTACAGCCGCTGAATCTCGCTCGTGCACGCGTGCCACGCCGGGAGGGGGGACGCTGGCGCAATGCGGTGCTCGAGCAGGCTTGTCGAAGTGGTTGGCTGGCGAGATGTTTCGGGCTCAGCGGGCCCTTAGCTCAGGCGGTTAGAGCAGCGGACTCATAATCCGTAGGTCCTGGGTTCGAATCCCAGAGGGCCCATCGGCGCGCGGCGGCTTGGTTCGTGTGATGATGAATTGCTCGACGTCCGGGCCGCCGCCCCCCGGCTATTGCGCCGTATACCCCCCATCCACCAGGTACGTCGCCCCCGTCATGAAGCTGGACTCGTCCGAGGCGAGGAAGGCCACGAGCGCCGCCACCTCGT
>DASSOD010000063.1:0-2203 GCA_035700905.1 Gemmatimonadales bacterium | reverse complement strand
CGCCGGTGAGGGAGATGCGCTCGTTCCGCTGGGTGTAGGCGCCGCTCAGCGAGCCCCAGGTTCCGTGGTAGCCCACCGCGCCCGATCCGCCCGCAGCGCGGTTGCCACTGTTCCAGAGGATGTAGTCCGGCGTACGGACGTCGGAGCTGGCCCGGCCGGTGAGCGTGACGCGGCCGCCGACTCCCCCCGACGCCGCCTCGGCGAGAAGGGTGGCGTCGGGCTCGCGGTTGTTGCTGGTGTAGGCGGCGCTCACCTTGCCGGTGACGAAAGGGGCGCGCCCCTGGGCATCGGGGAGCTCCCGAGGGACCACGTTGATCACCCCGCCGAGCGCGTCGGAGCCGTACAGCACGCTCGCCGGACCGCGTATCACTTCGATGCGATCTGCGCCCGCGGTCTCGACGTTTGGGGAGTGCTCGTCTCCCCACTGCTGGTCCTCGACACGCACGCCGTTGTCGAGCACCAGCACCCGATTCGCGGTGAGGCCGCGGATCACCGGCTTGCCGATGCCTACGCCGGTGCTCAGGCTGTGGACCCCGGCGACGCCCGAGAGCGTCTCGCCCAGCGAGGGCGCCTGGGCGACTCGCAGCGCAGCGTCGCCGAGCACCGCGGTCGGCTGGGGCGAGGTGAGGGGCGTCGTGGCCAGCGGGGTCGCCGTGATCTGGACCTCGGGCAGCTCGACCGCGGAGGGGCGGAGCTCCACGTTGAGCTCCACATCCGCGGCGCCCAGGGTTACGCGCCGCACCTCGGGCGCGTAGCCGACCAGCGCGAAGGCGATGCTGTAGGTGCCGGTCGGCAGGTTGGCGATGGTGTAACGCCCGTCGGGCCCGGTCGTGGCCGACCGCCGGCCCTCGCCGACCGTGATTCGCACGTCGGCAAGCGGCGTGTCCCCCGGTCCGGTGACGCGTCCGGAGAGCGTGGGAGCGGGCGGGGCCACCGGACCCGCGGTTGGCATCGGGGGGCGGACGGCTGCCGCGAAGGCAACCGCAACGAGCATGGCTCGCATGGTGAGCTCCAGCGCGATGGCGACGGCGCATGCCGCTCCAACGAGACGATGGCGCGGCGCAGACTCCGAGGATCCGGCGTGAGCCGGTTAGGCCGAAAGCGCTGGTGGAGCTCGAGAGTGCTGCGGGGCGGTGGCAGCGGACGCGGGGGGCGCCGCGGGCACCGCATGGGAGAGGGAGCGGAAGGGGAGAGTAGCGACGCGCAGCGGGCCGCCGGTGCCCCCCTCGGGGCGGGGGACCGGCAGGAGCCGGCCGAGCGTGCAGACGTCGGCGTGGCAGATTCGGGTCCCCGCGGCCTGGAAGCGCGCCTCGAGACGACGGAGGTCCGGGGCCCGATGGTATACGACCGCGTCCACGACGGGCAGTCCCGGGCCGCCGCTCAGCCCGATCGCGAGCAGCAGTATCGCCTTGAACGGTGCGAGGCGCCGGCGATGCATGAACCCGAAGCTAGCGATCACGAACCGGCCGCGCCATGCGGTGGCAAAGCCACGCCCCGAGCGCGAGCGACGCGAGCAGCACCGCGGCGGAGAGGTGCCGCACCTGCGCCGCGATGCGGAGGTCGTAGCCCAGGACCCCGAAGCGATCGAGCAGCCAATACCAGTCGTGCTCCGCGCCGTCGGGGCTCATGCTGACGAGCGGAAGCTCCTGCGCCACCGCGTCGCCGATGTACACGGCCAGGTTGCTCAGGCTGAAGGAGAGCCAGCATCCCGCGGCCGCCACGCCGAAGTAGTCGCGGCAATGGAGGAGCGCGGCGGCCGCGCCAAGCGGCACCAGGAGCTGCATGAGGCTGCCGCCCGCCACGGTCATGACCTCGCCCATGAACGCGAACAAGAGGTGCCCCAGCTCGTGCGAGCCGAAGATGATGCCGGAGAAGATGCTGGCGTAGTCGGGATCGGCGAGGTGGCGCCAGCCGGTGAGCCCGAGCCAGGCGAGGAGGGGGAGGCGCCACTGCCACCGCTTGCCCCGCGCCCACGCCAGCGCGTCGTCGCGGAGGGCGAGCGCGGTCACGGGCGGCGCGCCGGGCCTGCGCGGAGGCGGTCGGGGCACGTCGGCCTGGTTGCGTGCATCGCGACCTCGCGGGGCGGGATACCGCTCGGGGCGCAAGACCGGTGCCCGCCGGCAGGCTTGACTTCCACGGCGGCGCTCCGCATATATCCCCGCCATGGTGCATAGCGCTCGCCTCGCCACGTGTTGTTGTCGTC
>DASSOD010000062.1:0-13898 GCA_035700905.1 Gemmatimonadales bacterium | reverse complement strand
CGCCGTAGACGTCGAGCTGCAGCTGCCCGGCCGCGCCGTTCCCCACCCGCACCGGAGGGGAATTGCGATAGCCGCTCAGATGCTCGAGTTGGCGCTCGATCAGGTCCCGCCGGCCGTCGATGCCGTACATGATCTGCAGGTGCCCGCCGCCCTCGTGCCGGCAAACCCGCTTGAGGAAGCGCATGAACGCGTCGGCCTCGGCGTGGTGGTCCACCGCGTTGAGCGCGGCCAGGGTAAAGGCCGCATCGCGCAGCCAGACGAACCGGTAATCCCAGTTGCGGCTTCCGCCCAGGGTTTCGGGAACCGAGGTGGTCGGCGCGGCGATGATGGCGCCGGATTCCGCGTAGGTGAGCAGCTTGAGCAGGAGGGCCGAGCGCTTCACCATGCTGCGGTGCGGGCCATCGTAGTTCACCCTGGCGGCCCACTGTTGCCAGTAGGCCTCGGTAACCTCGAGCTTCTCGGCGCTCTCGTACTTGTCGGCGGGATAGACGTCGTCGTCGTCGTAGCGGAGCACCAGCCATCGCTCGTCGCCCTTCTCGATGTCGAAGGTGGTGGTCGCGGTGGACTGCTCCACGGTCCACGTGAAGGGGCGGGCGCTCGCGAGCGTCAGCACCTGGTCGGTGCGATCGGTCGCGAAGAGGCCGGCGCCCATCACCTCGAGCCGCGTCGCCCGGGAGGCGTACTCGAACCGGGGCATGAATCCGATGCTCAGCGCGGTGCGCCCGCGGAGGCCGCGGATGCGGCGGTGGATTTCCGGGTACCGCCCGTAGGGCCGCCCGTCGGCCGTGACGGGCATGAAGTCGGTGACGGCGATGGTGGCGCCGTCGGCGGTGGTGAAGGTGGTCTCGAGGACGTTGGTCCGCGGCAGGTAGCGCTGGGTCGAGGTCCACGGCGCGATCGGACGCACGAACCAGGTGCCGCCCCGGGCCGGGTCGAGCAGGGCGCCGAAGATGCTGCCGCTGTCGAAGCGGGGGAGGCAGCACCAGTCGATGGCGCCGTCCAGGCCGACGAGCGCGGCGGTGCGCATGTCGCCGATCAGACCGTAGGCCGAGATGGCCGGCTGGCTCACGCTGGGGAATCTCCTGGGACGAAATCCAAACATAGCATCGGTGCCGGGCCACCTTGCATCGCGGCGGCCGCTCGTCCAGCTTCCGGCATCCTCCATCCATCGCCTCGAATGCGCTTGTGCGCCGTTTCGCTGGTCGTCGTGGCGGCCGCGTGCGGGGCCGCCGCAACCGGCTCGCCGCCGGGGGCCGCTCCCGCGCCGGACCGGGCGGCGCTCACCGCCGCGCTGGCCGCCCAGCTCGCGCGCGCCGCGCGGGACTGGAACCGCGGCGACCTCGACGCATTCGTGTCGGACTACGCCCGCGACACCGCGACGACCTTCGTGGACCACGGCCACGCCCGGCACGGCTTCGACTACATCCGGGCCCGCTACGCGCCCCGGTTCGCGCCGGGCGCCCCGCGCGACAGCCTCCGATTCGAGGAGATCGAGGCCCGGCCCCTCGGCCCGGACCACGCCCTGGTCACCGCCCGCTTCATCCTCTACCGGGAGGGGCGCACGACCGCGAGCGGGCCGTTCACGCTGGTGCTCGAGCACCGGCGCGAAGGTTGGAAGATCCTCCACGATCATTCTTCCGGTGATTCGGAGTAGCGCGGCCGCGCTCGTCGCGCTCGCGCTCTGCACGGCGTGCGCCAATCGTACGCCGGACGGGGTCGCCCTGGTCGGCGCGACCGTCATCGACGGAAGCGATGCGCCGCCGCGGCCGAACGCCGTGGTCGTGGTTCGCGACGGACACATCGAGGCACTCACGGGCGCGGCGGGCTTCACCCTGCCCAAGCACACCATCCAGGTAGACGTGCGGGGCAAGTGGATCATTCCGGGCCTCGTCGACGCCCACGCGCACGTCGCGCCCTGGGCGCTCGACCGCTACCTCGGCTGGGGCGTCACCACGGTCCGGGATGCCCACGGTGTGCTGGACACGATCCTCGCCCTCCGGCAGCGGGCCGGCCTGGGCGCCATCGCGGCGCCCCGGATCTTCGCGGCGGGCGCCATGATCGACGGCCGACCCCCCACGTACACCGACGCCATCGCGGTGGACGATCCGTCGGACGCGCGCAAGGCGGTGGACCGGCTGTCGGTGGCGGGGGTGGACTACATCAAGGTGTACACCCGCATCGACGAGCCGCTGCTCAAGGCGATCGTGGACGAGGCGGGGACGTTCGGGCTCAAGGTTGCGGGGCACCTCGGCCTCACCAGCGCCACGACGGCCGCGCGGGCCGGCATCCGCTCTATCGAGCACATGACCGGCGTGCCCGAGTCCGCCGTGCCCGATCCGTCCGCGCTCATCAGCGCGCATTACCGCAGCTTCTGGTCGGGGTGGACGGCGTTCGAGCGCAGTTGGGCGGCGCTGGACTCGGCATCCCTCGCGCGGGTCGCCGCCGAGCTTGCGTCGCGGAAGGTGGCGCTGGTCCCCACGCTGGTGCTGCACGAGACGTTCAGCCGTCTGGACGACACGGCCGTGACGCAGCGCCCCGAGCTCCGGGCGGTGCCCCAGGCGGAGCAGGTGCGCTGGGACGTGCAGGGCATGCTCGGGCGCGCGGGGTGGAGCGCGGTGGATCTCGCCGGGTTCCGCCGCTCGCGGCCCAAGCAGGATCTCTTCGTGCGGGAGTTCCGGCGGGCCGGCGGCATGATCGCGGCGGGGACGGACGCCGCCAACCAGATGCTGATCCCAGGTTGGAGCGAGCACGAGGAGCTGGCGTTGCTGGTCCAAGCCGGCCTCACGCCCGCGGAGGCGCTCGCGGCGGCCACACGGAACGGGGCGTCGCTCCTGGGCGCGGACTCGCTGGGCCGCATCGCACCCGGCAAGGTGGCCGATCTCGTGGTGCTGGGTGCCGATCCCCTGGCCGACATCCACAATACCCGCGCCGTCGAGCGGGTGATGATACGGGGGCGACTGCTGGCCGCGGACTCGATCCGCGCCACGTGGTGAGACACCCGGACCGGCCTCGCCGGGTGTAACTTTGCGTCGGCCGGCCTGCCCCGGCCCGCCCGAGACAACGCCGCCGCACCGCGAGGGGCGGCGCCCGGGCGCCCACGCACCCACGCCCGCGAGGCCCCGATGTCCAGCTCCCCGACCGATCAGACGCCGCGCATCCGGCTCACGTCGCTGTCGCACGGCGCCGGCTGAGCCTGCAAGCTCGGCCCGGCCGACCTGGCGCAGGTCCTGCGCTCCCTGCCCGCGATCGAGGACCCCCGGGTCCTCGTGGACGCCGCGACGCGCGGCGACGCCGCCGTATTCCGCCTCGCCCCGGACCGCGCGCTGGTGGCGACGGTGGATTTCATCACGCCGATCGTGGACGATCCCGCAACCTGGGGGGCGGTCGCCGCCGCGAACGCGCTGAGCGATGTCTACGCCGTCGGGGGCAATCCGCTCTTCGCGCTCAACCTGGTCGGATGGCCCGCGCAGACGCTGCCGCTCGAGCTGCTCGCCGGAGTGCTGCAGGGCGCCGCTGCGGTGTGCGCCGAGGCGAAATGCCTGGTGGTGGGCGGGCATTCGGTGGACGACCCGGAGCCGAAGTTCGGTCTCGCCGTCGTCGGTGAGGTGCACCCCGATCGGATGCTGACCAACGCGGGCGCATGCGCTGGCGACCTGCTCGTCCTCACCAAGCCGGTGGGCACCGGCATCCTCGCCACGGCGCTCAAGCGCGACGCGCTGCTCGAGGCCGGCATGGCCGAGGCGGTGCGCTCGATGACCACCCTGAACGCGGGCGCCTCGCGGGCCGCGCTCGCGGTGGGGGTGAGCGCGGCCACCGACGTGACCGGCTTCGGCCTGCTGGGCCATCTAGCGAACATGCTCGACGCGAGCCGGGTGGGCGCCGAGGTTTTCTGCGACGCCGTGCCCGTCCTCCCCCATGCGCGGAACCTCGCGGCCCGGGGGCTCGTGCCCGACGGGACCAAGCGGAACCTGGAGGCCGTGAGCGCACGCACCACCTGGGCCGCGGACCTGGACGAAACCGACCGCTGGATCCTCGCCGATGCGCAGACCTCCGGCGGTCTCCTGCTCGCCGTGCCGCCGGAGCAGGAGGCCGAACTGCTCGACGCGCTCCGCGCCGCGGGCACGCCGGCGGCCGCCACGATCGGACGGCTGCTCGACGATGCGGCCGGCGGGATCCGCATCTCCCGCTCCTCCGCCGGCGCCACCGCACCGGCGGGGGCCTGAGCGCCGGACCGCATGTCGCCCATTCGCTGGACCGCCGATCGGATGGATCAGCTCGAGCGCGCCGCCCGCGACCGGCTCCGGGTGGCGCTCGTGACCCGCAGGGGCACCGAGTACGTGGTCGTGGCGAGCCGAGTGGCGGCGGCCGGCCGCCGCGACGTCCTGGTGGGGCGGCTTCCGATGACGGGCGAGGAGCTCGAGCTCCCGCTCGACGAGATCGAGCAATTCCAGGTCATCGAGCCGTGAGCGCGCCGGTCGCGATCGTCCATCTGGATGAGAGCTGTCTCGGCAACGGCCGGGAGGGGCGGACGCCGGGAGGCGCCGGAGGCCTGATCGAAGTGCGGACGCCCCGCGGCATCCGGCGCCGCGACTTCTTCCTCCACGATCCGGATACCACCAACAATCGGATGGCGCTCGCCGGCGCGACCCTCGTGCTCCGGCTCCTCGCGGCCAAGGACACGCGCATGCGCGTCCTGCTCGTCTCCGATTCCGAGTACCTGGTGAAGGGAATGCGGGACTGGGTGCCGGGCTGGACGGCGCGCGGCTGGCGCCGCAAGGGCGGGCCGATCGAGAACCTCGAGCTCTGGCGCGGGCTCGTGGAGGCCGCCGAGCTCCACGACACCCAGTGGACCTGGGTCCGCGGACACCGCGGCCACGCCAAGAACGAGTACGCGAACGATCTCGCGATGGAGGCCGCCCGAAGCGGCGAGAGCAGCGGCGGGGCGGTCGAGTCCGGCTTCGCCCAATGGCTCGCCGCCCAGCGCCGGAAGGGCCTCTACCTCGACTACGATCCCGACGCCGCCTTCGCCGCGCTGGAGCGCCGCGTCGCGGCCGGCGAGCGGATCGCGATCACCGATCAGCGGAGCGCGTAGCGCACCGCCACGCGGCCGGTCACGGCGTCCGCGGGCGCCGCGTAGATCTCGCCGCTCACGCCGAAGCCTGAGGGCGCGAACCATCCCAGCCCGCCGAAGACCACGCCGCGCGTGAGGTTCACGATCACCCGGGTGTCGTCCAGGTCGCCGAACCGGTTGACGAAGTGCACCTGGAAGCGCGGTCGCAGCAGATTGACGCCCCCGCCGAGATACGGCCGCACCCGTCCGCCCGCGAGCGACCAGCCCAGCGAGGTCTCGGCGCCGTAGGTGTCGGGGATGTAGCGGTCGTCCGAGCGCGTGCCGTCGAAGCACTCGCTCACCGGGTCCGCAAGCGCGGCGTCGTTGCAGGTGATGGGGGCGTTCACCTGGCCGAACGTGGCGTGGAGCCTGAGCCCGAGCACCGCCGAGCTCCGGCCAAGCCCAAAGCCGCGCGAGAGCGCGACCGCGCCGAGATTCGCCTTGACGTCGTTCACCCGGACCGGCGGTACCCAACTCCCCTCCAGCAGCAGCCCGCCGGGCAGGCCCACCGCGAGGCGCGGGCGCGGAAGGGCGAACAGCAGGTTCGTGTCCTCCGGCCCTTTTCCGGGGCGGCAGATCGTCGGCGTGCGGGTGGCCTCGTCGAGGCGGGGGATGTACACCCCTTCCACGCCGAGCCGGATCTCTCCCGGCCGCGCAGTGTGCGGCGCATCCACCGGTCCGAATGCGAGCGGCACTCCGAGGGTCGCGAGCGCCTTCGCCTCGTTCGACGTGTCGGGTGGGCGGCACTCGCGCTGCGCCTCCGCCCGCCCCACCGTCCCAACGAGGATGAACCACAGCACCGCCGCCGTCCGCATTCCGCCTCCTTTGGCTTGACACCCCGATTGACCGCCTCTAACCTGCGCCAATTCCCCACAGTCCCGGCGCCGAGTGACCGACCTCGAACGGTTCTTCCGCCACCTCGTCGCGACGCTGTCCTCGGCCGAGCCGGCCCGGCTCGCGGGCTCCCTCACGCTGGATGACATCCAGCACGCCATCCTTCCCTATCGGACGCACCGGCGCGTGCTCGCGCTCGAGAGCAGCGAGGATTACGAGGCGCTGCTGATGCGCCTCTGCGCCGGCGAGGAGGGCCTGGCCCGTACGGAGCCGGCCGACGTCCAGTTCCTCTTCCAACGGGAGCTGGACGGGCCCAACCCGGATCTCGGCCTGCTTCGGGAGCACGGCGGCGCGCTGGTGACCCTGAGCCCGTCGGCCGTACGGCGCGTGCTGACGGCCGTTCCGGACTCCAGCTACGCCCCGCCGGGCGGCGCTCCGGTGGAGGAGACGCCGGCCGGCCGGTTCGCGCACACGGCGCGCCCGGTGGATCCCGGGCTCGAGGCGGAGCGCGCGCCGGAGCTCGAGCTGCCCCAGCCGCTCCCGCCACACCTCGGCGAGGCGTTGCCGCTCGACGCGGTGCGGCAGGCGCCGGAGTTCTCGCCCGCGCCGCCTGGCGGGGCTCCGCCCATGTGCCTCTATTGCGGGGGGACGCTTCCGGTCGGACGGCAGGTGAACTTCTGCCCCCACTGCGGCGAGAGCCAAACCACCATTCGCTGCCCGGAATGCCAGAGCGAGGTCGAGCTGGGCTGGCGGCACTGCATCACCTGCGGCGCCGCCATGGAGCAGCGCTAGACTCCGCTTTCCTTGAGGGTGGCCCCATGGCCCGGGCATATTTCCGGTCCGCGCCACGCCCGTATCCCGCCTCCGTCGGAGCCGCCTCCGGTGAGTACCACATCCATGCAGCGCGTCGTCATCCTCTCCGGCGTCCGTACCGGCTTCGGCGCGTTCGGCGGCGCGCTCAAGGACGTGACCGCGACCGAGCTCGGCGCGGTGGCCGCGCGGGCGGGGCTGCAGCGCGCGGGGATCGCGCCGGCGGACGTGGATCACGTGGTCTTCGGCAACGTCGTGCAGACCTCCGCGGGCGCGCCGTACCTCGCGAGGCACGTCGCGCTCCGTGCGGGCGTGCCGGTCGAGGTACCGGCCCTGACCGTGAACCGGCTCTGCGGTTCCGGCTTCGAGGCGGTGGTGCAGGCAGCGCAACAGATCCTGCTGGGCGAATCGGAGGTCGTGCTGGCGGGGGGAACGGAATCCATGAGCCAGGCGCCGCATCTGGTGCGAGGGGCGCGCTGGGGACTCCGCTTCGGCCAGCCGGCGCCGCCACTCGAGGATAGCCTGTGGGAAGCGTTGCGCGACGGCGAGTGCGGTCTCACGATGGGGGAGACGGCCGAACGCCTGGCCGAGCGCTACGGCGTGACCCGGCCCGATGCCGACGAGTACGCGCTGCGGAGCCAGCGCGCGGCGTGCGCCGCGTGGGCGTCGGGCGCGATGGCCGACGAGGTGGTCGCGACGCCGGTGCACAACCGCAAGACCAAGCGCGCCGAGGACTGGGCGGCGGACGAGCACATGCGTCCCGAGAGCACGCTCGAGGGCCTGGCCAAGCTCCCGCCGGTGTTCCGGAAGGACGGCGTCGTGACGGCCGGCAACGCCTCGGGGATCTGCGACGGCGCCGCCGCGCTGGTGGTCGCGTCGGAGAGCTGGGCGGCGGCGCGCGGCCTCGCGCCGCTCGCGCGCATCGCGGCATGGGCCACGGTCGGCGTGGACCCCGGCCTCATGGGGATCGGGCCGGCGCCCGCGGCCCGCAAGGTGCTGGGCCGCGCCGGGCTCGGGCTCGAGGCCATGGACCTGATCGAGGTGAACGAAGCCTTCGCGCCGCAGTACCTCGCCGTCGAGCGGGAGCTCGGGCTGGATCGGGCGCGGGTCAACGTGGACGGCGGCGCGATCGCGATCGGCCACCCACTCGGTGCCACCGGGGCGCGCATCACGGCCCATTTGGCGCACGCCCTCCGCCGCCGCGGTGCGCGGTACGGGCTCGGCAGCGCCTGCATCGGCGGCGGCCAGGGCGCCGCGATTGTCATCGAAGCTCTTTCCGACTGAGGAGCGAGTCGTATGGAATTGCTCAGCCTGGGCGTCGTGCTCGCGATCGGGTACCTGTTCGCCAGCCTGCGCGTGATCCGCCAGTACGAGCGGAGCGTGGTCTTCTTCCTGGGCCGCTACTGGGGCACGAAGGGACCGGGACTCATCGTGCTGCCGGCGGGATTCATCCACTCGCGGCGGATTTCGCTGCGGGTGATCGCGATGGACATCCCGCCGCAGGACGTGATCACACGGGACAACGTCTCGGTCAAGGTGAACGCGGTCCTCTACATGCGCGTGGCGGACCCGGCCAAAGCCGTGATCGAGATCGAGGACTACCTCTACGCGACGAGCCAGCTCGCCCAAACGACGCTGCGCTCGGTGCTGGGCGAGGTCGAGCTGGACGAGCTGCTGAGCGACCGGGAGAAGATCAACGGCGTGCTGAAACGGATCATCGACCAGCGCTCCGATGCCTGGGGGATCGAGGTGAACGCGGTGGAGGTGAAGGACGTGGACCTTCCCGATCAAATGAAGCGCGCCATGGCCCGCCAGGCCGAGGCGGAGCGGGAGCGCCGGGCCAAGGTGATCGCTGCGCAGGGCGAGCTGCAGGCCTCGGAGACCCTCGCCCAGGCGGCGTATACCCTCGGCACGCAGCCCAACGCGCTGCAGCTCCGCTATCTCCAGACCGTCACCGAGATCGCCGCCGAGAACAACTCCACCACCATCTTTCCGCTGCCGATCGATCTATTCCGGCCCTTCCTCACCGCCCAGGCCGGGACGCCGCCGGCGCCGCTGGTGAAGCCGGCCGATGCCGCGGCCGCGCTGCCGCCCGAGATCGACCGCGTCCTGGGCAGCGCCGCGATCGAATCGGGCGGGATGCCGGCCGCGGAGCTGGCGGATGTGATGCAGCGGCTGCGTACCGAGGCGGCGCGGAAGGCGGACCGGGAACACGATGGGTGAGGGAAGCGCGCCGCGGATCGACCGCGCCGCGCTGGAGCGCATCATCCGGCGGGCCGCCGAGCTGCAGACGTCGGAGCGCGAGCTGAGCGAGCGGCTGACGCCGGCGCAGGTCCTCGCCCTGGGCGAGGAGGTCGGGATTCCGCGGCGGTACCTGCAGCAGGCGCTGCTGGAAGAGGGCGCCGGGCTGCCGGAGCACGCGGCGGACGACGCGCTGTCGCGTGTGGCGGGGGCCGCCGTCGTGGGCACCCACCGCGTGGTGCGGGGGGATTGTACGGCGCTCCAGGCTTCGCTGCTCCGCTGGATGGAGCAGAACGAGCTGCTCTGCGTGCAGCGGCAGCAGCCGGGGCGCATCACCTGGGAGCCGCTGGGCGGCATTCAGGCGGCGATCCGCCGTTCCACCGCCGCGATCGGCGGCGGACGTCGTCCCTTCATGCTGGAGCGGGCCAGCGCGGTCGTCGCGATCTTCACCGAGCTCGAGGGCGACTGGTGCCACGTGAGCCTTCAGGCCGATCTTCGCGGTTTGCGCGGGGCGTTTCTCGGCGGGGCGGTCACGGCGGCCGGCGCCGGCGCGGGGGGCACGGCGGCGCTGGCGCTCCTGGGCGCGTTGTTGCCGGTGTCGCTCGTTCCGCTGCCGGTCGGGCTCGCGCTCGGGTGGATCACGCTGCGCCGCTTCCGCCCGGTGCCCGCGCGGATTCTCCTCGGACTCGAGCGCGCGCTCGACCAGCTGGAGCAGGGCGCCGTGAAGCCCGGCCACCGGATCCCGGAGCGCACGCCGGGACTCCTGGCGCTCATCGCCGAGGAAGTACGCCGCTCGCTCCGGCCGTGACCGACGCCGCCTGACGTGACCGACCAAGCGACGGGGGCCGGCATCCGGACGGTGGGCGTCCTGGGCGCCGGGCTCATGGGGAGCGGCATCGCCCAGGTGGCCGCGACGGCCGGGTACGACACCTGGGTGCGCGAGCCCGCCGCGCCGGCGCTCGAGCGCGGACTCGCGGCGATCACCGCCTCGCTGGGCAAGCTGGTGCAGAAGGGGGCGCTCGCCGCCGCGGAGCGGGACGCCACGCTCCGGCGGCTCAGGCTCACCACCGATCTTGCGCCGGTCGCCGCATGCGACCTGGTCATCGAGGCGGTCACGGAGGAGCTCGAGCTCAAGAACGCCCTCTGGCGGGAGCTGGACGCGCTGGCCCCTCGCGGTACGATCTTCGCCTCCAACACCTCGAGCCTCTCGATCGGCGCGATGGCCGCGGCCACCTCGCGGGCCGACCGCTTCGTCGGGCTTCATTTCTTCAACCCCGTCCCGCTCATGCCGCTGGTCGAGGTGGTCCAGACGGGCGCGACCAGCGCGGACACCCTCCAGCGGGCGCTTGGATTCGCGCGGAGTCTCGGCAAGCAGGCGGTGGTCGCGAGGGACACGCCGGGCTTTCTCGTGAACCTGCTGCTCGTCCCCTACCTGCTCGACGCGGTGCGGGCGCTGGAGCGCGGCGTCGGAACCGTGACGGACCTCGACACCGCCATGCGCCTGGGCGCCGGCCACCCGATGGGACCGTTCACGCTGCTCGACGTCGTCGGAATAGACACCGTCGTGCGGATCGCGGACATCATGTTCGGCGAGTACCGCGAGGCCCGCTACGCCGCCCCGGCCCTGCTTCGCCGCATGGCGGCGGCCGGCCGCCATGGGCGGAAGGCGGGCCGGGGGTTTTATGATTACTCCGCCACACCTCCGGTCCCGCTCGACCCAGACCTCTGACGGAGACCCGATGCTCGGCTACGACTGGCCCCGCATTCACGCCCTGCTCGTTCCGGCGCCGCTCGCGCTCCTCACGCTTGCGGTTGCGCTCGAGATCGCGAGCCTGGTGCTCAAGAGGGAGTCGCTCCGCGCGATGAGCCGGCTCCTGCTCGTGCTGGGCGCGCTCGGCGCCGGCGCCGCCGTGCTCGCGGGGCTCCAGGCCGAGGACAAGATTGACCACGGCCCGGCGATCCACCGGATCATGGAAGAGCACGAGCAGCTCGCGCTGATTACGCTCGGCATCTTCGCGGTGGTGGCGGTCTGGCGGCTGGTGCGGGATCGCCGCATGGGCGGCGCTGAGCGACTCGCGGTGCTCGGCGTGAGCGTGATCGGGTTCGCGTTCCTCGCCAATACGGGACATCACGGCGGCGAATTGGTGTTCGACCACGCCGCGGGCGTCTCGAACGCGACCTTGCGGGCCGAGCTCGCGAATCGCGAGGAGGGGCACGAGCACGCGGCCGGCGAGGCCCACGAGCACGACGCAGCTGACGCGCACGAGCACGGCGCGGGCGACGCACACGGGTCGGCCGGCGCGAGCACATCGTCCGATTCGGCAGCCGATTCGGCCGCCCAGCCGGGCGCCCACACCCATCCCCCGGGCACGCCGCCCCACCACCACTGAGGTGCTGCGCACTCACGGGGGCGTCGCCGCACTCCTCCGGCCGGGCCCAGCCGCCCTGCTCGCGGCCTGCGTGCTCGCCACCACCCGCCCGCCTCATCAGCCGCTCCCCGAGGCATCCACCGTCGAGCTCGAGCTCACCGTGCCCGATGCCACGCGGCGGGTCGCCGAAGCGCTCCGCGCGGCGGATGTGCCGGTGGTGCGGGTAGAGCCGCGCGACGGGTGGCTGGAGACGCCGTGGTTTGAGGCGGCGAGCGGGAAGCCGACCTCGGCGACGCCGGTAGGATCCGCGATCGTGCGGGTGCGGGGCTGGGTGGACGTGGGGCGGCCGGAGCACAGCGACGTCACGGTCGAGACCGTGTTCCACCGGGTGGTGGACCCGTCGGCTTCGGATCGGAGCCTCGACCGGATCGCGGGGCCCGACAATCCGGCGGTCAAGCGGGTGCAGGGGGTGCTCGATTCCCTCCGCCGTCGCTACGGGGAGCCTCCGCCCCCGCCCCCGCCGCCGCGTCCGGCGCCCGAACCCGAACCGGCGGATTCGACCGCCCGCGACTCGGTGCAGTTCGCGCCGGACACCACTCGCGACTCACTGCGAACCCCCGCGAGCCGCGACACGGCCCGGGTCAAACCACGTACGCTTTGACCCACTCCTCCAGCTGGCCGAGGTTGAGGCCCGCATCCTTGCAGGGCCCGGAGGGGAGCGTCATCGTGAGCCCGAGCACGGGCACCTTGCCCGCCACGTCGTGCAGTCCGCTTACCATGTCCCGCTCGCAGGCGACGGCGACGACCGCACGGGGCCGGCGCTCCCGGATCACGCGGCGTGCAAGCTGGCCGCGGGTCGCCACGAACACCGGCACGCCGTACTTGCCGGCGATGCCGAGCACGCCGTCCAGCGCCTCCTTCGAGAGGCATCGGGGGATGAGGAGCAGCAGCTCGCCCGTGCTCACCTTGCGGCCGCGGGTGAGCGCGAGCGCGTTGTAGACCTTCACTGCCGCGTTCTCGACCCAGTCCCGCTTTCCGAACCGGCTCGCCACGCGCGACGTGAGCCGCATGAGGCGAAGCAGGAGGCCCCGCTCGGCCAGCCGCTCCGGCAGGATCGGCCTGCGCGACGCATAGGCGGTTACGAGGAGCGCCCACCAGAAGACCAGCACGACGCCGGCCGCAGCCCACACCGCCCACAGCAGCCTTGGAAGGATGGGGTGGATCAGCGCGAGCCGGGGAGCGAGGAGATAGATGAGCGCGGCGAGCACCAGGCCCGCCGCGAGCAGCGTCACGGCAGCCCAGGCGAAGAACAAGGCCGGCGCCGAATCGTAGTCGCCGCGGTTCGGGAGCGGCTTGCCGTCCCACTCGTCCCATTCGTGACCGAGGCGCCGGTCGACGTCGATGTGGATGAGCTGCGCGCGCTGGGAGTCGGCCATAGGGAAGCCTATTCTCGTGACCGCGACTTTGCTTGGCAAGGGAGAACGGTCCTAGCTTTCCGCCCCATGCCGCTGGTTCCTCCCTCCGGCTTCCGAGGCCGCTTCCGCACCGACGAGCGGGCCCGCGCCGCGTACGCCGAAGCCGCCGGAATTTACCGGATCGTGCCGCAAGCTGCCTGCCTCCCGGCGGACGCCGACGACCTCGTGCGGCTCGTCCGCTGGGCGGCCGACTTCCGCGTTCCGCTCGTGCCCCGCGGGGCCGGAAGCGCGATGCCGGGCGGCAACGTGGGTGACGGCGTCGTGGTGGACCTCTCCTCCATGGCAGGCCCCGAGCTCCGGGTGGACCCGCACGCGCGCCGCGCGCGGATGCGGGCGGGAGCGACGTTGGGGCAGCTCGACGCGGCCGCGGCGCCAGCGGGCCTCCGCCTTCCTCCCGATCCGTCCAGCTCGCGATGGGCCACCGCCGGGGGCGCGGTCTCCACCAACGCGGCCGGGGCGCGCTCGGCGCGATACGGCAGCGTGCGCGGCTGGGTGGAGTCGGTGGACATGGTGACCGCCGACGGCGAGCGGGTCGAGCTCCGCCGCGGCGCGCCGGCCTCGCGCGTTGCCACGATCCGCAGGTTCCACGAGCAGGTCGCGGCCTCGATCCGGGCTGCCGCGGACCTCGTGGCCCGCCGCTTCCCCCAGACGAGAAAGAACGCCGCCGGCTACGCGCTCGACGCATGGCTTCGGTCCGGCGACGAGCTCGACCTCGTGATCGGGGCCGAGGGGACCCTCGGCTTCGTGACCGCGGTGGAGTGGCGCCTCGACCCGGCGCCCGCCGAGCGGGCCGGACTTCGGATCGCGCTCCGCGAGTACGGGCCGCTTCCGGACATCGTGGCCCGGCTCCGCGCGCTGGAGGCCACCGCCGTCGAGCTGCTCGACCGCACCTTCCTCGACATCGTCGGGCGCCACCGGCCCGACGAGCTGCCCGCCGGCGCCGGCGAAATGGGCGCCGTCCTGCTGGTCGAGCTCGAGGACGACTCGCGGGACGTGCTCGCCGGGCGCGTGGGTGAGGCGCTCGCGGCCGCGCGCGCGCTCGGGCTCGACGCCGAGGCG
>DASSOD010000061.1:0-5370 GCA_035700905.1 Gemmatimonadales bacterium | reverse complement strand
CCCGCACTGCCGGGCGCGGCACCCGCGGGCGCACGCCCGGCGCGCCCGCCCCGCGGCTCGATCGCGTAGCGCTTCGTCACGCGCACGCCCGCGAGGCCGGCGAGGCTGTCGGTCCGCTCCGCCCGAGTCACGAGCGCGCCGAAGCTCCACTCCACGCCCCGCCGCTCGAGCGCGCGGTTGAGCGCGCCCAGCTCGGCGGGATCGGCCGGCGGCTCGACGACCGATGGGCCCGGACCGAGCCGCCCCAACGTGAGCTCGTCGCCCCGCGTGATCCGGCGGTTGGCGGCGAGCACCTCCGCGGCCGCGGCGACGTAGCGCTCGCCCGGATCCCAGCGCACGCGCGCGGGCGGCGCGACCCGCACCGCGGCGACCCGGCGGTCGTCGAGCCGGAGCTCGTCCGGGTCCACGTCGGCGGCGAGGGTCCACCATCCGCCCGGCGTCTCGGGCAGCGCGAGCGTGACGCTGCCGTCAACCGGGCCGAGCGCCTGCCGCGGCGGACGCTCGCCCAAGCGCACCGTGACCGGCACCGGCGGGCCGGAATCGCCCGTGAGCGCCACGACCGCGCGGCCACCGTCGGGCGACCAGGGCTGCACGCCCGCGCCGAGCGCGCGCACGCCCACGTTCCGCGCCGGCGCGTCCTCGGGCCGCGCGACCAGGAGCGGCGCCTTCACCTCGGCGGCCGAAACCGCGCTCGCCTGCAGGTCGGAGAGGAGCACGATCTCGCCCGGCCGCGACTCCGACGCGAGCACGCGGCCGGCGGTCGCGAGCGCCGCGCCGAGATCGAGGCGGCGCGGCGAGGGTTCGGCCTGGCGCACCAGGTCGAGCAGCGTGAGCGGGTCGCCCCGGCGGGGCAGCCCGTCGGCGGTGACCAGCCAGAGCGCGTCGTCGGGCGTGGCCCGCTCGAGCACGCGCCGCGCCGCCGCCTTGAGCTGGACCAGCCGCGGCGTCCCGTTCACCACCGCAGCGCTGCTCGCGCTGTTGTCCAGCACCAGCACCATCGCGCTCGGCGCGTGGCCCGCCACCCCGCGCCCCGGCACGGTGGGGCCCGCGGCCGCGAGCACCAGCGCGACGACCAGGAGGGTCCGGACCAGGAGCAGGAGCCAGTTCTGCAGCTTGAGGCGGCGCTGGTGCCGGCGGGTGGCGGCGATGAGATAGCGGACGGCCGGAAACTCCACGGTGGGCGGCTCCCGGCTCTGCAGCAGATGGAGCAGGACGGGCACGCCCGCCGCGGCGAGCGCCGCGAGCATCCACGGATGGAGAAACGCGATCATGCCGCGCGCGAGGCCGCGATCCGCCGGAGCACGGTGCCGAAGGGCGTGTCCGTTCGCACGGGGTGGTAGGCGATGCCGTGCCGCCGGCAGGCGAGGCGCCAGTCGCCGATCACGCCGGTGATCGTGTCGCGGTAGATGCCGGCCCAGTCCTTGGGGCGGAGCACCACGGCCTCGTGAGACTCGGGATCCTCGAACCGGGCTTCGGCGGGCCCGCTGAGCGCCACCTCGGCGGGGTCCATCACGTGCAGCACGATCACCTGGTGGCCGCGATGGCGGAGGAACCGGAGCGCCTTGAGCGCGAGCTCACGGTCGAGCAGGAGATCGGAGACGAACACCACGAGCCCGCGGCGGCGGAGCTGGTGCATGACCCGCCGGAGCGCCGGCTCGGCCGCGGTGCCCTGCCCCGCCGTGACCGCGCCCAAGGTGCCGAGGAGCTGCCGCCAGTGCGCCAGGCGGGCGCGCGGGGGCGTGACGGAACGAACGTCGTCGTCGAAGACGATGAGGCCGGTGGCGTCGCGCTGGCGCAGGAGGACGAGCGAGAGCGCGGCCACGAGCCGCTGGGCGTAGCCGAGCTTCGGGAGGGTGACGGCGGCGTCGCCGGTCCACGCCATCGAGCGACTCGCGTCGCACACGATCATGGCGCGAAGGTTGGTCTCTTCCTCGAACTGCTTCACGTACAGCCGGTCGTTGCGACCGAGGATCTTCCAGTCCACGTAGCGGAGGTCGTCGCCCGCCTGGTACATCCGGTGCTCGGCGAACTCCACCGAGAAGCCCCGCCGGGGGGAGCGGTGCATGCCCGCGAGAAAACCCTCCACCACCCCTTCCGCCACGAGCTCGAGTCCGCCGAGCCGCGAGACCTCCAGGGGGTCGAGCAGGTCCAGGCGCGCGCGCCCGGCCGGCGACTCGAACCGATTCATCGCGGGCGCAACGTACCCGCGGGTAGCGGGGGAGTCAACGCGCGCCGCCGCTGTCTCCGCGGTGGGACGCGGATGCGCCGGATCCGGCGCCCTCGGCGCCCCTCGGCGCATGGCATGGCTCCTGCTCGATCCACCGCGCTACGCTCGCTCACCCCCGGAGCCTTCATGCTGGTTGCAGCATCCTGCGCGGCCCTCGCCGGCCTGGCCCTGTGCCTGGGCCCGGGCCCCGCGCGGGGTGCGGCGCCGGCCGCGCTCGCCGCCTGGCGGCACGCGTCGGCGGGGCGGCCGCGGGTTTCGCTCTGGACCGATCGCGACGGCCCCTATCGGCGGGGCGAGCGGCTCCGCGCGAGCTTCGCCGTGCGCGAGCCGAGCCACGTGCTCGTGCTCCGGGTGGACACCGACGGCGCGCTCCGCGTGCTCTTTCCCGGCGAGCCGTGGGACGATAGCTGGGTTCGCGCGGACCGGCCGTACGCCATCGCCCCAGCGTCTCGCGGGTTCCTGGTGGACGACTATCCGGGCGTGGGATACCTCTTCGTGATCGCCTCGCCGGTCCCCTTCGACCTCGATCCCATCGTGCGGCGCGACCACTGGGATTACCGCGAGATCGCGGAGGGGCGGCTCCACGGCGATCCTTACGTCGCGCTCACCGAGCTCGCCGCGCGCCTCGGCCCCGACGGCGACTACGACTACGACATCGTTCCCTACTACGTCGAGCGGCGCTACGACTACCCGCGGTTCGTGTGCTACGAGTGCCACGAGGGCGCAACCGCGGCGGCCTGGGATCCGTATGGGGAGAGCTGCTCGCGATACCGGATCGTGATCTACGACGACCCGTACTACTATCCTTATCGCTCGACCGGCGGCCGGATGGTGGTCGGCAACCGCCCCACCCGGCCGGGCCCGCGCTACGTGTTCCGCGAGGCCTCCGGGTACGGCGGGTCGGATTTCGTGAGCCGGGGCGAGCGGCGGGCCGACGCCGGTTCGTCGGCGCCGTACCGAGATCGCGCCGCGCAGGCGCCGGCCGACCGGCGTCCGTCCGCGGCGCCCAAGACCACGGGCGAGCCGGAACTTCGCCGTCGCGGGCAGCCGCCCAACCCCTAGATGCACCCGAGACCTCGCATGTCGCGCCCACTCCTCGTTCTGGTCTTCCCGCTCGTCACCGCTCCCCTCGCAGCCCAGGCCGCCGCGCCCGCCCCGGTCACCAGCGCCGCCGGCACCATCACCGCCGACGACGTGATCCGCCGCATCCGCATCATCGCGGACGACTCGATGATGGGCCGCGACACGCCGAGCCCGGGCCTCGAGCACACGGCGCAGTGGGTGGCGGACGAGTTCAAGCGTTTCGGGCTGCAACCGGGCGGCGAGAACGGCACCTACTTCCAGCGGTACCCGATCACGCGGCGCAAGCTCCTGCCCGACCGGTCGGTGCTGAGCATGAGCGCGGGCTCGGCCCGCGCCCGCACCAGGTTCGACGTCGGCGCGCGGCTGGTGGCCGGTCACGTGCCGCCGGCGCCCGTCGCCGGCCCCGCGGTGCTCGTGGGCGGCGACGTCACGGCCGACGCGGCGAGCGCCGCGCCCATCCGCGGGCGGGTGGTGCTGTTCATCCGGAATCCGCTGTCCGAGACCACCGACCAGGCGATCCGCGCCCTCTACCTGGGCGGAGCGAGCGCCGTGGTGCTCTTCACGGAGCTCGATTCGGCCGCGTTCGTGCCGCGGCTCCAGGCGCAGGCGCGGGAGCGCACCGTGATCGATTTGGGCGACGAGATCGGGCCGGTGATCGAGGCGCGGGCCGCGCCATTCGCGGGCGTGCTCCGCGCCGCGGGCGTGCGTCCCGCAGCGGTGGCCGCGAGCCGGACCGCGGTGATCCGCGAGCTGCCGAAGCTGGCCGTGCGGCTGGAGCTCAAGGAGGCGATCGTCTCCAGCCAGACGGCGCCGAACACGATCGGGATTCTCGAGGGCAGCGACCCCAAGCTCAAGCACGAATACGTGCTCTTCTCCGCGCACATGGACCACATCGGCGTCACGCCGGGCCAGCCGGACAGCATCAACAACGGCGCGGACGACGACGCGTCTGGCACGGTGGGCGTCGTCGAGCTGGCCGAGGCGTTCACCCAGCCGGGCGCCCGGCCCAAGCGGTCGCTGGTGTTCCTCACGGTGAGCGGCGAGGAGAAGGGGCTCTGGGGCAGCCGCTACTTCAGCGAGCACCCGACGGTGCCGCTCAAGGACGTGGTGGCGGACCTCAATAGCGACATGATCGGCCGCAATTGGGCGGACACGATCGTGGCGATCGGAAAGGAGCACTCGGACCTGGGCGCCACGCTCAACCGGGTGAACGCGGCCCATCCCGAGCTCCGGATGACGGCGGTGGACGATCGCTGGCCCGAGGAGCGGTTCTACTTCCGGTCGGACCACTACAACTTCGCCCGCAAGGGGATCCCGATCCTTTTCTTCTTCAACGGCGTGCACGAGGATTACCATCGAGTCACCGACTCGCCCGACAAGATCGACGCGGAGAAGGAGAGCCGGGTGGTGAAGCTGGTCTTTTACCTGGGCCAGGAGGTGGCGAACGCGCCGGAGCGGCCCAAGTGGAACCCCGAGAGCTACCGGGAAATCGTCGAGCAGTAACTGCCGGTGCTCGGCGGCGCGGCGGACGCTATGTTTGGCGCATGACCGACACCCTCTCCGATTGGCACGCGTACCGCGCCCGGATGAACGACGCGATCCTGGGCGCGGGCAACCTCACGATCAATCGTTTCTTCGCGCTGGACCACCGGGCGTACGAGCCGGGAGCGCTCGGCACCAAGAGCAAGGAGATGCTGGGCCTGGTCGCCTCGCTCGTGCTCCGCTGCGACGACTGCGTCACGTACCACGTGGTGCGCTGCGCGGAGGAGGGGGTGAGCGACGAGGAGTTCCAGGAGGTGTTCGCGGTGGGGCTCGTGGTGGGCGGGAGTATCGTGATCCCGCATTTGCGCCGGGCGGTGGCGCGGCTGGCGGAGGTGCGCGGGGGCGCGCGGACCGGGTAGCCCGGCTGCGACCTCACGGTTGGGGGTCGCAGGGAGGGGGGTACGGGGGCTCCGCGGAGAAGCCGACAGTCGGGCTCCGCCCCCTACCCCCCTCGCTGCTCCGCGGAGCTGGTGGGTCGGGCCCGTGCTCCCGCTCGGCGGTGGGCTTTAACGGCGACT
>DASSOD010000060.1:0-2838 GCA_035700905.1 Gemmatimonadales bacterium | reverse complement strand
CCCGCACTGCCGGGCGCGGCACCCGCGGGCGCACGCCCGGCGCGCCCGCCCCGCGGCTCGATCGCGTAGCGCTTCGTCACGCGCACGCCCGCGAGGCCGGCGAGGCTGTCGGTCCGCTCCGCCCGAGTCACGAGCGCGCCGTGTTCGCCTCGGCGGCGCGGGGCGACCTGCGCGGCCCGCTCCTGTGGGCCGGGCTCCTGCTGGGCCTCACCGAGGTGGGGCTCGCGAGCGCGTGGAGGCGGGAGAAGTGAGCCTCACCCTCGTGCTCGACGCGCTGGGGCGCGCGCCCTCGGTGCAGGCGCTCGCGGGCGCGCTCCCGCCGCGCGGCTCCACGCTCCGCCTGGGCGGGCTCGCCGGATCGAGCGGCGCCGTGCTCGCGGCCTGGCTCGCGCGCGAGCTGCCCCAACGGCTCTTCGTGATCGTGGCGCCCACGCCGGGCGAGGCGGAGCGCTGGCTCACCGACCTGGCCCTGCTGACCGATCTCCCGGCGGCCCTTTACCCGCAGCGCGAAGCGCTGGGGGAGGACGAGCCGCACTACGAGATCGCGGGCGAGCGCGCGGAGACGATCGAAGCGCTGCTGAGCGGGCGTCTCCGCATCCTGGTCACGACCGCGCGCGCCACCGCCGAGCGCACGCTGGTGCCCGAGGCGGTGGAGCGGAGCCGCCTCGCCCTCGCGGCCGGCGAGCGCCGCCCGCTCGGCGAGCTGGTCTCGGCGCTCGAGTCCATGGGCTACCGCCGCGTGCCCACGGTCACGGAGGTGGCGGAGTTCAGCGTGCGCGGCGGCATCGTGGACGTGTACGGCTTCGGCATGGCGAGCCCCGCCCGGCTCGAGTTCTGGGGCGACGAGATCTCCTCGCTGCGCGGGTTCGACCTCACCAGCCAGCGCTCGCTCGAGGAGCTGGACCGGGTCACCGTGCTGCCGATCACGACCCAGGCGCTCCGGGAGGCGGACGGACAGCCCGCGGATGAGCCCGCCCTTGCCGTCCTTTCAGCCCGCGCGACCACGGGCACGCCCACGGCACTGTCCGCCCGTCCGCCCGTCCGCCCGTCCGCCCCCTTGCGCCGCACGCTGCTCGAATTGCTCCCCGCGGACGCCCTCCTGATCGAGGAGGCCTCGGGCCCCGACCTCGACGAGGTGAGCCGCGCGTGGCGGGAGGCGGAGCATCATCTCGCGATCGCGCGGAAGCTGGGCGAGGAGACGCCCACCCGGAGCGAGATCTTCGAGGAGCCCGAGGTCTGGGGGGCGCGCCTGGGCGGCTTCGCGCGGCTCACCCTTCGGGACGAGCCGGTGGAGCACCAGCTCGGCTTCTTCCCCCCGGAGCGGATCGACCGCGACCTCAACCGGCTCCGCGCCCTGCTGCAGGGCTCGCCGCCCACCCTGATCCTGTGCGACAACGAGGGGCAGCTCGAGCGCCTGGAGGAGCTGCTCGAGCCCGACTGGGCCCGCGGGCCCTCCGCCACGTTCGCGATCGGCGCGCTGGACGGCGGCTTCGTGATGCCGTCGCTCCGGGTGCTCACCGACCACGAGATTTTCCGCCGCGCGCGCCGGCTGCGCCGGGCACGGCGCTACCGCCAGGCCGCGCCGTCGGTGGCGACCGGCGCGCTCACCGTCGGCGACTACGTCGTACACCTGGACCACGGGATCGGCATCTACCGCGGCATCGAGACGATCACCGTGGGCGAGAGCACGATGGAGGTCGCCGTCCTGGAGTACGAGGGCGGCGACCGGCTCAACGTGCCGCTCTACCGGCTGGACCAGTTGGAGCGGTACCGTGCCGCCGGCGAGGACGGCGACCGCCCGCCGCCGCGGCTCCACCGCCTGGGCGGCGCGTCGTGGCAGCGGGTGCGCGACAAGACCCGCCAGGCCATCCGCACCATGGCGGCGGAGCTGCTCGACCTCTACGCCCGGCGCTCCATCACCGGCGGCTACGCCTTTCCGCCGGACGCCCGCTGGCAGCGCGAGCTGGAGTCGAGCTTCCTCTACGAGGACACGCCGGACCAACGGAAGGCCACTGAGGAGGTCAAGCGCGACATGGAGCAGCCGCGGCCCATGGACCGCCTCCTGGTGGGCGACGTCGGCTACGGCAAGACCGAGGTGGCGGTCCGCGCGGCGTTCAAGGCGGTGCAGGGGGGAAAGCAGGTCGCCGTGCTCGTGCCGACTACGATTCTCGCCGAGCAGCACGGCCGCACCTTCGTGGAGCGGCTGGCGGACTATCCGGTGAAGATCGAGGTCCTCTCCCGGTTCCGCACCGCCAAGGAGCAGCGCCAGGTGCTGGACCGGATCGAGTCGGGGGAGATCGACATCGTGATCGGCACCCACCGGCTGCTCTCCAAGGACGTCGTCTTCAAGGACCTCGGTCTCCTGACCGTGGACGAGGAGCACCGCTTCGGGGTGCGGCACAAGGAGCGGCTCAAGGCGCTCCGGCTGAGCGTGGACGTGCTCACGCTCACCGCGACCCCCATCCCGCGCACCCTGCACCTCTCGCTCTCCGGCCTGCGCGATCTCACCCTGATCGAGACGCCGCCGCGCGACCGCTCGCCCATCCTCACGTTCGTGGAGCCGTGGGACGACGCCTTGCTCGAGGAGGCGTTCGCGCGCGAGCTGGATCGCGCGGGGCAGGTCTTCGTGGTCCACAACCGGATCGAGACGATCGAGACCATCGCGGCCCGGGTGCGGGCGCTCGCGCCGCGCGCGCGGGTGGGCGTGGCGCACGGGCAGATGCCCGCTGACGACCTCGAGGAGGTGATGCGCCGCTTCGTCGCGGGCGAGGTGGACATCCTGGTCTCCACCATGATCGTCGAGTCCGGCCTCGACGTGCCCAACGCCAACACGATGGT
>DASSOD010000059.1:0-18699 GCA_035700905.1 Gemmatimonadales bacterium | reverse complement strand
GCCGCCAGCGCCACGGGCCGATGGCCCCGCCAGCCCGCCACCGCCGCGACCGCCAGCCACGCGAGCCCCAGCTCCAGCCCGAACCGGCGGCCCTCGCGGACCGTCAATCGAGTTGTAGTTCGCGACGCCAATCGCCCTCCTCTTTCCAGGCCGGCTGCGCGCGTTTGTCCAGCAGAAACGGGCCCAGGACGAGCCAGTCCAGGTGCGTCCGCATGAAGCAGCGGTAGGCGTCGAGCGGGGTGCAGACGATCGGCTCCCCCCGCACGTTGAACGACGTGTTGACCAGGACCGGGCAGCCCGTGCGCTGCTCGAACGCGCGGATCAGATCGTAGTAATCGGCGTTCTGCTCGCGGTGCACCGTCTGCACCCGTGCCGAGTAATCGATGTGGGTGACCGCGGGAATGTCCGAGCGCGGGATGTTGAGCTGGTCGATGCCCCAGAGGCGCCGCTGTGCCTCCGACATGGGAATCTGACGCTCGCGCTTGACCGGCGCGACCAGCAGCATGTACGGGGAGTCGGCATCCAGCTCGAACCATTCGCGCGCCTGCTCCGCCAGCACGCTCGGCGCGAACGGCCGGAAGCCCTCGCGGAACTTGATCTTCAGGTTCATCTGGGCCTGCATCCGCGCGCTGCGGGGGTCGCCCAGAATGCTCCGCGCCCCGAGCGCCCGCGGGCCGAACTCCATCGGCCCGTTGAACCAGCCGATCACCTGCTCGTCGGCGAGCAGCCCCGCGACCCGCTCCAGCAGGCACTCGCGCTCGAGCCGCTCGTATGCGGCGCCGAGCCCGCCCAGCACCTGCTCGATCTCTTCCGGCGCGTACGCCGGACCGAGCAGCGCGCCGCGCATACCGTCGCCGCGCGGCGGTGGCGAGCGCCGCGCCTTGGCGTGCCGGTACCAGGCGAGCTGCGCCGCCCCGAGCGCCCCGCCCGCGTCGCCGGCGGCGGGCTGGATCCAAATGTGCTTGAATGGACCCTCCCGCAGCACCCGGCCGTTCGCGACACAGTTGAGGGCGACCCCGCCGGCCAGGCAGAGCGCGTCGAGGCGGGTCTCGCGGTGCAGCGTCCGCACCATCCGGAGCACGATCTCCTCGCACACGACTTGCACCGAGCGCGCGAGGTCCATCTCCTTCTGCGTCAGCGCGGTCTCCGGAACGCGCGGGGGGCCCCCGAACAGGCGATGGAAGGCCTCGCTCGTCATGGTGAGGCCGGAGACGTAGTCGAAGTAGGCCTGATTGAGCGTGAACGAGCCGTCCGGGCGCAGATCCACGAGCTCGCGGAGGATCACGTCCACGTACTTCGGCTCACCGTAGGGCGCGAGGCCCATTACCTTGTACTCTCCGGAATTCACCTTGAAGCCGGTGTAGTAGGTGAATGCCGAGTAGAGCAGGCCCAGCGAGTCCGGGAAGCGCAACTCTTTCCAGAGCTCGATATCGTCGCCGCGGCCCAGCCCGAACGCCGCGGTCGCCCATTCGCCGACGCCGTCCAGCGTGAGGATCGAGGCCTCGCCGAAGGGCGAGGGATAGAACGCGCTCGCCGCGTGGGACTCGTGGTGCTCCGCATAGAGCAGCTCGCCGGCCCAGTCGCCGAGCGCCCGGCGGAGCTCCCGATCCATGAACAGCTTTTCCTTGATCCAAAGCGGCCCGGCCTTGAGGAACTGCCCGAACCCGCGCGGGGCGACCGCGAGGAACGTCTCCAGGATGCGCTCGAACTTGAGCAGGGGCTTGTCGTAGAACGCGACCAGCGCGAGATCCGCGACCTCGATGCCGCCGGCCCGAAGGCAGTACTCGACGGCGCGAGCCGGAAAGCTCGCGTCGCCCTTGATCCGGGTGAACCGCTCCTCCTGCGCGGCGGCGACGATCGCGCCGTCCCGCAACAGGCACGCGGCGCTGTCGTGGTAGTACGCGGAAATGCCAAGTACGTGTCGAGGGATGGCGTGCATGGAAGCAGGGGTGCGGGCGAATGCGCCGGATAGCACCGGCGAATATGAGATGACGGTCGCGGAAAGTCCATCAATCACGAAGCGTGCCGCGTTCGCGCTGCTCGCGGTCGTGGGCGTCCCGCTGCTCGTCTTCGCCGTGGTGGAGGGGGCCTCGAGCCTTGCGCTCCTGGCCTACGACCTGCGCGATCCCGCCCGCGCGCCCACCGAGCGCGCGCACACCGACTATGACACGCTGCTCGGCTGGGTGGGCCGGCCGCATTTCGGCGCGGAAGACGTGTACGGCCCGGGCGTCGGCCTGCACACGAACGCCCGCGGGTTCCGCGGCGCCAGAGAGGTCGCACGCGAGGTTCCTCCCGGCCGGACGCGCGTCATCTGCTCGGGCGACTCCTTCACCCTCGGCTGGGGCGTCGCGGATGGGGAGCCGTGGTGCGCGCGGCTGGAGGCGCGCGATCCTCGCCTCGAGGCGGTCAACCTGGGGCAGGGCGGATACGGCGTCGATCAGGCGTACCTCTGGTACATGCGGGACGGGCGCCCGCTCGAGCACCAGGCGCAGGTGTTCGCGTTCATCCTCGAGGACTTCCGGCGCATGCGCCGGCGCGACTTTCTCGGGTTCCCCAAGCCCGTCCTCTCGCTCGCGGGCGATTCGCTCGTGCTCGGCAACGTGCCGGTGCCGCACCTCCCCTACGCGGTGCCGCGGTTCACCGCCGCGCTCTTCGCCGCGCGGCCGGTGCTGGCCCAGCTCCGGAGCGCGGAACTCGTGCGCCGGATCATGGCGCGCAGGCCCGCGCCGCGCCGGCGCGGGGGGCCCGGAGCGCGGATCGACGGCGACAGCGCGACCTGGCTCGTCGCCGACCGAGTGCTCGCCAACCTGGCGAGCGTCAATCGGGCCAAGCACAGCGCGCTCCTCGTCGTGTTCCTTCCGATGCGGGAGGACTACGACCAGAGCGTGTCGGACCGCTGGCGGGGCTGGCTCCGTGCAGCGGCCGGACGGCATGGCTTCACCTTCGTGGACCTGGTGGAGGCTTTTCGCAAGATCCCCCGCGGATCGCTCGACAGCCTCTTCTACTTCCCCGGGGCCGGCGTGCGGGGCCACTACGGACCGCGCGGGCACGACTGGGTCGCCGAGCGGCTGCAGCCCTACCTTGCCGCGGCGCTCGGCGGGGCCGAGCCAGGGCCGCCGAGGTAAGCCGGCCCGGCAGCCCCGGAGGACACACCCGCCGCGAAGTTCCAGCCCCCGCGACAATTGCGGTGGCGGCGGTGGGGCCGAACTGGCGCGGCGCCACCACTTAGCCGTTGGCATGCGGCTCGCAGGCCTCATGGCCGATTTCCGGTCCACACCCTCCCCGAGGCGATCATGCGAATGCGGCTGCTGCTGGGCGGCGCTCTCGCGCTGCTGGTGCTGGGCACGGCGCCTGCCCGGGCGCAAACGACGGTGGATGCGGGGGTCGAGGTGCACAGCGGGCCGGTGTCGGGTCACGTCGAGGTGGCCTCGCCCGGCGCCGTGCGGCGCGAGCCGGTGCGCGAGGTGATCGTGGTCGAGCGGGTGCACGTCCCGCGCGGGCGCGCCCACGGCTGGTGGAAGAAGCAGGGCTACCGCGCGGTCACGGTCTACCGCGACGCCGACGGGTTCTACGCCCGGCGCGTCGCCCGGCGCAACCTTGTCACCGTCGTGGTCTATGAGCGGCAGGGCCGCTACTACCAATGGGTGGACGACGATGACGGCGGCGAGCACGGCCATGGCGGGCACGGGCACGGAACGCACTGAACCGCTTCCGACGAGATTGGCCCCCGCGACTGCGGGGGCCTTTTTCATTCCCGTACGTGGCGCGGCTCACTCCGCCGGCTCCGGGCCCGGAGCCGTGGCCGCGAGCGTGTCAGTGGCGATGAGGGCCCCGTGCTTCCGGCCGAGCTGGAGGGCGGCGTCGTCGCGCTCGCGCGCGGAGCGGTAAACCGCAAAGAGCGCCGATCCCGACCCGCTCATGCGGCAGAGCAGCGGTCGCGTGCCGGCCAGCGCCTCGAAGGCGTCCCGCACCGGCGGATGGCGGGCGAACACCGGAGACTCGAAGTCGTTGCCGGCCATCCGGGCCACGTCCCCCCACCCGCAGAGCACGTCGAGGTCGAGCAGCACGGCGCCGCGCCGGCCCGCACCCTGCCGCGCCGCATCCACCCACTGGTACGCCTCGGGGGTGGCGATCCCGACAGCGGGAGCGACGATCAGCAGCGGAGCGGGGGGAAGCGGGGGCAGGCGCATCATCCGCTCGCCGCGGCCCCAGGCGAGCGCCAGCGGCGCGCCGGAGAGCAGGAACGGGACATCGCTCCCGAGCCGGGCCGCGAGCTGCAGCAGCTCGTGCCGCGGCACGGCGTTGCCCGCAAGGCGGTTGACGGCGAGGAGGGCCCCCGCAGCATCACTCGACCCGCCGCCGAGTCCGGCGCGCAGGGGAACCTGCTTCTCGAGCTCCAGGTGCACCGCGAACCGATTTCCGGTGGCCTCGAGCACCGCTCGGGCTCCCCGGACGGCGAGGTTCGCCTCGGGCGGGCCCACGTCCGCCCCGCGCACTTCGATCGTGACCCCGTGCCCTTCACGCCGCTCGGCCGCGAGGCGGTCGGCGAGCTCGATCCGGCAAAAGAGCGTCTCCAGCGCGTGGTAGCCGTCCGCTTCGCGCGCGAGGACCCGGAGGAAGAGGTTCAGCTTGGCGTGGCAGGCAAGCGCCACGCGGGCCGTCACGCCATCCTCGCCTTGCGCGCGTCGCGGAGCGCCACCGGCGTGCGCGCGAGGGACCACAGGCCGAGCAGCGTGATCGGAATGAACGTGGTCACGTGATAGACCAGCGCGTAGGCGGCGGATCGCTCGCTCGGAATGCCGTAGAGCAGCAGCACGGCGCTGATCACCGCCTCGAACACACCCACGTACCCCGGCGTGGACGGCACCGAGATGCCGATCACCAGCAGCCCCTGCAGCAGCAGCGCCCCCCAGTAGTCCACCGGCAGCCTGAACGCGAAGAACGCCACGTAGAAGGCCGACGCGTTGGTGAGCCACAGCACGAGCGACCACGCGATCACCCCGAGCGTGGTGCGCGGCGAGCGGAGCACCGACATCCCGTGGCGCACGCCCTCGATCGCGGCCACCACGCGATCGGCGAGGCGATGCGAGGGGACCGCCCGCCGCGCGACGGTCTCGGCGGCGCGGGGGAAGAGCACCACGGCGAGCGCGACGAGCAGCGCCGCGACGCAGGCGAGCCCCGCGCCGGTGGCCGCGCTGGTGAGCGAGACGCTCACGCTCCCCGCCGCGATGTGGCTCGGCAAGTGCGCGGCGAGGAGCGCCGCCGCGAGCAGGGCGATGACGGTGAGTCCGTCGAACACGCGCTCGACGGCGACCGAGGCGAGCGAAGCCGAGAACCGCACGCCCGCGAGCCGCGCGGCGGCGAAGCAGCGCACCAGCTCGCCGGCGCGGAACGGCAGCACGTTGTTGGCCATGAAGCCGATGGCCACGGCGTGCCAGAGCGGCCCGGCCGGCAGGGCGCGTCCGTCGCCCCGGCGCAACAGCAGGCGCCAGCGAATCAGGCGGAGCGGAAAGGTGAGCGTGGCGATCACCACGGCGGCGAGCAGCGGAAGCAGACGCGCGGCGCGGGTCTCGCGCACCAGGTCGGCCGCGCTCACGCCGCGGAGCGCCCACGCGAGGAGCGCGAGCGAGATGACGACGCCGAGCACGGTCATCGCGGTGCCGCGGCGCGAGCCGCTCACCGGCTCCGGCGCCTCGCCCGGGCCGCGCCCGGAGGCCGGAGCGGAGGGCGCCCCGCTCTCGGCGCCGGGTGCTTCAGGCGGGCTCGGTGAGCGCGAGGGGAACGAGATCGAGCAGCTCTTGGATGAGAGGTTGGACGGCGGCGAGATCGTTCGTGCGGGCGAGGCGATCCGCGATCTCGGCGCGCACCACCGCCGCGCGCTCGAGCGCGGCGCGCCCGCGGTAGCAGAGCGCGCCGATCTCCACCACGCCGGTCTCCGGCGACGGCGCTTCCGCGCCGGTGAGCCCCTCGAGCGAGGCCGCGCCCAGCCCCTGTTCGCGGACGCGCCGCTGGTACCCGGCCACCGCGTCGGCGAGCGGCGACGGGGCGACTCCGGCCGTCGCGTCGTCGTACCCCAGCGCCTCGATGGGGACGACCGGCTCGGCCACCGGTCCGGCGGATGCCGGCTCCTCGGGTGGTTGGAGGGGTTCGGCCGCGGCTGCCTCGGGCATCGCGGCGGTCGGCGCGCCCGCCTGCGGCGCGGCCTCCGGCTCGACCGGCGGAGCGGCCGGCCGCTCGGTCGTCCGCAGCAGGTCCACCTGGTGTGCCGCGTCGAGGATCCGGCGGGAGAGAAACATCCGGTCGGGCGCGGCGCCGCTCGCCCGGAGCAGCTCGCCCGCGTCGCGCAGCGCGGCCGTGAACTCGGCCCGCCGCTCGCGCGCGGCGCCGGAGGCCACCGCCTCGCGCGCCGCGCGGGCGAGCACGCCGAGGGCGTCGCACACGGGCTCGCCGTGGGGGGAGGAGGCGTTGCGGAGCGTGCCGATGAGCCGGTAGAGCCTGAGGTCGAGCTCGGTGGCGGTGCGCGCCTGGTCCAGCAGGGCGGCCGTCTGGCTCAGGTGCTCGCCTAGGCTCACGAGCTCCAGAGAGCCCGGCGGTGTGGGCGGCGAGAAATGCGGTACGTCGGGCGGCCGCGTGATCGGCGACGCCTCACCGGCGGGGAAGAGCGTCTCGATGGGCACCACGTCCCGCTCCACGGCGAACGCCTCCACCAGGAGCTCCGTGAAACGACGGGGCTCCTCGGCGTCCGCCCCGGGCAGGCCGCGCTCGGCGATGTCGCGCGCGACGCGCGACATAGCGAGCGCGCCGGCGGCCAGCACCACCTCCACTCCGGGCGGCGGCGCGTGCAGCCGCGCGAGATCGCCCACGGCGAGCTCGATGCCGTCCAGGATCTCCGGGAGCGGCGGGAGCTCGGGTAGCTCGGCCAGCCCCTGGAGCGACTGCATCCGGCGGAGCACCATGTACAGCGGCTCGCGATCGGCGGGATCGCTGCGGAAGGCGCGGGCCGCGCGGTCGAGCGCGCTCGCGATCAGCGCGCCCTCGCGGGCGACGAACGCGCGCACCCCCGTCTGCACTTCCTCGGCGGCGCCGCCGGCCACGGCACGGGCCCGTTCGGGTGCGCCGCCGCGCTGGCCCGCGAGCGACTCGAGTTGCGAGGCCAACGCCGCGGCCCGCGCAGCATCGGGATCCTGCCAATCGTTGACCCGCCGCACCAGGCCGCGGTAGTCGTCTATCGCCTGCGCCACCTGCTCCCGGGTCGCCGGATCCCAGGCGCGGGTGCCGGCGCGGAGCGCGCGGCCCAGGGCCTCGAAGCCCGCAGCGGCCCGGCCCAGATGCGCCTTGTTGGCCATGAGCGCCGATCCGCGGAGCACCCGCGCCACCCGCAGAAACTCCTCGGGATCGGGCCCATCCGCGGCGCCCGCGAGCGCATCGAGCCGATCCAGGCATTCGCCGGCCTCCAGGGCGAAGAAGGCGGCCGGTCCAAGCGGACTGGTCATGACACCTCGGCGGCGAAGGCGGGGGTTGGCGCGCTCCGAAGTGTAAGAGGCCGCCTCCGGCGCGAGCAAGGCGACTATCTTTGGATCTCGCTGCAAACCCTGTCACGTGCCGAGTTGCCCATGCCTTCCCGCCCCCTGATCGCTTTCGCCGCAGCCGCGGCTGCGCTCGCCCTCCTGCCCGGAGCCGCGGGCGCGCAGCAACCCTCTCCCGGCGCGCCGCCGCCGCCCACCCTCTCCGCCACCCTGGTGGCGCTCAGGCTCTCGGTCGAGGCCGAGGGCCCGGAGGCGGGGAGCTACGCGATGCGCGGACAGGGTGGCTGCCAGAACTACGGCGACGCCGAGGCGCCCAACTGGCTGATCGGGTGGTCCTCGGCGGACGGCTCGGAGCTGTTCATCTACCGTTTGGCCGCAACGGCGGACGGGAAGAACCAGCAGCACCTCACGCTCTCGTCGAAGACGAAGAAGCGCTTCGTGTCGGTCGCCGCCGACGCCGCGAAGATCTCGCGGGTGGGGAAGGGTTACCGCTTCGCGATCGCCGGGACCGACCAGGGCGGGCGCAAGCTCTCCGGCACCATCACCTGCGCCGCGCAGACGCTCTGAGGCTCACGGCTGGATCGTGACCGCGACGACGTCCCCCGGCCGCACCTGCAGCGGCTGGGTGAAGTCGGCGCCCTGCGCGCCGACCGGCGTCGCGAGGATCCGCACCGTGCCGTTCACGACCCACTGCGAGGGGAACTCGAAGGTGCTCGTCAGCCCGTTGCCCGTGGCGAGTCCGAGCCTCGAGCGCTGGCCCGAGTGCACCAGAAACACGTTCATGTCGTAGAAGTTCTGGTTGGTGACCCTGAGGACCGTCCGCGGCTGCGTCGCCGCGCTTTCGGGGGCGACGTCGCTCTCCGGCGGCGGCGTCTTGGAGCAGGCGGCCAGCGCCAGCACCACACCCAGGGTGAGCAGCGGCGATCGGCGAGCGGCGCGCATCGGTGTCTCCTTCCTTGACCGGCTCTCGAGGTTAGCACCCACAGGCACGCGGGCCTGCGATCTGGATCACGTCCGCGCGCCGTGCACCAGGGCGGCCATGGTGCGCACCGCCTCGTCCATTCCGGTGAGCACGGCCCGGCTCACGATGCTGTGCCCGATGTTGAGCTCCTCGATCTCGGCGATCGCGGCGACGGGCCCGACGTTGAGGTACGTGAGCCCGTGGCCCGCGTGCACCGCGAGGCCGAGCCCCGCCGCGCAGCGCGCGGCGGCGCGGAGCTGCTCCAGGGCGGCGCCGCTCTGGCGCCAGGTGTGGGCGTAGCGTCCGGTGTGGAGCTCGACGGCGGCCACGCCGAGGTCGCGGGCCGTTTCGATGGGCGCGGGTTCGGGGTCGATGAAGAGGCTCACGCGGATCCCGCCGTCGCGAAGCCGCGCGATCGTGTCGCGCAGCGCCGCGCCGGGCTGGCGGAGGTCGAGCCCGCCCTCCGTCGTGATCTCCTCCCGGCGCTCGGGGACGATCGTCGCCTGGTAGGGCGCGAGGCGGCAGGCGAGCGCCACGATGTCGGCGCTGGTGGCGAGCTCGAGGTTGAGCACGGTGCGCACCGTCCGGCTCAGCCGCTCGACGTCGTGGTCCTGAATGTGGCGCCGGTCCTCGCGCAGGTGCACGGTGATCCCGTCCGCACCGGCGGATTCGCAGCGCGCGGCGGCGGCGGCGGGATCCGGCTCGTCGGTCTTCCGCGCCTCGCGGATCGTGGCCACGTGGTCGATGTTGACGTACAGTCTGAGCGCGTGCGCCGTCATTGCTCGCGGCTTCCCCGCGGGTTAGTTTCGCACTCCGTCTCCACCGGTGAGCATCCCGTGTCCACTCGTCTTCTCCTCGCGACTCTCGCGGCGCTCGCGGCGTGCGGCGGGGGCGCAGCCCAACCCGGCGCGGCGCGTCCGGCCGCTACCGCGGAAGGCACCGTGAGCGCGTTCATGCAGGCGGTGGCGGACAGCGACCTCACCAAGATGGCCAATCTCTGGGGCACCGCCCAGGGCTCCGCCGCGCAGACGGGCCAGCCGCCCGACTTCCAGCGCCGCATGGTGGTCATCCAGTCGTACCTCCGCGGCCCGTATCGGATCCTGGGCGACGAGCCGCTCTCCGCCGGCTCCGGCGCGGATTCGTCGGCCGGCGGCGCGGAGTCCACCCGCGAAGTGGGCGTGGAGCTCGACCGCGGGCAGTGCAAGCGGATCGTGCCCTTCCGGCTCGTGAGCACCGGCGATCACCGGTGGATCATCAACCAGATCGACCTCGCCGCCGCGGGCTCCGTCTACAAGCCCTGCGAGGAGCGGAGGGACTCGGCCCGGTGATCCGGAACCTTCCGCGGGCCGGCCTGGTTCTCACTCCGTGAGCTCGAGCAGGATGCCCGCGGTCGCTTGGGGGTGCACGAAGGCGATCCGCCGTCCGCCGGCTCCGACGCGGGGCTCGGCGTCCACCAGGCGGTAGCCGGCGGCCCGGCAGGCGGCCAGGGCGGCGTCCAGGTCGGGCACCCGATAGCAGATATGATGAATGCCCGGTCCCCGCTTCGCGAGAAATCGCGCGATGGGGCCGTCGGGGGTGCGTGGGGCAAGGAGCTCGACCTCCGAGTCGCCGAAGGGCAGCGAGACGATGTCGGCCCCGTCGGCGACGTCGCGCGCGTGGGGGGTGAGCCCCAGGATGTCGCGGTAGAAGGCCAGGGCCGGTTCGATCTCGGGCACGGCCACGCCGACGTGGGCAATGCGGGGGCGATCGGTCACGCGATCTCTCCTGGTTCAACCGGAAGCGGCTCGACGAGCCCAACCCGAATGGAGCATAACACGATGAGCAACACGGCAACCCTTCACGTCACCGACGCCTCCTTCGCCAGCGACATCGAGCAGTCGCAGGGGCTGGTGCTGGTAGACTTCTGGGCGACGTGGTGCGGCCCCTGCCAGGTGGTGGCCCCCATTCTCGATCAGCTCGCCGGCGAATACGACGGCCGCGCCCGGGTGGCGAAGCTCGACGTGGACAACAATCAGCGCACCGCGATGCGCTTCAATGTCCGCTCCATTCCCAGCATCCTGTTCTTCAAGGACGGCAAGCACGTGGACACGGTCGTGGGCGCCGTGCCCAAGGCGACCCTCGAAGGCAAGATCAAGCAACACCTGACCTAGCCGGCGCGGCCCGGCGCTCGGGCCCATGACCGCCACCCTCTACGTCGTCGCCACGCCGCTCGGCAACCTCGCCGATCTCACGCCCCGCGCCGCCGACGTGCTCCGCCGGGTGGACGTGGTTGCGGCGGAGGACACGCGCCGCACCCGCGGTCTCCTGCAGCACCTAGGCGCGAGCCCCCGGCTCCTCAGCTTCCACGCCCACTCCCCCGCGCGGCGCACCGCGGCCCTGCTCGAGATTCTCGCGGAGGGCCGCGACGTGGCGCTGGTCACCGATGCCGGCACCCCCGCCGTGAGCGATCCCGGCGCGGAGCTCGCCGCCGCGGCGCGCGCGGCGGGCTTCGCGGTGGTCCCCATTCCCGGCGCATCGGCGGTCACCGCCGCGCTGTCCGCGGCCGGGGTTCCGGCCGGCCGGTATCTCTTCCTCGGGTTCCTGCCCCGAAAGGGAGCGGAGCGCGCCCGGCTGCTCGCGCGCGCGGTTCGCGAGGGGTGGCCGGTCGTGTTCTTCGAGGCGCCCGCTCGGCTCGCGGCCCTGCTGCGCGAGCTCGCCCCGCTGGCCGAGCCGGGCCGGTGCGCCGTCGTGGCGCGGGAGCTCACCAAGCTGCACGAGGAATTCCGCGCGGGGTCCCTCGCGGAGCTCGCGGATTATTATTCGGAGCACGAGCCCCGAGGGGAGATCACGGTCGTGCTCGAGGGCGCCGGCGCGCCGGCGCCGCCCGAGGATCGGACCGAGGAGGCGCGGGCCAGAGCCGAGGCGCTGCTCGCGGCCGGCGCGAGTCGGCGGGAGGCGGCCCGGGAGGTCGCCAGCGCGCTGGGCCTGAGCCGCAACGAGGCGTATCGATTGGTGATGGAGCTATGACGGGCGGACAGTCGGACCGGCGGACGGGCGGACGGTCTGAACCGGCCGGGCAGCGTGGGCGCGGGGGCGGGTTCGGGCGGTGGATCGGAGGCCCGGCGGTGGGCGCGCTGGCCGTGAGCGCGCTGGCGCTGGGCGCCGCGGGGCCGCCTCCGCTCATGACGATCGGCCGCCTTCACTACGACGGCGGCGGCGACTGGTACGCCAACCCCTCCAGCCTTCCCAATCTGCTGCAGGCCATCCGCTCGCGAACCACGCTGCGCGTCGCCGCCCAGGAGAAGGTGGTCACCCTCTCCGACGCCGATCTCTGGACCGTGCCCTACCTGCACATGACCGGGCACGGCAACGTCCGCTTCTCCGATCGCGACCTCGCCACGCTCCGGCGGTGGCTGCTGCAGGGCGGCTTTCTCCACGCGAGCGACAACTACGGGATGGACGCCTCGATCCGGCGCGAGCTCAAGCGGCTCATTCCCGACCACGACCTGGTCGAGGTGCCGCTCGATCATCCGATCTATCATCTGATCTACGACTTTCCCAGGGGACTGCCGAAGATCCACGAGCACGACGGCAAGCCGGCGCAGGGGTTCGGCATCTTCCTCGATGGGCGCCTCGCCGTCTTCTACGATTACCAGTGCGACCTCGGCGACGGGTGGGAGGACTTGGAGGTGCACCACGATCCGCCCGAGAAGCACGAGGCGGCCCTGCGCATGGGCGTGAACCTCTTCGCGTACGCGGTCGGGTACGGGGGATGAGCCCGCAGGCGCCGGCCACGGCGAGCGCGCTGGAGCGGCTGGCACGGCCGCTCCGGCGCCGCGCGCGGGCCGGCTGGCTGGCGTCGGCGTTCGGGGTCGCCGCGATCCTGCTCGGCGTCGCCGCGTGGCTCGCGCGGCTCGAGCTGCTCACCGCGCCGTGGTGGGTGCTCGCCGCGTGGGCGGTCGCAGCGCTCGGCGCGGCGGCCACGGCCATCGCCGCCTGGCGGAGGGACCGCGCGCTCGCGCCGCGCGCCTTCGCGCGTCGGCTGGAGGACGCGGGCGGCTGGCGCGCGGGCGCGCTGTCCGCGCTGCTCGACCCGCCGGCCGAGGGGACCAGCACCGCGCTGCTCGGGGTGGCGGATCGGGCGCAGGCGGCGGATCTCGCCGCGCGCGGCCACACGGCCGCGGCGCCGCTGGCGCGCTCGGCCACGGCCCGGCTGGTGGCCGGCGCGGCCGTGCTCGGGCTCGGGGCGGCCACGCTCGGCGCGGCCGGGCCGGTGCGGGGATCGGCCGCCGCGCTCTGGCACCCCCGCCGCGCGTGGCTCGCGACGATCGCGCCGGTGCGCCTCACCGCTGAAGCGCGGGAGGTGGACCGGGGGAGCCGCGCGGCGCTTCTGGTGGAGGCGCCCGGGCGCCGGGCGGCGACGCTCTGGCTCCGCGCCCCCGGCGAATCATGGCGGCCGACGCCGCTCGCGCTGGACTCGCTGGGCCGCGCGCGTTACCTCGCCGGGCCGCTCGCGAGCGACCTCTTCGCCCGAGCCACGAGCGGCTCCCGCTCGTCCGACACCGTCGCGATCACGGTGCGCCAGCCGGTGTTCCTCGGCGCGGTGACGGTCACCGCGCACTACCCCAAGTACCTCGGCCTCGACGACGAGCCGGTCCCCACCTCCGGCGACACGCTCCTCCTCCCCGCCGGCACCCGCCTCGAGACCCGGGGCGACGCCACGGCGCCGCTCGTCACGGCGGCGTGGAGCGACGGCGAGCGCACCGAGCCGCTCGCGGTGACGGAGACGCGGTTCTCGGGGAGCTTCGTGCCGCGCGCCTCCGGCACCTGGCGGCTCGCCCTCGCGGCGCGCTCGGGCCGCCCGCTCGCCGGCGACTCGGTGCGCCTGCCGATCCGCCTGGTGGCCGACAGCGCGCCCATGGTGGACATCCCCGTGCCGGGCGCCGACACGGTGGCGCCGCTCACCCTGCAACTTCCCGTCGTGATCGACGTGCGCGACGACCACGGCGTGCGCGCCGTCGCCCTCGAAAGCCGCCGCATCAGCAGCCTCGGCGCGGCCGATGCTCCCCGGCGAGACCCGGTACCGCTTCCGCCGGGCACGGACGACCGCGCCATTCTCTCCTTCACGCTCGACCTGAACCAGCGCGGCCTGCTGCCCGGCGATACCGTCCGGTATTTCGCCGTCGCCACGGACAATTCGCCGGGCGGGCGGACGGGCCGCTCCCGCGAGCTCCGGCTCCGGCTTCCCACGATGAGCGAGGTGCGCGCGGCGCAGCGGCAGGCCACGCGCGCGCTGGGCGGCCGCATCGACAGCCTCGCCGAGCAGAGTCGCAGGCTGGAGCGGTCCACCGAGGATCTGGCGCGGGAGCAGCCCCGTGCCGGCGGCCGCGATGCCAAGATGCCGGACGCGCTGCCGTACGACGAGGCCAAGCGCGCCGAGCAGGTTGCCTCGGAGCAGCAGAAGCTGCTCGAGCAGGCGCAGCAGCTCAAGGAGTCGCTGGAGCAGCTCGAGCGGAGCGCCGAAGCGGCGGGCGTGCGCGACACCGCCTGGCAGCGGCAGCTCGCGGAGATCCGCCAGCAGCTCGAGCGCGCCCTCACGCCCGAGCTGCGGCAGAAGCTGGAGCAGCTCCAGCGCTCGCTCAAGGAGCTGAACGCCGACCAGGCCAAGCAGGCGCTGGAGGAGCTCGCCGAGCGGCAACGCGAGCTGCGTGAGGCCCTGGAGCAGAGCCGCGAGCTGTTCAAGCGGGCGGCGATCGAGGGCGATCTCGCGAACCTCGCGCAGGAGTCACGCGACCTCGCGCGGGAGGAGCGGCAGTGGAGCGACCGAGTGGCCGGGGCGGACAGCGCGGCCGCCGCGGCGGCCGAGCGCCAGTTGGGCGGCCGCACCGACTCGCTCGCCGCGGCCTTGCGCCAGCTCGCGCCCCAGCTGCCCGGCGAGGAGCGCCGGGAGAACCTGTCCCGGGCGGCGGAACAGGCGGCGCAGGCGGCCAAGCGCATGCAGCAGGCGGCACAGGCCGCGGCGGCCGGCCAGCGGCCCACGGCGGCGACACAGGGCCAGCGCGCCGCCGATCAGCTGCAGCCCCTGGGCGACGCGCTGCAGCGGCAGCGCGCCGGCATGCAGCAGGAGTGGCGGCAGGAAGTGACCGAGGCGCTCGATCGCGCCCTGGCCGAGACGAGCCGGCTCTCCGAGCGGCAACTCGCCGTGACGCGGGGGTACGAGCGCGGGGCCCCGCCCTCGGCGCTGCGGGCGGAGCAGGCCACGGTGGAGGAGGGCGTCGCCCGGCTGCAGCAGCAGCTCAAGCAGGTTGCGGGCAAGAACGCGCTGGTGTCGCCGCAGATCGCGCAGGCGCTGGCCGGGGCGCAGCTCGAGATGCAGCAGTCGCGCGAGGCGGTGAGCTCGGCCACCCCGAACGGGCGGGAGGCCGCGCAGCGCGCGGGCGACGCCGTGGACGCGCTCAACGCCGCGGCCTACGCGATGCTCCGCAGCCGGGACAACGTGGCGGGCGCGGCGTCGGGGAGCGGGCTCGCGGAAGCTTTGGAGCGAATGAACCAGTTGGCGGGAGCGCAAGGGAAGCTGGCCCAACAGGCGGGAGGGATGCTCCCGCTCGCGGGCGGCGCCGGCATGCAGGAACGCCTGCGGCAGCTGGGCGCGCAGCAGCGCGCGCTGGCCGAGCAGTTGGAGCGTCTCAAAGGCCAGGGGGATCTGCCCGGCGCGGGCGAGATGGCGGACGAGGCGAAGGACCTGGCCCGCCGGCTCGAGGCACAGCGGCTCGATGGCGACGTGGTGCAGCGGCAGGAACGGCTCTTCCGCCGCATGCTGGACGCCGGCCGCACGCTCCAGGGCCGCGAGGAGGACGAGCGCAAGGAGCGTCAGAGCACCACCGCGAAGGATGACAGCGTCCACCTTCCACCCGCGCTGCGCGCCAAACTGGTAGACCAGGACCAGCGCCTCCGGGTGCCGAGCTGGGAGGAGCTGCAGCAGCTCACGCCGGAGGAGCGGCGGCTCGTCATGGACTACTTCCGGCGGCTGAGCGAGGGAGGGCGGCCGTGATCGCGCGTCTGATGCTGGCCGCCCTGTGCGCGGCGTCGCTCGGGGCGCCGCTCGGGGCGCAGCAGAAGGACCCGCTGCGGCAAGCGTACGACCTCGAGCGCCGGGGGAGCTTCGCCGAAGCGGCCGAGGCGTATCGCGGCGTGCTGGCCCGGACGCCCGCGGAGCCGGCGGCGCTCTTCGGGCTGGAGCGCTCGCTCATCGCGCTCAACCGGCTCCCCGAGATCCTGCCGCAGGCACGCGCGGCGCTGGCCGCGAGCCCCAAGGTGGGCGCGTTCTACGCCGTCGTGCTCCGCGCGTTCGCCGCGGCGCAGGAGCCCGACAGCGTGCGAGAGACCGCCGCGGCCTGGGCGGCGGCAACGCCCGGCGACGAGGCGCCCTATCGCGAGTGGGGCGCGGCGGCCCTCGCGCGGCGCGACCGCGCCGAGGCGCGGCGCGCCTACCTCGCGGGCCGCGCGCGGCTGGGCCGACGCGACGCGCTCGCGCCGGAGCTGGCGCAGCTCGCGGCCGCGGAGGGCAACTGGTCCGATGCGCTGGGCGAGTGGCTCGCCGCGATGGTGGCGGTGCCCGACTATCGCGCGTCGGCCGCCGCGTCGGTGGGCGCCGCGCCGCCCCCCGCGCGGCCCGGGCTGCTCCAGAAGCTCGCGGCGGATGGCGGCGGCGCCGCGCGCCGGCTCGAGGGCGATCTCAGGGCCCGCTGGGGCGATCCGGTGGGCGGATTCGAGGCGCTCGCCCGCGGGTTGCCGCCGGAGCGCGCGCAGGCCGCCGAAGCGCTCCGCGGATTTCTCGATCAGGTACGGACGCTGCCGGGGCCGGCGGCCCGACGCGCCGCGGGGCTCGCGCTCGAGGCGCTGGCGCAGCGGACGTCGCCCGCCGAGAGCGCGCGGCTTCGGCTCGAGGCCGCCCAGGCCTTCGCCGACGCGGGGGACCAGGCCGGCGCGCGGCGGATGCTGGGCGGCGTCGCCGCCGACGGCCAGGCGCCGGGCGAGGCGGCCGCGAGCGCGACGACGACGCTGGTGGGCGTGCTGCTCTCCGAGGGCAAGCTGGAGGAGGCGGAGCGAAAGCTCGCCGAGGCGAGGACGTCGCTGGCGAGCGAGGAGTGGCTGGCGCTGCAGCGGCGGGTTGCCTGGGCCTGGGCCAGGGCGGGACGCCTCGGCCGCGCCGACTCGCTCGTCGCCGCGGATTCGAGCGTGGACGGCCTCGCGCTCGCGGGGCGGCTCCGGCTCCTGCGCGGCGACATCCGGGGCGCCACCGAGCGCCTGGCCGCGGCCGGTCCGTACGCGGGCACGCGCGAGGAGGCGACGTCACGAACCGGGCTGCTCGCGATGCTGCAGCCGCTCGAGGCGGACACGCTGCCCGCGCTCGGCGCCGCGCTGCTCAAGGCGGAGCAGGGCGACACGGCCGGCGCGGTAGCCGGGCTCGAGCGGGTGGCGGCGGGGCTCGCGCCCGAGCGCGGCGGCGCCGACCTGCGGCTCTACGCGGGCCGCCTGGCGCGGGCCGCGGGGAAGACCGCCGATGCGGAGCGCCTGTTCCGCGCGGCGGACGTGGCATCCGCCAAAGCCACGGCGCCGGCCGCGGAGCTCGCGCTGGGCCGGCTCCTGCTCGACCTCGATCGCCTGCCCGAGGCGGTCAAGGTGCTGGAGCAGCTCATCCTCGCGCACCCCGAGAGCGCGCTCGTGCCCGAGGCGCGGCGCGCGCTGGACGAGGCGCGCGGGGCGGTGCCGCGCACGTGAAGCGGCGCGCGTTCATCGCGGGCGCCGGCGGCGCGCTGCTGGCGTTGTCGCCGGCGGCGGCGCTGGCGCGGCGCCCGCGCGGCGGCGCGAGCTGGCTCCTGATCCCGATGGACGACGTCCAGAGCGACCACCTGAAGGCGTACGGCGTCACCTACCGCGCCGTCGAGCGCGGTGCGCGGGCGGAATGGCTCCTCAATTACCGGAACGGCGCCTTCCTCCTCCCGTCCGACGCGGGCTCGGAGCGCGATGCGGCGCTCTCCGGCGTCGGGGTCGAGCGGCTGGACGACGGAGCGGTGCTCCGGATCCGCGCCCAGCTCCAGGAGGAGAACGCCGACGCCATTCCACTGGAGAAGGCGCCCCGCGTGGCCGTGTACCAGCCGCCCAACGTGGCACCCTGGGACGACGCGGTGTCCATGGCCCTCAACTACGCCGGGATCAAGTTCGAGAAGGTGTGGGACGTGGAGGTGCTGCACGACGGCCTCAAGAGGTACGACTGGCTGCACCTGCATCACGAGGATTTCACCGGGCAGTACTCCAAGTTCTACCTGAACTACGCCGGCGCCCCGTGGCTGCTGGACATGGTGCAGCGGAACACCGCCATGGCCAAGGCGCAGGGCTTCCCCTCGGTGCCGGAGCTCAAGAAGGCGGTGGCGCGCTCCATCGCCGCGTTCGTGGAGCGGGGCGGGTTTCTCTTCGCGATGTGCACCGCCACCGAGACGCTCGATCTCGCGCTCGCGGGCGAGGGCGTGGACATCGCCACCAACTACGCCGACGGCACGCCGATGGACCCCGACGCGAGCGCCAAGATGCACTGGGACCGCGCCCTCGCCTTCCAGAACGCGCAGCTCGTGATCAGCCCGACGACGCCGGTGTTCAGCGACATCGACGGCCACCAGGTCAACTCGCTCGACCGCCGGCAGCCGCTCGGCTCGTTCACGCTCTTCAACTTCAGCGCGAAGATCGATCCGGTCGCGACGATGCTGGTCCAGAACCACCGCCAGGTGATCCCGGATTTCTACGGGCTCACGACGTCGTTCACCCGGAAGACGCTCAAGCCCAGCGCCACCGTGCTCGCCGACGAGCCCGGCGCGCCGTGGGTCAAGTACATCCACGGCGAGCGGGGGCAGGGCACCTGGACGTTCTTCGGCGGTCACGACCCGGAGGACCCGCAGCACCAGATCGGCGACGTGCCGACCGACCTCTCGCTCCATCCCCACTCGCCCGGGTACCGGCTCATCCTCAACAACGTGCTCTTCCCCGCGGCCAAGAAGAAGGAGCTCAAGACCTAGGGCACGACGGTGATCCGGAAGGTCTGCGGATCGCTGGTGTCGTCGCCGCCGTTGGCGGTGCCGCCGCTGTCCTTGAGCACGACCGTGACGGTCGCCGTCCCGGTGATCCCGTCGGCCGGGGCGTAGGTGAGCGTCCCGTCGGGCGAGATGGCGGGCGCCTCGG
>DASSOD010000058.1:0-3145 GCA_035700905.1 Gemmatimonadales bacterium | reverse complement strand
CTTGGCCGCGGTGGTGGTCTTGCCCGTGCCGTTCACGCCCACCAGGAGCACCACCGCGGGGCCTTCCCCGTCGGCCCGCGCGATGGCTCCGGGATCGGGCGGCCCGGCGACCATGTCGGCCACGCGCTCCCGCAGCGTGCGCCGCAGATCCTCCTCGGTCTTGAGCCGCCCCTTACGAACCTCGTCCTCCAGCGCCTCGGTGAGCTCGACGGTAGCCGCCACGCCGAAATCGGCCTCGATGAGCTGCCGCTCCATGGTCTCGATATCCGACGCGTTGAGCCCACGGATGACCGCGTTCACGTCGGTGAGCGCCAATCGCTTGATCCGGGCCCAGAGCCCGAGCTTCTTCTCTCCCAGCCGTCCTTCCGCCACTTACGGTACCCCGGACTGATGACGGCCGAAATGTAGCGTGCATGGGCAGGGGGGCGGTCGCGGGGGCGGGGTTCGGCCCGCGGTGGGGCCGGGCACGGCGACGGCTCGGTGACAAGTCTCACGGCGGGGCGTCGGGGGCCGGCGTAGCGTCGCAACGGGTTCCATGCGTTTTCCGCCCGCCAACCGCGGGCACGTCCCCACTGCCTCGGAGGTCCCATGCTCCGCTGGTCGATCATCTTCCTGATCATCGCGCTCATCGCCGCGCTGTTCGGCTTCGGTGGCATCGCCGGCGCCGCGATGGGCATCGCGAAGGTCCTGTTCTACATCTTCCTCATCCTCTTCGTGATCACCCTCATCATGGGGATCGCGGCGGGACGGAAGATCACGAGCTGAGCCGGGCCGCTCAGCGGAGCCCGAGGCGTCGCCGCGCGATCCACTCGCCGGAGAGCGCGGCGATGCACAGCCCGAACAGCCAGAGGGAATCCCGCGCCGAGCGGCGGGTGCGGCTGGTTGCCCCCTGGGACTGCCGCGCGGCGAGTGCCACCGGCCGTGGCAGAAGCTCGTCCGAGTAGCCCTCCACCGCGACCGTGCCCTGACCGCCCCGCGCCAGCCGGTAGCGATACTCGCCAACCGGGAGCCATGCCGTCGCGCGGCCGGCGCCGTCGAACCGTAGCGTGTCCGCCGGAGGCGCGCCCGTGCCGCTCCACTCCACGGCGGTAGGCGCCGGCGTTCCAGGGCCGGACCATTGGAAGATCACCGGCCTCCCATTGGGCACGACAGGCCGCACCGCGCGAGCCACGCCTTGGACGCTGTCGGCGCCGGCCAGGAGCCATGTCGCCGCGGCGGCGACCCAGGCGCGATACGCTTCCTCGCTCGACCCGCCGAGGAATGACCAGCGCCACAATCCGTCGGCGAGCACCGTGAGCCGCCGGACCCGCCCTTCGTCGCGGCCCACCGCCACGGGCAACTTGGGGCCCCGGCGTCCGTTCTGGGCGGTGAGCGCCACCCAGTCTCCCTCCGCCGGACGGAACGGCGCCACCTGAATGGCCGGCGGGAATGAATCCACCGGTACCCCCGCCAACGCGGCGGCCAGGGGTGACGCTCCGGTGGGCGCGAGGTACCAGTCCCCCGGTACCGGCGGCTCGCCCGATTCGCCACTGGGCCAGGACCAGATGCCGCGGGCCTGTGTCCCTCCGGCGAACGCGGCGACGCCGCCCTTCAGGATGAGGAGATCCGCCCGGCGGGCCGCCTGGCGCACCTGCTCGCCGGCGACCGGCGCCAATTCCTGAAACGAGCGCCACCGATCCTGCTCCAGCCGGAGATACCCCCGAACCGGCAATTGCGCGACCTCGCGGAGCGTACGGTAGAGAGATCGCGCGTCCCAATCCGCGGGGCCCGCCAGGAGCACGACCCCGGGCGTGGGCACGACGGTCACGAGGTGGAGCCGCGTGTCCGTGCGCGGCTCCGCGTCGTGCTGGTCGGCAAGCGCGACGTGGAGCAGGTGGTCGCCGGGGGAGAGCGGCCCCGACGAGAACCGGAGCCGCACGCGCGCCGCCGAGGTTTGCCCCAGCGGCACGACACGACGAGCGAGACGCGCCTGCCCCGCGGTGACCACCACCACGACGCTATCGGGCGCAGGGCCGCCGGTCGCCGCGACCTCCGCCTCGAGCGCGAGCGAGTCGCCGCTCGTGACCCGCGCGGGCCCGGTGACGGACGTGATGGCGACGTCGGCCACGGGGTTGCGGGAATAGAGCCGCACCCCTGCGCGGGCGAGCAGGTCGGGGGGCAGGTCCGGCGCGTCGTCTATCTCGCCGTCCGTTACCACGATGACCGGACGCTCGCCGGCGGACGCCGCCGCGAGCGCGGGGCCGAGCAGGGATCGGCCGCGGTCCGGCAGGGTGTCCGACCCCGGCCGCTCGTCTCCGAAGACCCGTACGTCGCCGAGCTGCGCCGCCGCCCGGCGCGCCTCCGGCCAGCGGCCGCCCGGCCCCGTGAGGCTCAGGGACCCGTCGAGCAGCACCAGGGGGCGGCGCACCGGCCCCGCCGCAGGGCACCCGAGGTTGAGCACCAGGAGTCCGAGTGCCGCCCAGGCCACGGTGCGGAACCCGAGCGGCACGAGGCCGCGGCGTCCGGACCGCTCGAGATAGACGTAGGTGAATGCTGCGACTGCCGCGGCGGCGAGCACTACCAGAAGTACGCGAAGCGGAGTCATCCGACGCGCTCAGCTCCGTGCCGCGGCCACGGCCAACGCGTCCGCCGCATCGAAGCGGCCCTCGTAGAGCGCCCGGCCCACGATCGCGCCGGCGAGCCCCGCGTCGCGCACGGCGCGCAGATCGCCGAGGCTGGAGACGCCCCCGCTTACCACCACGTCCGCGCCCAGGGCCCGGATGGCGAGCGCCCCCCGCAGATCGGGACCGGCGAGCATGCCGTCGCGACTGATGTCGGTGTAGACGATCGTGCGGATGCCACTCTCGAGGATGCGAGGCGCGAGCGCCTCGACGCGCTCGCCGCCGCTCTCGCGCCAGCCGCGCACCGCCACCACCCCGTCGCGCGCGTCCACGCCCGCCGCGAGCCGGCCGGCGCCCACGCGGCGCACGGCCTCGGGAAGCAGGCCGGGATCCTTCACCGCCGCCGTGCCGACGACGACCCGCGCCGCGCCCAGCGCGAGCCCCTCCTCGATCCTCTGGAGCGACCGCAGGCCGCCGCCGAGCTGCACGCGCAGGCGGCCGCCGACGGCCGCAATGATGCGCTCGATGGCGCGCAGGTTGTCGCC
>DASSOD010000057.1:0-2902 GCA_035700905.1 Gemmatimonadales bacterium | reverse complement strand
CTCGTCGGTGCCGAGGCCGACGGCCGCGCCCTCGCGCCAGATGGAGCGGAGGTCGTGCGGCCTGGCCGCGGCCCGCGCGGGAAGCACCACGCGCAGCACGCTGGCCCAGCGGCGGAGCGGCGGCACCAGCCGGTCCACGATGCCGCCCGGCAGCGACTGGGTGAGCCAGCGGGGGACGAGGTACCCGCTGAAGAGCACGAAGGGCACCGCGACGAGCACCAGCACGAGGAGCGACCGCGCGGCGCCCCGCCCCGCGACCAGCGCCGGCACCACGGCGCCGAGGAGGAGCACGCCGAGGGAGGTGGTGGCGGAGGCCGCGGTGAGGTAGAAGTCGATTTCGCCCAGCGAGGCCATCGAGGGCGAGGCGCCCCGCAGCCGGCGGCTCACCACGCGGGTGAGCTCGCGGCGGCTCAGCACGATGAGCGCGCCGCCGGCGGTGGCGCCGAACACCGTGAGCACGACACCGGCGAGCACGGCGAGCCAGATCATCGGCCGCCCTCGCCGTTGGTGCCGACCTGTACCGGCGCGCGCCGGACCGCGACCCGCTTCACCCGCCGCCGCACCACCTGCTCCACCACCAGCTGGAAGCCGTCGAGCTCCAGCGTCTCGCCGGTGCGCGGCACCCGACCGAACTCCGCCAGCACGAGCCCGCCCACGGTGCTCACGTCCTCGCGCTCGAACCGATGGCCAAGCACCGCCTCGAGCTCGGTGAGCGCCACGCCGCCCTGCACGCGGAACTGGTCGTCGCCCAGCTCCTGGATCGGCGCCACCTCGTCGGTGTCGTACTCGTCGCGGATCTCGCCGACGATCTGCTCCAGGATGTCCTCCAGCGTCACGATCCCCGCGGTGCCGCCGAACTCGTCCACCACCACGGCGAGATGGCTCGGGCCGCGCTGGAAGTCGCGGAGCTGATGGTCCAGGGTCTTCGCCTCGGGCACGAACGCGGCGGGCCGCACCAGCGCCTGCCACGAGGTGCCGTCGTCCGGAAGGCTCGCGAGCATGTCCTTGGCGTAGATCACGCCGGCCACGGCGTCAGGCTGGCCGTCGTACACCAGGAGCCGGGCGTGCTCGCTCCGCCGGAGGATCCGCACGACCTCCTCGCGCTCGGCGGCGAGATCCACGGCCACGATGTCGATCCGGGGCGTCATCACCTCGGATACGGTGGTGTCCGCCAGCGAGAACACGCCGAGCAGCATGTCGCGCTGCGCGTGGCCGAGGTTGCGCTGCGCCGCGTCGTGCCGCGGGCGGCGCATCCGGCGGTCGGCCCAGGCGACGAGCCGGAGCAGCGGCCGGAAGGGCGAGAGGGTGGGCACGGCGGCGCGGCGGATCGGCGCGGCGAGCTCCGGCGCCACGGCCGCGACGACCCGCGGCAGGAGATCGCCCACCACCCAGACCAGCATCACCGCGAGCAGCAGCCGGCTGACGCCGGGCACGGGGGGCCAGACCCACCACGCGCTGGTCGCGCCGGCCGCCGCGCCCGCCAGCACCAGCAGCCCGAGATGGGCCACGTGGAGCTGGCGGGAGATCGCGACGGGCCCTCCCTCCAGGCGAAGCTGCCCGCCGATGGAGCGCGGCAGGTCCGCGTCGGCCTCGGCGGCGAGGGCGAACCACGCCGACCAGAGGGTGAGGGCCGTGAGGATGAGCGGGCCGAAGAAGAGCTGCAACATCGCGATCATGCGAGCGCCTCCACGTACCGCTCCTGCCGGCGCCACATGGGCGAGCGCGTCCGACCGCGCCCCTCCGGGTGATCGTGCCCGAGCGCGTGCAACGTCCCGTGCACCACCAGCCGGATCAGCTCCTCGCGGAGCGGAATGCCGCGCGCGCGGGCCTCCTGGCGGGCCACCGCGGGGCAGAGGTAGATGTCGCCCACGAGCGGACCGCCGGGCGGCCGGAGGGCAAACGAGAGCACGTCGGTGGGGCGGTCGCGGCCGGTGTACCGCGCGTTCAGGCGGCGCATCCGGTCGCGGCCGAGGAAGGTGACGGACACGCTCGCGCGGCGGCGCTCGCCCGCGAGCACCGCGCGGACCGCGCGGCGCACCGCCGCGGCCGGAAGCGGAAGCCGGCGCCCCTGCACCGTCACGTCAGGTGCGCTCGGCCGGGAGGAACTCCGGCTCGATGCCGCCGCTCGCACGCGGATAGCCGATTCGGTTGTGGTACATCCCCGCCATCGTGCGGCAGAACTCGTCCTTGATCCGGTCGAGGTCGCGCAGCGTGATCGGCGCGTCCTCCAGCTGCCGCGAGGTGAGCTTCTGCTCCACCAGGTGCTCGATCGCCCGACGCACCATCTCCGGCGTGGGGTCGTCCAGCACCCGCACCGCGGCCTCCGACGAGTCGGCCAGCATCGCCACCGCCGTCTCCACCGACTGCGGCCGCGGGCCGGGGTAGCGGAAGTCGCGCACGTCCACCTCGGTGCCGGGCGACCGCCGCCGGGCCCGGTGCAGGAAGTAGTTGATCTCGGTCGTGCCGTGGTGCTCCGGGATGAAGGCGCGGACCACCTTGGGGAGCCCGGCCTCCTCGGCCAGCTCGAGCCCGTAGGCCACGTGGTCGCGAATGATCCGGGCCGATTCCTCGGGCGTGAGCGCGTCGTGGGGGTTGTTGCCCGGCGTCTGGTTCTCCACGAAGTACTGCGGGCTCCGGAGCTTCCCGATGTCGTGATAGTAGCAGCCGACCCGCGCGAGCAGCCCGTTCGCGCCGATCGCGCTGCACGCCGCCTCGCAGAGATTCGCCATGGCCACGCTGTGCGCCCAGGTGCCCGGCGCCTCGAGCGCGAGCCGCTGGAGCAGCGGCCGTCCCAGATCGGAGAGCTCGAGCAGGGTGAGGTCGGTGGTGATGCGGGTCGCCTGCTCGGCAAGGGGCACGACCAGGAGCGCGAAGGACGCGCTCGAGAGCGCCACGATCGAGC
>DASSOD010000056.1:0-11166 GCA_035700905.1 Gemmatimonadales bacterium | reverse complement strand
CCGCGCGCCTCGACTTGGCCCTCCCAGCCACCGGTCCGTTCGAGATCGCGGTGGAGCTGCAGCTCAACGTGCCGCCGGGCATCTACGGGGTGGAGACCCGACTCTGGGACCGCGCGCGCGGCACGACCGCGGTGAACGGCCCGAGCACCTACCTGCAGGTGGACCCCGGCGCCGACTTCAACGGCACCGTCCAGATGAACCCGTCCATGCGGCTGCGGACGCCCGCGGCGGCCCCGCTGCTCGCCCGCGAGGCCTGAGCCGACGCGCCGATGCGCATCTGCGTGCTCGCGACGGAGTACCCGTCCATCACCGAGACGTTCATCTCCGAGCCGATCCAGTGGCTCCGGTCGGCGGGGCACGACGTCAGCGTCATCGCACACAAGCGCGGCAACCTCCCCGGAAGCAGCCTCGCCACGCATCCGGCGACCATAGTGCCCCTCTGGCACAGCCACGCAGCCAAGCTCGCCGCCGCCGCCGGCGCACCGGCGAGCACGTTGCGCCTCGCGGGCGCCGCGCGCCGGTGGGCGCGGGTCGCGGGCGGCTCCGCCGCGGAGACGCTCACCCGAGCGATGCGGCCCGAGCTCCGGGAGGCCGACTGCGTCCTCGCGCACTTCGGGCCGACGGGCGTCGCGTGGCTCGCGGCCGCGGGCCTGGCGGAGCGGCCGTACGCCGTCTACTTCCACGGGTACGACGCCACCGAGGTGCTCCGCTCCCGGCCGGATTATTACCGGACGCTCGCGGCGTCCGGCGCGACGGCGCTCACCCAGAGCGAGTTCATGCGCGGCAAGCTCGTCACGGCGGGGTTCGACCGCGCGCAGGTGAAGCTCGTCCCGTACGGCGTCACGCCGGAGCTGGCCCGGCAGGCGCTCCGCGGGGATGCGGGGCCGCCGACGATGCTCACGATCGCTCGACTGGTGGAGAAGAAGGGGCTGGCGGACTCTCTCACCGCATTCGCCCGCGCGCAGCCGGAGCTCGGGGGCCGGTGGCGCTACCGGATCGTGGGGGATGGGCCCCTCGAGGGGGACCTGAAGCGCCTGACGTCGGAGCTGGGTGTGGAGGAGCTCGTGGACCTGAGCGGTGCGCTGGCGCGGCCGGAGACGCTCGAGGCGATCGCGGCCGGGCGCATCTTCGTGTTGGCGAGCAAGACGGCTCCCTCGGGCGACACCGAAGGGAGTCCCGTGTCGATCCTGGAGGCGCAAACGATGGGATTGCCGGTGATCTCGACGCTCCACGCCGGGATCCCCGAAACGCTGCCGCCCACTGCGGCCGCCGAGGGCTACCTCGTCGCCGAGGGTGACATCGAAGGCCTCCGCCGCGCCATCGTACGGCTCGCCACGAACGACGCGGCACGGGCGGAGTGGGCCGACGCGTGTCGCAGCCATGCCCAACGGTACCACTCCGCCGAGGCGCACGTCGAGGCGCTGGTGCGCGCGCTCCGGGGAGCGGCGGTGCCGCGGTTGCCTGCGCCGGCCGCGATGGCGCGGTGAGCGAGATCAGCGCCGTCATACCCTGCTACAACGCCGCCCCGTATCTCGGAGAGGCGATCGAGTCGGTCCTGCGACAGACCCGCCCCGCCAGGGAGATCGTGGTTGTGGACGACGGCTCCACGGACCGCTCGGGCGCGGTGGCGCGGCGGTATCCCGTGCGGTACGTCCGGCTGCCGACGAACTCCGGGAATGCGGTCGCACGGAACCGCTGCATCCAGGAAGCCTCGTGCGAGCTGATCGCATGGCTCGATGCCGACGACTACTGGGAGCCCAATCACCTCGAGATCGTCGCAGGCCTGCTGGAGCGCCACCCCGAGGCAGCCGCCGCGTTCAGCACCGTGCGGTTCGTCGGGGCGCTCCGGGGCCAGCTCGTCCCCCGCTTCGAGGCGGGCCAGCCCAGGCGCGTGTTCTGGGAGTGCTTTTGGCGCACTCCGGCGGGCCAGATGAGCGCCGTCACGCGCCGCGAGGCGCTTCTCCGGATCGGCGGATACGACGAGCAGCAGCGGAGCGCCAATGACTACGAGCTCTGGATGCGGCTTTCGCGGACGTATCCCTTCGTGTGCACCCACGAGGTGACGAGCAACTACCGGTGGCACGCCAGCCAGTTGAGCCGCAACCCGGCGGACCAGTACCGGAACACCTATCGGGCGCGGCTGCGCCTGCGGGACGCGGTGCGGGCCGAGGGCAACGAGGCGTTGGCGCGGGAGATGGAGGAACGCATGCGGTGGATCTGGGAGCGCGATCTCGCCGGCCGGTGGGAGAAGCGCGAGATGGATGCCCTGCGCTTCACGCTCGGCTTCGCCGAGCTCGTGCCCGATGCCCCCGACCGGGTGCGCCGCTACTACGCGCGCCGCGCGTGGATTCCCGAGCTGCCCCTGCGCGCCTGGGACTTGGGCCCGCTCGGCTCCGCCCGAAAGCTCGCGGCCAAGCTCACGACGCGCCGAGGAACGCTCGACGCGGAGCGCTCAAGGCCCGCTTGACCCAGTCGGGAAGCCCATCCCAGAGCCGCCCCGCCAGCACGTAGCCGCGCCACCAGCGCCGTGCCCGCCGCGTCCATTTGCGGTGGATGGCGGCGGAGCCCGGGACGCAATCCTGAAGTCCGAGAACGGTCTCGAAGCGGCGCGCGTCTCGACTGCGCCAGGCAGCCCGCAGCTGACGCTCCCAGGCGCGGCGCAGCTCGTTCTCCAGCCGGTTCACGAACTCGGCCGGCTCGGTGCCGCGGGCGGACACCCACGCCCGCCGGCGCACCTCGGCCGCACTCCGCTCAAGTCGCGTGTCGTTGCGGCTCGCCTGCGCCGGGTGCCCGCGATGGTTGCAGGTGATGGCATGGGTGCAGGCGATCGGATGCCGCCGCGCCAGCCGAAGCCAGAGGTCGTAGTCCTCGGAGTAGCGGAGCGCGGGGTCGTACCCTCCGACCTCCTCGAGCTGCGCGCGCCGGACCGCCACACCCATCTGGGGGATGATGTTCTGGCGCAGCAGCGTCCAGAACGCATCCACCGGCCGGTCTTCCGGAAGCACCTTCGGGTGCTCGCCGCTCCACTCCCCGATGCGCCGCTCCCGCGAGAACGCGAGCGCGATCTCCGGGTGGCGGTCGAGCAGCCCGACGACCCGCTCGATGTGATCAGGCTCCCAATAGTCGTCGGCATCGAGAAAGGCGAGGACGTCGCCCGTGGAGGCGGCGATGCCGGCGCACCGCGCGCCCGACGGCCCCAGGTTCCGATCGGTGGAGAGTACCGTCGCGCCGAAGCACCGCGCGATCGCGGCCGACTCATCCGTGGACTGGTCGTCCACTACGATCACCTCGTCCACCGGCCGCGTCTGCGCGCGCACCGACTCGAGCGCCTGCGGCAGGTACTTCGCCCCGTTGTGGCACGGGATCACGACCGAGACGCGGCTCACGCGATCATCCCGCGGCTGCCCGCTCGAAGTAGAGCCGCTCGTAGCGATCCGCCATCACCCCGATCGCGAACTCGGCCTTCGCGCGGGCCCGCGCCGCGGCGCCAAGCCGCGCGCGGAGCTCGGCCGACCCCAGTACCGACCGCAGCGCGTCGGCGAGCGCCCCGATGTCGCCGGGCGGCGTCAGGAGGCCGTGCGTGCCGGACGTGATCGCCTCCGGAATGCCGGACACCCCCGAGGCGATGATCGGCTTCCCGGCGAACATGGCCTCGAGCACCGCGAGCGGGAGCCCCTCCCACAGCGAGGGCATGCAGAACACGTCCGCCGCCGCGAGCAGGTTGGGAATGTCGCTCCGCTCGAGCAGGATGTGCAGCCGCTCGGCGAAGCCGTGCTCGCGCGCGAAGGCCTCGAGCGGCTCCCGCTCGGGGCCGCCGCGGCCCCCGGCGATGGCCACGCGCCAACACCTCGGGAGCCCCGCTCGCCCGAGCAGCTCGAGCGCGCGCAGCAGGTTGATGTGCGCCTTCCGGGGATCGAGGTTGCCGACCGCCGCGATGAGGAGCTCGCCCGGCTGCACGCCCAGCTCGCGCCGGATCGGAGCGGGATCACCGGGGCGCTCGGGAATCCCGTTGTGCACCACGCTGAGCGCGCCGGGCGCGAGCCCCAGATCCGCGTCGAGCTGACGCTTGGTCGCCTGCGAGACCGCCGCCGCCCGGCTGTTGCGGAACGCCCAGCGAAGCGCCACCCGGCGCCGGAGCGCGCGGGTCATCGTCTGGTTGCCGTGCATGGTGGTAACGTGCGGGAGTCCGTGAAGCCTCGCGGCCAGCGCGCCGTAGACGCACATGGTGAACTCGTGGCTGTGCACCACGTCCACCTTCCGCCGCGCGAACACCTCGCGCAGGCCGCGCACGCAGGCCCAGTCCAGCGCACGGCGCAGGGTGAAGGTCTCCGGCTCGAATCCAGCGGCCTTGAGCCGCGCGCTAAGCCAGCCGAACCCCTTGGCCGGTCCGACCGGCACCACCTCGTTGCCCCTGCGCCGGAGCTCCTCGGCGAGCTGCTGCACCACCACCTCCGCTCCGCCCGGACCGTCGGTCTCCAGCATCAAGGCCACGCGGTAGGGGCGTCCCGGCGCGAGGGTCACCTGCCGGCCCTCACCCGAAAGGCCGCCACGCGGTAGTCGGCGAAGTCGGTCTCGCCCAGCGGTTCGAGCCGGCCGTCGAGATGATCGGCCAGCGCGCGGGAACGGAGCACCGCGAGCGGCGAAGCGTCGAGCACCGGGCGGGCCAGGACCACGAGCCCCGAGACCGCGCCGCCCTCGTGCGTCACGACGGCCATCGCTCCGGGGCAGGAGAGCGCCGCGCCGAACCGCGCCCCGCCCGGCGCCGCGCCGAGCGGCGCCACCGCGGCCCAGAGCGGGTGCCCCGGATCGAGCGCCGTCGCGTCCGTTCCACCCAGGGCCAGGTACGCGTAGGCCACCCCGCCCAGTCGCTCGGCGCGATGCCGGGCGAGCCTGCCGCGCACTGCCCCCGTCCCCGGGGCGAAGCTCCGCATCCAGCCGTTACGCCAGAGCAGCCGATAGGTGGCCCCGTCCTCGGGCGCGATCACGAAATCGTAGTCATTGTAGCTCGGGGCGAGGTCGAGCACGCGGGTGCGGGTGAAGCCGGCGTCCCTCAGCAGCGCGTGGTACTCCCGCAGGCCGTACAGGTATGTCCGGAATTCCTCGCCCTTGCGCCAACGCGAGACCAGGTTGGCGAGGCGTCTAGGCAGCGCGGGCACGAAGTGGAGCCCGGTATGCGTGTCCCGCGTCGCCATCAGCGTCTCCAGCGCGTAGCGGTTCTCGATGGCGACGGCGAGCACGCCGGAGGGTACGAGGAGGCGCCGCGCCTCGCCAAGCATGCGGAGCTGGAGCGCGCGCGGGTCGCCGGGCACGTAGTACGCCGCCCACTCGAGCACGCCGTTCATCGTGACGAGGTCGGCCATCGCGGGCGCGAAGGGCAGGTCGTGCCCGCTTCCCCGCACCAGCCCGATCGCGCCGCGCGGCTCCCGAAGCGCGGCGAAGCGGAGGCGCTCCGGCAGCATCTCGATGCCGAGGGCGCGGCGGTACGAGAGGGCGAGCCCGGCCGCGAGCGCGCCGAATCCGCAGCCCACGTCGAGCGCTCGCGCCTGATGCGGCAGGGTGAGGAGCACGTGCCAGTTGCCCAGGGCCAGGTTACGGAGCCGGGCGACGAAGAAGGGGGCGGTCGCGGCGTGCGCGTCGAGCGCGCGATCCCATCCCTCGCGCCGGGCCGCGGTGATGAGCCGTTCCACCGCGCTGTCGCCGACGTCCGCCCAGGCGGACGCGGAGGCCCCCCGGGCGCTCACCCGCGACTCGGCCACGGGCTCAGCGGCCACGCAGCCACTCTCCGAGCTCCCGGATGCCGGGGCGCGGATCGCTCCACCGGAACACCTCGCCCCGATCGCCGGGCCGCCACAGCACGAGAAACTCGAGCAGCGCGCGCAGCCGGCCCGGCGCGCCGGGCGGAAGCGCCAGTGCGCCCGGGGAGCGACGGAGTCGCGCCAGCAGATGGTCCAGGTCGCCAAGCCACCACCGGCTCCGCACGCCCGTGCGGTACGCGCGCACCGGCGCCGGATGATCCCCCAGCGCGTGCGCCACCAGCAAGGCGGGAAAGTCTACACCGGCATCCAGCGCGAGCTGCAAGGAGCCCCAGAATCGGCCGTTGATCTCCATGAGGTACGGAATCCCGGTCTTCTCCTCGAGCTTGTACTCGACCATGGCCACGCCCTCCCACCCGAATCGCTGGAGGAGATCCGAGGAGCGACGGACCAGATCGGGATCGGCGGGGATGCTCTCGCGGTAAACGCTCACGCCGCCGGACGGCGGCTTCTCGCGGATCCGCCGGTGGGCGAAGACGGCAGCGGGCTCGCCGTCCCAGAGCAGCAGGAAGATACCCACGCCCGGCCCCACGACGCGCTGCTGGATCATCGCCGGAAACGCGGCGTCCGGCAGGTCCGCGAGCACGGCGCCAAGCTCCGCGGCCGAGGCGGCGTGACGCACGCCGAATTTTCGGCGGCCGCCGGCGGCGGCATCGGCCACCGACCGGCCGGGTTTGACCACGACGGGGTAGCCGAGGCCGGCGAGACCGCCGCGCCCGGCGTCCGCCGCCGACGCGACGACTCGCTGCTCCGGCACGGCGATCCCGGACGCGGCGGCCGCCTCGAGGAGACGCACCTTGTCGGAGACCGCGCGGAACCGTTCGACGTCCGCAAACGGCATCACGCAGGGCCCGAGCCGGGCGCGGCACGGGAGCACTGCGAGCAGCGCCGCCTCGCCGATCGGCACCAGCACCTGCACCCCGCGCGCGTGGACCAGTCGCGCGACCTCATCGGCAAAGCCGGCAGGATCGGCGAGCGGGTCGGGAACCCGTTCCTCGGCTGCGGCGTAGCGCGACGCGCCCGCGACCGAGCGCCCGGAGGACGACACCACGAGCACGCGGTGCCCGGCGCGGCCCAGCGAGCGCACCACCGCGAGCGCGGAGCGCTGCTCGCCATCCGTGACGAGGACGAGCGCCATCAGCGGGCGCGAATGCCGGCGAGGCGCAGGCGGAAGCCGTCCAGCGAAAGCCCGGCGGGCACGTTGCTCCGCGGGATCGCCGCCCGATCCACCCCGCGCCGCGGAATCCAACCGCCGCTCACGCGGAGACCGGCCTCGAGCCCGGCCTCGCCCAGGGCCGCCGCTACGCCGGGAGACCATAGGCCGTAGGGGTATGCTACCCACGCGAGCGTGGCGGCAAACCGCTGGCGGAGCCAGTCCAGCGGCCGGCGAAGCTCGGAGACCAGTTCGGTCGGCGAGAGTCGGATGAGATTGGGATGCGACCAGGTGTGAACGCCGAGCGTGACGGATGCGCCCCGAGCGGCCGCAAGCAGCGCCTCCTCCGAGGCGGTGCGAAGCGCGGCGGGGGGCTCGGCAAGCGCGAGACCGGCCGCCCCCGCCCAGCGCCGGACGGCCTCGTCTTCGCCCCGGCACTGCTCCAGGGCGTGCGTGCGCACCGCTTCAGGAATGGTCCCGGCGGGGCCGGCGAGCGCATCCCACCAGAAGGATCGGCCTCCGAGCATGCCAGGCGTCACGAAGATGGTGCCCGGCAAGCCGCGCCGGCGGAGCTCGTCAACGCCCGCCTGTACGGCACCCAGATAGGCATCGTCGAAGGTGATCGCGACTCGGGGCCGTCCCTGGCGCTCCCCGACGCTCGGCGGGGGCTCGAGCGCGTGCGCGAGCGGAACCACCTGGCAGTGCTCGGCGAGGGCGTCGAGCTGGTCGGCGAAAGCGCGCCGGGGAAGGTGCAGCGAGGCCTCGCCGACCGGTCGCTCGCCATCCGGTAAGATGTTATGGTACGCCAGGATGAGCGCCCGCCCCCGCACGGTCGCGCGGGTGGCCGCGGCCGCACCGCTTCGGACCAGCCCGCGCTCGACCAAGGCCTTGAGGTTCATCCGGTCGGGGTCCTGAGGGTTGCGGTCCACACCTGACGCGACGGCGCGACACTCGCGTCGAGCGCGCCCCATATGCGCACGTGCAGGCGTTGGCATCTCGGCGTGTAACTTGCTGGAGCCGGGCAGCCCGAACCCGAAACTATGACGACTTTCTCTCCCGTCTCAACCCCACGCGACACACCCAGGCAGGCGACGAAGGCTCCGAGCGAGCCATTGCGCATCGGCCTCGCGGGCGCGGGCAAGATGGCGCAGCACCATGCCCGCGCGATCGCGCGGATGGCCGGGGCCCGGCTCGTGGCGATTGCGGATCCCGCCCCGGGAGCGCGTGACGCCGCGTTGGCCGCCGCCCCGGGAGCGGCTGGGTATGACTCGCTCGGGCGGCTGCTCGCGGAGTCCGAGGTGGACGTGGTGCACGTCTGCACGCCGCCGGCCGCGCACGTTGCCGGAGCGCTGGAGGCGATCGCCGCCGGGTGCCACGTCTACGTCGAGAAGCCGTTCGCCGAATCCAGCGCGGACGCGGACTCGCTCCTGGCGCGGGCGGCGGAGCGCGGGGTCAAGATCTGTGCCGGTCACCAGCTCCTCTACGAGGCGCCGGCGCGCCGCGCCGCGGCGGTGGCGCCGATGCTCGGCCGGCTGGTGCACGTCGAGAGCTATTTCTCGTTCCGCACGGTGCGGCGCGCGCCGGGCGGGCGGGCGCCGCTCAGGGCCGACCTCCAGCTGCTCGACATCCTTCCGCATCCGGTTTATCTGCTGCTCCACTTCCTGGGCGGCGGGGGCCAGGAGGCCCGTCCCGAGCTCATGGCGCTCGAGCTCGGCGCCGCCGGCACGGTGCACGCGCTGGTCCGCGCCGGCACCACCACGGGGCACCTCGTGGTCACGCTGGAGGGGCGGCCGATCGAGAGTTACGTGCGGCTCGTCGGCACGAACGGGTCGGTGTACGCCGACTTCGTCCGGGGCACGACGCAGCAGCTCTTCGGACCGGGCACATCGGGGATCGACAAGCTGGTGGCCCCCTACAGCACGGCGGCGCAGCTCCTCGGCGGGACCACGGCGGCGCTGGGCGCGCGCTTTCTCAAGCGCCAGCGGAGCTACCCCGGGCTTGCGGAGCTGTTCGAGGCCTTCTACGCCGCGATCCGCACCGACGCGCCCTCGCCGGTGAGCGGCGAGAGCATCCGCGAGACGGTGCGAATCTGTGAGCGCGTGGCGCGCGCGCTCGCGGCCGCGGATGCGGCGCCCGCGCCGGAGATCGCGGCGGCGCGCCCGGCCCGCCGCGAGCCGAGCGTGGTGCTCACGGGCGGTACCGGGTTCCTGGGCAGGGCGCTCGCGCGGACGCTGGTCGGCCGGGGGCATGCGACGCGGGTGTTGGCCCGGCGCGCTCCGGCGGCATGGGAGCGGGTTCCCGGGGTGGCGTATGAGGTCGCCGACCTGGGCGCGGGGGTCCCGGCGGCGGCGCTCCAAGGCGCGGACGTGCTGATTCACGCGGCGGCCGAGACCGCTGGTGGATGGGAGGAGCACCAGCGCAATTCGATCGATGCCACCGAGCACGTGATGCGGGCGGCGGCGGCGGCGGGGATCAGGCGCGTGATCCACGTGAGCAGCCTGGCCGTGGTGGCGCGGGCGCGGGTGATCCGCGACGACACGCCGCTCGCGGCCGACAGCCGCGCGGCCGGCCCCTATGTCTGGGGCAAGCTGGAATCGGAGCGGCTCGCGCTGGGCCTCGGGCGGGAGCTCGGGGTCGAGGTGAAGGTCGCGCGCCCGGGAGCGATCGTGGACTACGCCGACTTCGATCCGCCGGGCCGGCTCGGGAAGCGGGTGGGCCCGCTCTTCGTCGCGGTGGGCTCCGGCCGGGACCGGCTTGGGGTGGTGGAGCTCGGGTTCACGGCGGAGGCGCTGGCCTGGATGGCGGAGCACTTCGAGGATGCGCCGGCGGTGGTGAACCTCCTCGCGCCGGAGCTCCCGACCAAGCGGGAGCTGGTGGGGCGGTTGCGCCAGGCCAATCCGGGGCTCCGGGTGGCGTGGCTCCCGACGCCCGTGCTCTACCCGCTCTCCTGGCTCGCCACGGGGCTGCAGAAGGTGCTGCGGCCGGGGAGGCCGGCGATCAGTCTGGCAGGGGTGTTCGGGGTGGCGCGGTACGACACGTCGGGGTCGCGGGAGATGGCGCCGCACCTCGACGTCGCGTCGGGCGGCCAGCGATGATTCGCGCGTGACCAGGCGCCCCAAGCTCCTGTTCCTCTCGCAAACGCTCCCCTATCCCCCCGACGGGGGCGTTCACATCCGCACCTACAACATCATGCGGCAGCTCGCGCGCGCCTTCGACATCCGCGCGCTCTGCTTCTACCGCAGAAAGGCGCGTGCATCAGGGCTGACGCTGGACGACAGTATCCGCGGTCTCAGCAGCATCGCGTCGGTTGAGGTGTTTCCGATCCCGCAGGAGCACAACCGAGCGCGGCTGGTATGGGATCACGCCCGGAGCACCGCCACGCGCCGGGCGTATACCGTGTTCGCGTACCACTCCGCAGCCTACGCCCATCGTCTCGCAACCGTGCTCGCGGGCGAAGCGATCGACCTCGTGCACGCGGATAGCCTCGACCTGTCTGCCTACTTCCCACGCGTCCGCAGGCTGCCGCTTGTGTGCGTGCATCATGACGCACAGTCCGTGTTGCTCACCCGAAGGGCGGCCGTGGAAAGAGCGGCGTGGCGACGCGCCTACGTGCGCCACCAAGCGAGGCTCATGGAGCGTGAGGAGCGATTGTGGTGCCCGCGAGTCACGCTCAACGTGACGGTGTCCGAGACGGATGCTGAGGCGCTTGCCCAGCTCGCGCCGGCTGCGAAGTTCACGGTCGTGCCCAACGGCGTCGACACCGAGTTTTTCCGGCCGTCCGACGCGGAGCCGGACGGAATGGAGATCGTCTTCGTCGGGGGCACCACGTGGTTCCCGAACCGCGATGCCCTGGAGTACTTCGCGCGCGAGGTGCTGCCGCGCATTCACGCGCTCGGGATTCGGCCCCGGGTCCGCTGGGTCGGCCGATCCACGCCGGCTGAGCGGCGCTCGTTCGGTGAACTCGGAATCGAGCTGACCGGCTACGTGGAGGACATCCGTCGGCACGTGCAGCGCGCCGGCTGCTACGTGGTGCCGTTGCGCGTCGGTGGCGGCACGCGGGTCAAGATTCTCGACGCGTGGGCGATGGGGAAGGCGGTCGTGAGCACGTCGATCGGCTGTGAGGGTCTGGCAGCGACGGACGGCGCGAACATCCTGATCCGGGACGATCCCGCGGCATTCGCCGAAGCCGTCGCGGCGGTA
>DASSOD010000055.1:0-33516 GCA_035700905.1 Gemmatimonadales bacterium | reverse complement strand
GGAACGTGACGACCCCCTCGAAGTTGGTCTGGGCCCGTGCCGGTGTCGCTGCGAAGGTGAGGGCGGCCGCTGCGAGCGTCAGTCTCGCGGTGTGCGTCATGGATATCATTCGTTGTCTCCGGAGCTGTGTCTCGCGTGTTGCGGTAAGGCGCGGCCGCGCGTCTGCGGTGCGGACCGCGGCCGATCCGCAGCCGGCGTCGTCCGCCGCGGCCTGCGTGCGGCCGTGCGAACGCAATGGTTCGGGATTCGAGACCGGCGGGGGTGCATGAAACCGGTTCGGATGGGAGTGACCCTATATACGCGGGGCCTCTCACGCACGCCAGCCCTGCAACCCGCCGCAGCACGAGAGGCCAATCTGTCCCGCCGCGCCGCCTGCGGCGCGCCCGTGGCTAGACCGGCGTGAGGACGTGGCACGGAGCGCCCGCGAGCCTGGCCCGGCCCCCGAGCGCGGCGATCTCGAGCAGGAACGTCCAGCCCGCGAGCTCCGCGCCGAGCGAGCGGGCGAGCTGGCCCGCGGCGCGCGCCGTGCCGCCGGTCGCGAGTACGTCGTCGACCACCAGCACCCGCGCGCCGTGGGGCCACGCGTCACGGTGCGCCTCCAGCGCGTCGGCGCCGTACTCCAGCTCGTACGACTCCCGCACGCTTTCCCACGGCAGCTTGCCCGGCTTGCGCGCCGGCACGAACCCCGCCCCGAGCGCCGTCGCCACCGGTCCGCCGAGGATGAAGCCACGCGCCTCGATACCGAGCACGTGCGTGACGCCCGTGTCCGCGAAGGGCGCCGCCATCGCCTCGGCAACCCGCCGGAACAGCTTCCCGTCCTGCAGCACCGGCGTGATGTCCTGGAACACGATTCCCGGCTTGGGAAAGTCGGGAATCGGTCGGAGCGTTTGCAGCACGTCGCGGGTGAGTGGGTCGGCCATCGCCTTGCCTCCCTGCGGGGAATGGGTGCGCATCATCGGATGTCGAAGCCGCCGGCGGGCACGGGGCCGTCGGCCAGCTCGGTCGTCTCGATCGCATCGACCCGGGCGCGGGGCGGACCCAGCCGCAGCGCGTCCGCCAGCTCCGCCAGCGCCTCGGCCGTTCCCGAGGCGACGATCTCCACGCTGCCGTCCGGCAGGTTACGCGCGTAGCCCCGGAGGTGCAGCATCTGCGCCCGGCGTAGCACGAACCACCGGAAGCCCACGCCCTGCACCATCCCGGAAACCACGAACCGCTGCGTTCTCACGACGCCTTCTCCGCCCCGGGCGCGCGCCGGCGCCAGATCACGTACGCCACCAGGATCACGGCCGCCGCGGGCAGGATGTACCGCACCAGCGTCTGGTGCACGTACGGCCCGATCGCCCGCTCCACGTCCTCTCCGTGCTGCCCGATGAGCCAGCCGAGATAGGTGAGCACGCCGCACCACACGCCGGCGCCCAACGCGGTGAACCCGACGAACCGTGCCAGCTTCATCCGGCACATGCCGGCCGGAATCGAGATCAGGTGGCGGATGACCGGGAGCAGCCGGCCGAGAAGCGTGCTGATCTCGCCGTGGCGGCGGAAGAACCGCTCGGTGCGATCCAGCGACCGCTCCGAGACCAGCACGTACTTCCCGTACTTCCGCAGCACCGGCTCGCCGACGTACACCGCGAGGGCGTAGTTGACGAGCGCCCCCAGCACGCTGCCGATCGTGCCGCACAGCACGGCCGCGACCGCGTTCATCTTGCCTTGCGCCGCCAAATAGCCCGCCGGCGGCATCACCAGCTCGCTCGGCAGCGGAAGCACCGACGACTCGATCGCCATCAGGATGATGATGCCGGGATAACCGAGCGCGAGCACGGTGTCCGCGAGCCAGTGGAAGAACGAGGTGAGCATCGCGTCGCCGGTTAGGTGTCGAAGCCGAACTGCCCGAGCAGTGGAACGAAGCGGGCGTCGCCGATGGTCGTCGTCGTGATGCCGCTCTCGGCGCGGTGCACCAGCGTGAGCGTCTGGCTGCCGCGATCCCCCACGGGAATCACCATCCGGCCGCCCGGCGCGAGCTGCTCCACCAGCGGCAGCGGCACCGCCGGCGAGGCGGCCGCCACCAGGATGGCGTCATACGGCGCGAACGGCCGCCAGCCGAGCGTTCCGTCGCCCACCAGCACCGTGACGTTCCGGATTCCCGCCGCCCCGAGTGACGCCCGGGCCCGCTCGGCCAGCGCGGGCACGCGCTCGACGGCGAAGACCGCCTCCGCCAGCACCGCGAGCAACGCCGTCTGGTACCCCGACCCGGCGCCGATCTCCAGCACCCGCTCGTGGCCCGTGAACGCGATCGCCTCCAGGTAGCGTGCCTGCACGAACGGCTGCGAGATCGTCTGGCCATTCCCGATGGGCAGCGCGACGTCGTCGTACGCGCGGTGGCGCACGCCCTCCGGCACGAAGAGGTGCCGGGGTACCTCGCCCACCGCCCGCAGCACGGCCAAATCGCGAATTCCCTTGGCGCGCAGCGCGTCCACGAGCTGCGCCCGGTACCCGCCAAAGCTGTCGCCCGGGCCTAGCCCTCGAGCCCCCATCCGCGCACCGTCTCGAAGAGCGAGTAGTTGGTCAGGTCCATGTGGAGCGGGGTGATCGAGACGTACCCGTCGGCCACCGCCTGATGGTCCGAGTCCCGATCCCCCGTCCAGGTGATTGTGCCCCCGCCGATCCAGTAGATCTCCTTCCCCCACGGGTCCTTCATCCGCGTGAGCGACTCGGAGAAGAAACGGCTGCCGAGCTTCGTCACCTTGAAGCCCTTCACCTGGTCCGCGGGCACCCGCGGCAGGTTGATGTTGAGCAGCGTGTCGGGCGGATAGTGGGGCGCGGCCGTGATCCGCCGTACCAGATCGCCGAGCCGCTCGCCGTAGGTCGCGAGCGTGTCGAGCTGATTTCCGGCGAAGGAGATCGCGATGCCCGGCACCTTCAGCATGACCGCCTCCATCGCCGCCGCCACCGTTCCGGAGTACAGCACGTCCTCGCCCATGTTCGGGCCGTGGTTGACGCCCGAGAACACGAAGGCCGGCCGCTCGGGCATCAGTGCCTCGACCGCGAGCATCACGCAGTCGGTGGGGGTGCCGTCCACCTGATAGGCGCCGTCGGGCCGTCGCACGGGACGGAGCGGGCGGTGCAGCGTGAGCGAGTGCGACGTGCCGCTCTGCTCCCGGTCGGGCGCGACCACGGTCACGCTCCCGACGGCTCGGCAGGCGTCCGCGAGCAGCGCGAGGCCGGGCGCGAGTATCCCGTCGTCGTTGGAGACGAGGATGTGCATCGGGGAGAATAATAGGGGGAGCGGCGGTTAGCCCCGCCGCTTGCCGCGCGCGCTCCGGGCGTCACCGCCCCCGCCGGCCGCCGCGCCTCCGCGTGCGCCCGCTCCCGCCCCCGCGGGCGCGGCGGCCGGTTCGGGCTCGGGCTCGATCACCGGGCGCCCCTCCAGCACCGCGAGCACCCGTTCCAGCTCCTCGCGCGCCTCCTGGACCAGCTGCGCCTCGAACGCCTGCCGCGCACTGGGGCGGAGCTCGCCGGTGCGGCGGTACTGGTCGATCCGGTGGCGGGCGCCCTCGATGGTGTACTTCTCGGTGTAGAGGAGGTGCTTCACCAGCATGATGAGCTCGACCTCCTTCGCCTTGTAGACCCGGTTCCCGGAGCGGTTCTTCGCCGGGTTGAGAAAGCGGAACTGGCTCTCCCAGTACCGGAGCACGTGAGGCTTCAGGTCGGTCAGAATGCAGACCTCGCCGATCGAGTAGAACTCCTGCACTGCACGTTCGCTGCGGGCTGTCATCTCCATTGCTCCGGCTTGAGCTCGCGGGCCATGAGCTCGGTGACGCCGTCGCGCACCGGCTTGCCCTGGAAGAGCACGTCGCACACCTGGGCCGTGATCGGGAGCTCCACGCCCAGGCGCGCGCCGAGCGCCGCGGCCGCGCGTGAGGCGTTGGCGCCCTCGGCCACCGTCTTGTGGGTGGCCCGATACGCCTCGAACGTCTCGCCCCGGGCCAGCGCGACCCCGAGGGCGCGATTCCGGCTGAGCCGGCCGCAGGCCGTGAGGATGAGGTCGCCCATCCCCGCGAGCCCGGCAAAGGTGAGCGGATCGGCCCCCAGCGCGGCGCCGAGCCGGGTGATCTCGGCGAGGCCGCGGGTGAGGAGCGCCGCGCGGGCGTTGTCGCCCAGCTCGAGCCCTTCGAGGATGCCGGCCGCGATGGCGATCACGTTCTTGAGCGCGCCGCCCAGCTCCACCCCGATCACGTCGTCGTGCGAGTACACCCGGAACGCGGGCGTGGCGAACACCTGCTGCGCGTCGAGCGCCGTCGCCGCGTCGGCGGCCGCCGCCACGACCGCGGTGGGCCGGCCCTCGAAGACCTCCTGCGCGAAGCTCGGGCCGGAGAGCGCGGCCACGCGCGCGTCCGGGAGCCGCTGCTCCACCACCGTGGTCATCCGCGCGAGCGAATCCACCTCGAGCCCCTTGGTGGCGCTCACCACGAGCGTCCCGGCCGCGACGCATCCCGCCACGCGCCCCACGACGTCCCGCACCGCGTGGCTCGGCGCCGCCGACACCACGACCTCCGCGCCCGTCACCACCTCGCGAGCGTCGCTCCGCGCCGCGAGTGACGGAGCGAGCGCCGCGCCCGGGAGGAACACCGGATTCCGGTGCGTCTGGTTGATCGCCGCGACCACCTCGGGCTCGTACGCCCAGATGCGCACGTCGTACCCCTTGCGCGCCAGGAGATCCGCCAGCGTCGTGCCCCAGCTGCCGGCCCCGAGCACCCCGACCCGCATCAGGAGGAGCCCCGCGCGGCGGCGCGCTGTCCGAACCGGTTCTCGGTGCCGGCCGCGAGCCGCTGCAGGTTGGCGCGGTGCTTCCAGATGATGAAGAGCGCGAGCGCGATCTCGAGGGCGAGCGGGACGCCCCGCGTCCCGTGCAGCAGGAACGACGCGAGGGGGAACACCGCCGCCGCGACGACGCTCCCGAGCGAGACGTATCCCGAGAGCCGGACGATCACCGCCCAGAGCACGAGGACCGAGAGCAACGCCCAGGGCGCGAGCGCGAGCACCACGCCCGACGCGGTGGCGACGCCCTTCCCGCCCTTGAAGCCGACGAACACCGAGAAGACGTGCCCCACGACCGCCGCGATTCCGCAGAGCAGCCCGAAGTGCGGGATGCCGGGCGCCAGCGGGCCGAAGAGCCACACCGGCGCGGCGCCCTTGGCCGCGTCCACGAGGCCCACCGGAACCGCGTACCGCCAGCCGAGCACCCGATACACGTTGGTCGCGCCGAGGTTTCTGCTCCCGTGCTCGCGCAGGTCGATGCCGCGGAACGCGCGCGCCACGACGTAACTGGTGGGGAACGCGCCGATCAGATACGACGCCACGAGCCAACCGACCGCGGAGTTCATCGCCGCTTGGAGCCTCGCCGGGTGAGCTTGAGCCGAACGGGCGACCCGAGGAACCCCCAGGCCGAGCGGAAGCCGTGGATGAGGTACCGCCGGTACGACTCCGGCACCTCGTCGGGCCGGTTGGTGACGATGGCGAAAGTGGGCGGCGCGGTGCCGATCTGTGAAGCGTAGAGCAGCTTCACTTCCTCGCCCGGCGCCTGCGGCGGCGCCGCTCGCTGGGTCAGCTCCTCCAGCGTCCGGTTGACCTCCGCGGTCGGCACGCGCCGGGTTCGCTCCTCCGCAACCTCGAGGATCAGGTCGAGCAGCTTGCGCACCCGCTGGCCGGTGAGCGCCGACGCGTAGAGGAACGGCACGTATCGCAGGAACGGCGCGCGAGCGACGAGCTGCTCCTCACCCCTGCGCGCGGTGTTCGCGTCCTTCTCCGCGACCAGGTCCCACTTGTTCACCACGATGATCAGGCCGGCCCCGCGTTCCCACGCCTCGGTGGCGATGCGGAGGTCCTGCGCGTGCATGCCGAGCGTCGCGTCCACCACGAGCACGCAGACGTCGGCCCGCTCGATGGCCCGCTCGGTCCGCAGGGCGGAGTAGAACTCGAGGTCATCCTCTACTTTACTTCGCTTGCGTAACCCTGCGGTGTCAATGAAGTTGAGCGTCGCGCTTCGAAATCGCAAGAGGGAATCCACGGCATCGCGCGTGGTGCCAGCCTCGGGCGCGACGACGTGGCGCTCCTCGCCCAGGAGCCGGTTCGCGAGCGAGGACTTGCCCACGTTCGGCCTCCCGACGATCGCGACCTGGACTGCGCTCTCGTCCTCGCCCGCCTGCTTGGGCGGCAACCGCGCCACCACGGCGTCGAGCAGATCTCCGCTTCCCTTCCCGACCGCGGCCGAGACGCCGAGCGGATCGCCGAACCCGAGGCGATAGAACTCGTACTGCGCCGTCGCGCGCTCGAGATCGTCCAGCTTGTTCACGGCGAGAACGACGGGCCGCTGCGCCTTCCGGAGCCGGCCGGCGATCGCCTGGTCCACCGGAGTGAGTCCCTCCTTCCCGTCCACGAGGAAGATGATCACATCCGCCTCGTCCAGAGCGAACTCGACCTGGCGGCGCACCGCGCGGTCCATCGGCTCATCGGAATCCGGCACGAGCCCGCCCATGTCCACGATCCAGAAGCGCCGTCCGTTCCACTCGGCGTCGCCGAAGTGGCGGTCGCGCGTGGTGCCGGCGCGCTCGGAAACGATCGCCCGCCGCCCTCCGACGATTCGGTTGAACAGGGTGGACTTGCCGACGTTGGGCCGACCGACGATGGCGACGGTGGGCTTGCTCACGCGGCGACGGGGAGGCTGAGCGCGTCGCTGAAGTCGCGCGACGGTCGCACCTCCATCGGCACGCTCGCGGCCAGGCCCTCGAGCGTCATGCCGTCCATGAAGAGCTCCTCGTCGCTGACGCACTCGCCCGGAATGAGCGCGAGGTCGAGGTCGTGCCGGCCTCGGAGCGCGGCCTGAATGGCCGCGCCCGGCAAGAGGCCCGCCGTGGTGACGCTCGCGCCGAAGAGGGTGTTGCTGACCGGCAGGATCTCGAACACCGCACCGGTGCACCGCGCGAGCGGCTCGGCCACCTGCGGCATCAGCGGCGCCATTGCCGTGCCCGTGACGATGGCGATCCGGCTGCCGTCGCGGCGGGCGAGCGCGTCCCCCGCCCCGGCGATGCGGGACTGGAGCCAGCGCACCGCGCCGACGCCGTTTTCCACCTGCTCGAAGTCGTCGTACACCTCGGGCGGAGGCAGCTCGAGCCCCGCGCGCAGGTACAGCTCGTCGGCCCCGCAGGCCCAGTGCGCGCCCCGCGCCGCCAGCGCGCGCGGCCAATACGACTCGACCAGGGCGACGGCCTCGCGGCATTCCTCGGCGGTCGCCTCCCGCACCTTGTGACGGCCGCTGTACTCGGTGAGGCCGACCGGCACCACGGAGCAGCTCAGCACCTCCGGCCCGAACGCCCACAGGTCCGCGAGGGTGTGCCGCAGGACGGACCCGTCGTTCACCTCGGGCTGCACCACGATCTGGGTGTGGAACCGGATCCCGTGCTCCGCGAGCCCCCGGAGCTGCGGGATGATGGCTGGCGCGGTCGGGTTCCGCAGCACGCGGCGGCGGGTCACCGGATCGGTCGCGTGCACCGAGACGTAGAGCGGCGACAGCCGGTAGGCCACGATGCGCTCCACGTCGCGCGGCTTGAGGTTGGTGAGCGTGGCGAAGTTGCCGTACCGGAACGACAGCCGGTAGTCGTCGTCGCGGACGTAGAGCGCATCGCGGAGGCCACCGGGATTGCCCTCCACGAAGCAGAAGTCGCACCGGTTGGCGCAGCGGCGGATCCGGGGCGGCTCGAGCGACAGGCCGAACCCGACGCCGAGGGGTCGCTCGATATCGGCGACGATCTCTCCGCCATCGGATCGCCTGAAGTGAAGGGTGAACCGCTCCTCGGCGCTGAGGAACTCCCAGTCGAGAAAGTCGTCGAGGTCACGGCCATCCACCGACAGGAGCTCGGTTCCGGGCTCGATCCCCAGCTCGGCTGCGATGGATCCGGGGGCGACGGCCGTGACTTTGATCATGGGCGACGAAGATGGGCGGACGACAGGGTAAATGCAAGCCGATTCTCGGGTTGCCGGCCGCAATCTCAGGTGGGACGCGAGCCGCGCGGAAGAGCCAGGCTCGGCGCGCCGCGCTTGCGACGCCTGCGGCGACGCTTATTGTAGGCGCACCCCACAACACGAGGAGACTGGGATGGAAAGCCCGCGCATCGAGGCCGTGGTGGAACAACTGCGCGGTCTCTTGGTGCCCGGCGAAACGCTCGACACCTGGGCGGCCGAGCGGCGGATCTTCGCCCTGCTCCACCGCCGGCTCGTGGTCGGCGCGACCAGCGGCCGGGTGGTGGCGCTTCGCCGCGGGCTCTTCGGCGGGTTCCGGGTGGAGGACCTTCGGTGGCAGGATCTCCAGGACGCCAAGCTCGACGTCGGGATACTGGGCGCGACCGTCACGCTGACCGCCTTGAACCAGTCGGACCTCGCGAGCGCCGAGCGTGCCGCCGGCGCGCTCGCGTTCAAGGGCCTCCGTAAGGAGCAGGCGCAGAGTCTCTATCGGGCCTGCCAGGCGCAGGAGCAGGCGTGGCGGGAGAAGCGCCGGGTGCGCGACCTCGAGGAGCTGCGCGCGCGCTCCGGCGGACTTCAGCTCGGGGCGTCGGCCTTGGGCGGCGCTGCCGCCGGCTCCGACGGCGCGGTGGAACGCCTGAAGGCCGCCAAGGACATGCTTGCCAGTGGTCTCATCACCGATGCCGAGTACGAGGCGATCAAGGCCAAGCTCGTGTCAGGACTCTAGGCCCCTCCACGCCCGCGGCGCCCGACGCGCTCCGCTCGCGCTGGATGCCACTCGCTTCGACTCGCCCCGCACCCTGGGACCCACATCACAGCGCCCGTGCGCTCCGTGACGAACATTTCCTCTCGTCGCCTTTGCTTGCAGCCCGGCCGATGCCTGACCGGGCCTTCCCCAGCCGCCGAGCGGCTCCGTCGTGGGGGGCACGTACGCTGGGCATGGAGTTCGAAGGACTCGAGGCGTTGCCGCGCTTGGCATGGTGCGTCCGCCTGCGGCGGCGGGGTGCGGTGCGCGTGCTGCACGGGGCCGATGTCGAGACCGGCGATGGCTGGTTTTGCGAGGGGGCCTGGAGCGGCGAGTTCGCGGAGGCCGGCTTCGAATCGGCATCCCTCATGGGCTCGGGCGGCAAGCTCGGCGAGCGTGGGCTGCTGCTGGCGAGCCCGAGCCATACGATGGAGCGCCTGTACGTCCTGAGGTGCGGCGACGAGATCCTCGCGTCGAACTCCTGCGCCTTCCTGCTCGCGCAGGCGGGGGATGGTCCGGACCCGGGCTACCTGTTCTACTCGGCCGATCTCGCGTCTGTCATTCATGGCATCGACCGGTACGTCCAGACCGTGCCGACCCGCAGCGGGCGGCGGATCCGGATGTACTGTTACTGCAATTTGCTGATCGGGCCGGACCTGCGCCTGTTCGAATGCCGGAAGCCGGCAGTGCGCGCCTTTGCGGATTTCGCGGACTACAAGCGCTTCCTCGACGCTACGGTCACCGCGATCGCCGCCAACGCCACCGATCCGCGCCGGAAGGTCCGCTACGCCCCGGTTGTGACGATTTCCACGGGCTACGATTCCCCCGCCACGGCGGTGCTGGCGCGCGCGGTCGGGTGCGCCGAGGCGGTCACCTTCCGGCGCTCGCGCGCGAAGGCGGACGGCGACCGGGACGACTGTGGGGCGGGCATCGGCGCGATCCTGGGCCTGCGGGTGGCCGTGTACGACCGGCTCGACTACCTCACCCAGACCGGCTTCCCCGAAGCGGAGGGCGGAATCTCCGAGTTTCTCAGCCTCGCGCCCGCGCTGGACCGGCGGCTGCTCTTTACCGGCTTCAATGGCACGATCTGGGAGCGGTGCCGAAAGCCCGACGTGGTGCTCCGGCGGACCGTGGACAGCGGGAACAACCTGGGCGAGCTGCGGCTCCGGAAGGGGTTCGTCCACGTGGCCGTACCCTATCTGGGCTGCGCGAGCTATCCCTCCATCTACCGCATCTCGAACTCCGAGGAGATGCGGCCCTGGATGCTCGGGTGCCGGTACGACAAGCCAATCCCGCGTCGAATCGCGGAGGAGGCCGGTGTGCCCCGGGAGATGTTCGGCATGGAGAAGAAGGCTGCGGCGGTGGCCGCGCACCTCGAGGGCTTCGACCGGGTGATGACCGGGGAGTCCTTCCAGGATTTCGCGCGGTTCGTCGAGGCACGGCAGACCGTCGGGCTTGCGCTTCGGATTTGGGCGGACCACGCCCGGCGGGAGCTGGCGCTTCTCTGGAACCGCATGACCGCCGTCGCCCCGAAGCGTCTCGCCAAGCTCTTGGCGCTCCCCGTCACGCCCGCGTTCATCCCACGGCCGGGCTCGTGGGGCGCCTACACCCTGCTCTTCCATTGGTCGATGGCGAAGCTGCTCCCGCGGTACGCCGTGCGGGCGGCTCAGGCCGAGGCGACTCCGGCGGGCTTGAGGCTCGGCACCCGGCTACTCGGGGCCGTGCACGCCCGAGTCGCGATGGCCGGCAAGCACTAGCCACGCCGCGGCCGCTCAGGGTTTCTGCGCGACGGCGAGCACCATGTTGATCGAGCCGGAGCGGAACGGCAGGGTGGGCTTGAGCGCCCATCCGGCGGCGCGCTGGACCGGCAGCGGCGCTCCGGCGAGGCGCACGTAGAGGTTGGGGTACGCGAGAGCGTGATGCCGGCTCACCGGCACGATGTCGCCGACGAGGCGAAAGCCGGCTGCCTCGACCTGGCCGCGGAAATCCGGGATCGTGAGAAAGTACTGGAAGAAGGTGTCGGCGCCGGCCCCTTCGAACTGTGCGCGCGAGCTCCGCCGCTGGGCCGGGCTGTCGAGCGGCACCGTCAGATACGCGATGCCGCCCGGCTTCAGCACTCGCATGAATTCCGCCAGCGCCGCCTGCGGTCCGCGCTCGTCGTGCTCGATCACGCCCCAACTGATGAGCGCGTCTACCGAGGCGTCCTCCAGGGGAAGCTCCTGGATGCGGGCGCATCGCCAGTCGAGCGCCGGGTAGCGCCGTCGCAGGAGCGCCACCATCTGGTCGGAGAAGTCGATGCCGATCGTCCGGTAGCCCCGCCCCGAGAGGAAGACCGGCCAGACGCCCATGCCGCACCCGGCGTCCAGCACGAGCGAGCCCCGCGGAGTGTGCCGGCGGATGGCGCGCCAACGCGGATCCAGGTGCAGTGACAGCGACTTGACCCGGTCGAGCAGCGACGAATCGGCCGCGAGAAAGGGGGCGGCCCAGGCCTCGCCGCTGCTGCCGAACGTGCGCATCTCCTTGTACACGGAGGCTCTTTCCCCTGGCTGCCTATTTGAGGGTACGCGCTACGGGCTGCTCGTAGCTAGGCACGAGCTTCGGCAGCAGCAAAACGGGCCCCGGTGACAGGAGCCCGCCGTGGGACAGAACTATTCTTCTGGTCAGAGTTCATCCAGGAGAGCGGGAGACGGGAATCGAACCCGCGACATTCAGCTTGGGAAGCTGACGCTCTACCAACTGAGCTACTCCCGCGAAGCGGCGGAAATATCGTGCTGGGCTCCGCCGCCATCAAGTGGTCAGGCCCGCGCCGACGCCTCCAGAAAGCTCTTCACGTCCGGCTCGCTCATGAGCGGCTCGCCCGGCGCCACGTTGTCCATCCGGCCCGCCTTCATCCAGCGCTCCAACTGGCCGACCAACTCGTAAAGGTGCTCGAACGAGTCCACCACGAACAGCAGCGGCTGGTAGTGGTCGATTTCGAAGTACTGGTTGATCACCCACTCGAGCTGGATCGGGTACCGCTGCACCTGCGGGCTGTCGATCGAGTGCGCCAGCTCGCCGTACGAGCTGAGCAGACCGCTGCCGTACGCCTTCACCCCGTCGCTGCTCCGCATCAGGCCGAACTCCACCGTGAACCAGAAGAAGCGCGCCATCCCCTTGAAGATGCTCGTGACCCGGCGGAGCTTTTCCTCTTCGTCCTTCACGCCCGACACGATCTCGGCCGCCGTGTGCGCGCACTCCCCGAAGCGCACGAGCGTCTCCGCGAAGGCGCGGTCGGTGTGCATCGGCACGTGGCCGGCGATGTCGTGGAAGATGTCGGGCTCGGGGAGGTAGTCGAGGCGACGGCCGTCGCGGATGGTGATCGTGGTGGGAAACTCCCGGCTCCGCAGGCAATCGAAGAAGAGGAACGCCGGCACGTAGCCGCTGACCGCCTTCGCGCGGAACCCGGTGAGCGGGCTCAGGAAGCGGTTCACGTCCTCGAGTTTCGGCACCCGTTCCGCATCCAGGCACAGGCTGTCGATTCCCGCGAGGAAGTGGGGATTGGCGTACTGCCGCCAGCGCGGCACCATCCGCTGGTAGAGCCGGCGCCAAGCGTCGTGGTTGGCCTCGGTGTAGAGCTCGTACGGCTGCTCGATGTAAAGGCGGCCTTGCCGCTGCGCCTGCTCGATGTACGGCGCTTGGGTCGTGGTGAGCCCCAGAGCGGGCCGCGTCTCGACTCCCGACATGCCGACCTCCTCGTGAAAACCCCACCAGAAACATAGCCGAGGCGCCAAGCCCGCGCCCCGGCCTGGATCACTTGGCGGGCTTGTAGCGCCAGCCGGTGATGCCGTTCGCCTTGGCCTCGACCGTGAACTCGTGCGTCGCGTCGGCCGCCAGCGGCGGCAGCGTGACGTTCTCGGTCGCGAGGACGCTCCCGTCCTGGCCGAGCAGCTCGAAGCTCAACGCCACCGGGGCGGGCTTGATGGGCCGGTCCTTCGCGTCCCGCGCGTCCCGGCCGGTCGCCGCCATCGCGAGCTTGATGTCGGTGGGGCTGATCGTCACCCCCTTCGATTCCACCTTCACCGGCAGCATGCGGCGCTGGCTCACCGTGGCCACCTGCTTCTCGGTCTGTTGCGTCATGCGGTAACCCTGCTCCAGCAGCTGCACCGCGATCTCGTTCATCGGCTCCAGCTCGGTGAGCTTGCTTGCGGCCGTCACGAGCTTCGGCCCAATCTTCCCCTTGAAGTACGCCGTCGCCTGGTTCAGCAGGGCGTCGTGGTTGTACGGCTGCTTCTCGAACACCTGGCCGAAGAGGTTGCCCGCGTCGTCGAACTTGCCCGCGTTGAACGCCTCCACCCCCTGAGTGAACGTCGCCGTCGTCGCCTCGCCGCTTCCAGCCACCTCGGTCGGCGCGATGCCGAACTGCTTCTCCAGCGCCGCCGCCTTGTCCGTCTGCCCGGCGCCCCGGTAGGCCAGCGCGAGCGACTTTGCGCCCGCCGTGTCGTTCGGGGCCCAGGTGCGATACTGCTCCAGCGTCTTCACCGCGTCGTCGTACCGCTTCGCGCGGTTGAGGAGGATGCCGAGATTGAGCGTGGCATTGTTGCGGTCCTCCGGCAGGTTCGCCGCGGTGGCCACGTCCGCCGCCTTCTTCAGGTACACGATCGCGCTGTCCGTCTGCCCCTGATTCGCGAAGATGACGCCGAGGCCCGCGAAGCTGTTGGGCTGGCCGCGGAAGATCGTGTTGGCCTGACGGAAGAGCACGGTGGCCGAATCGTTCTTGTCGGCCTTCACGAAATCCACGCCGTCGTTTACCAGCGGAACCCAGGCCGCTTGGCGGTATCGCTGCGTGTCTTCCTTGCAGTCGGGCGCGAGCGCCTCGGCCCTGGTGAACGCCGAATCAGCGCCGGCCAAATCGCCCTCATACAGGTACGCGCGGCCGAGATAGAGCCACGCGGTCGGGTTCTTGGGCTCCTTGCTGGCGGCCTCGGTCAGCTTCTTCCGCGCCTCTCCGAGCGAGAAGCCGCGCTTCTCGTCGTCCTTCTGGTCCATCGCCGAGCGCAGGTCCTTCAGCCCGTCGCCGACCTTGCCGCCGGTCGCGAAGCCGGCCTTGCACGCCGCCGGCGACGCCGCCCCGCCCTGCTTGGCCATCGCCACGACGACGCGTTGGTTGCCCTGCTGCCCGCTCGCGCTCCCCAGGGGCGCCGCGATCAGCGCGAGCGCGAGGGCGGTCGGGACGTGTCTCGTGTTCACTCGTCAGGACTCCTCTTGCATGTTGTCGGCCGCGCGTCCCGCGGCCCGCTCGGCCGCGCGTCCCGCGGCCCGCTCGGCCGCGACCAGGGACAGGGCCCGGTTTTGCAACTCCCTTGCCAGCTCGTGGGCGGGTCTGCCGGATCGGCGGGCCGCCTCCGCCACGTCATCGTACTCCGGCTTGGCGCGCACGCCGTCGGGGCCGTCGAGGATCTTCACCCGCACGGCCGAGCCGCCCGGCGCCTCCAGGCGAAGCTCGCGGCGGGGGAGCGTTACCCGCTCCACCGTGACGCGCCGCACCCCGGCCGTCGTGCTATGGCGGAAGAGCGCGATCGTGATCCGGTCGGCGTCCGCCGGCATCGCGGTGACCTCGACGCGGAACCCGGCCCGGCCCTTCTTCATCTGGGTGGTCCACACCTGAGTGTCGAGCGCGCCGGCCGCGACCAGCGCCTCGCGCAGCGGGTCGAGGTATTCGGGGCTGAGGTCGTCCAGATCCGTGGACAAGATGGTGACTTCGCCCGCTTCATTGACGGGCTCCGCGACCAGCAGCCTGAGCGCGTTAGGGTAACCCGCGGGGTTGCGGCCGCCGGCTCCCCAACTCCCCGCCGAAACTGCGCGCCACCGCGCGGGGGGCGCACCGGACGAAAGTGCCCGCAGGAGCGCCGCCCCAGTCGGCGTCGTGGCCTCGCCGAGGACGGGGCCGTTGGGCGCGATCTCCATCCCCTCGAGCAGCACCGCCGTGGCGGGCGCGGGGACGCTCATCGCCCCATGCGCGGCCCGGATCCAACCGCTCCCCACGGCCACGGGCCGGTGATAGATGGTGCTGATCCCCAGTTGCTCGAACCCTTCCACCGCTCCGACGATGTCCACCAGCGCATCCATCGCGCCCACCTCGTGCAGCGCCACCTCGTCCGCCGGCACCCCGTGCACTCGCCCTTCGGCCTCGCCGAGCAGGCGGAAGGCGCGGACGGCGCGCTCGCGCACCCAGGGGCTGAGCGGCGCGCGCTCCACCATGGCGATGAGGTCGCCGACGTGGCGGTGCGAGCCGTGCGCAGGCCCATGCGCATGCGGCTCGCCGTGGACCCGGGAATGATGGTGCTGATGAGGGGGATGCGGTGACTCGAGGCGGTCGGCGGAATGGTGATCGGAGGGGTGCGCTGTGGCGGGCGGCGGCGGGTCGCCCGGGACTTCCACGGCACCGCCGGGAAGTCGGACGTCCACCTTGACCGCCTGAATGCCGCACCGGTCCACCCGCCGCACCGCGACGCTGACGCCCTCGCATCCGAGCCGCCCAGGCAGCCCTTGGATCCACGCCTCGGGCGCGCCGGCGGCGACCAGCGCGCCGAGCAGCATGTCGCCGCTGATCCCGGCGGCGGGGTCGAGTATGGCAAAGCGGCTGTCCGACATAGGGTTAGAATATAACCCCGCCCCGGGCCCGGGCTACCGCCCGGCGACTGAGCCGAGCCGCCAGCCGCCCAGCGGGCCGGGGTCGAGCCAGGAGACGACCTCGCCCAGCCAGTTCTCTCGCGCGACGAACGGCACCGGGGGCGCAGTGGAATCCGACTCGCGGGCGAGCAGGAACGCGCAGGGCGAGTCGCCCAGTCGCGCGAGCCGCTCCGCCAGCCAGCCGGAGCCGCCGGACGGCTCGGCGAGCGCGACCGGCGTCCCTGGGAACCGCTCGATGTCCGCGCCTAGCCAACCCGAGGTGCAGGCGACCGGCGCCGGCCACCGGTAGGCTCGCCGGAACGTCTCGACCAGCGCCCCGCGCGCGTGAGCGGCGATCACGACGCCGGCGAGCCCGGTGAACCCCGCCGCCGCTGCGCTCGGGGACGGCCGCACGCGGTGGCTCCGCGGCGTCAGGTCCCGGATGCTGAACGGGAGCGTCGCGCCAGGCGGATCCTGCCCCGGAAAGAGGAGCTCCCACGCGAGCCCGGCGCCGTCGGGCCTGCGCCGCGCCATCGGCGTCGGGCCCGCGCATTCGATCCCTGCCTCCTCGAGCCGCCGCCGCTCCGCCCGGAGATCGTCCCCTCGCACGGCCCACGCGGCGGGGCCGGCATCGCTGCTGATCTGCGGTTCCCAGAGCGGGGATCGCACTCCGGGCGCGAGGGGGGCGATCAGCTCGAGGTAGGATCCGTCCCCGAATCCCACCTGACTCATGTGCGTGATCCCGTTGTCGTGGGCTCCGCCGTACTCCGCCTCCAGGCCGAGTCGCGCGAGGCGCGCGGCCATCGGCGCGAGCGCGGGTCCGCCGAGGGTGGCGTGATCGATCCGGAGCGGCACCCCGCCATGCTGGTCGCGAGTCATCGCGCGAGCCGTTCCTCCAGCTCGTCGAGGCTCCGGGGCCAGTCCCGGCGGAGGAGCCGCGAGAGCGCCCGGTCCGCGAGCAGGCGGCCGGCGGTCTGGCACGTTGGACAGTAGTTGGTCTCGTTCTCCGCATGGCGGATCCGCTGCACCGGCGCCCCGCACGCGGGGCACGGCTCGCCGTAGCGCCCGTGCACCGCCATCCCGTCGCGGAAGGCCGTCACCCGGTCCGGGAATGCGTCCGCCGCCGCAGCACGCAACCGGCCGGTCCACTCGGTGAGCACCGTGCGGGTGGCGTCGCGAAGGCGGGCGATCGTCGCGTCGTCGAGCGTGCGGGTGAGCTGCAGCGGGGAGAGCCGCGCGCGATGCAGGATCTCGTCCGAGTAGGCGTTCCCGATGCCGCTGACGATCCGCGGATCGGTGAGCGCGCGCTTGAGCGTGTGATTCTCGGATCGGAGCCGCTCCGCGAACTCCGCCTCGCCGGCCTCGAGCGGCTCCAGGCCGCCCGGATCGAGCGCCGCAAGCGCATCCGTGCCCGCGACGGCGTGCAGCGATGCCCGGCGCTTCGTGCCCGCCTCGGTGAGGATCAGCGTGCCGCGATCGAAGTCGAGCGCCGCGAGCCCGATGCGCCCGGGCGGCTTGGCCCCCGCAGCGGTCCAGCGCAGCCGGCCGGCGATCATGAGGTGGATCACGAGGAAGTATTCGCCCGCGAGGCCCAGCACGATGCGCTTGCCGAGCCGGCGGACGCTCTCAACCCGCCGCCCGGCGGCCTCGGCGATGGGCGGCGTGACCGTGCGAAGGACGAAGGGGCTCGCGAGCCGGACCCGCTCGAGCCTCGCCCCGCGCACGCGCCGCTCGAGCGCCTCCACGTAGACCGTGATGTCCGGCAGCTCGGGCACGGGGGCGGCGGATCAGTCGCGTGGGTTGAGGTGCGCCAGAACCCGCTCGGCCAGGGCGGTCGAGAATCCCGGCACGGCGGCCAGCTCCTGCGCCGTCGCCGACCTCACCCCGGCCAGGCTGCCGAACCGCTCCAGCAGCGCGCGCCGGCGCGCGGGACCGACGCCGGGAATCTCCAGCAGCTCCGACGTGATCGTGCGCCGGGTGCGTCGCTGGCGATTGAAGGCGAGCCCGAAGCGGTGGGCCTCGTCGCGGGCACGCTGCAGCAAGCGGAGCGAAGCGCTGCGGCGCGGCAGCCGCAGGCTGTCCGGCCGTCCCGGGACGAACACCTCCTCCTCCCGTTTCGCGAGGCTCACGATGGGAAGGTGGTCGAAACCGAGCCCGCGGGCCGCATCGAGCGCGGCGTTCAACTGTCCCTTCCCGCCGTCGATCACCAGGAGGTCGGGAAGCGGCGCCTGCTCCTCCAGGCGGCGAGCGAGGTAGCGCGTCACCACCTCGTGGATCGCGGCGAAGTCGTCCTGCTGGCCCAGGCCCTTGATCTTGAACTTGCGGTACTCGCTCTTCTTGGGGCGGCCGGCCTCGAACCAGACCAGCGACCCGACGGTGTCGCGACCCTGGTTGTGCGAGATGTCCACGCACACCAGGCTTCGCGGCACGGCGCTGAGCCCCAGGTCCCGCCCCAGTGCGTACACCGGATCCTCCGCGCGCTCCTCCGTCTCGAACGACTCGATCCGCAGGCTCTCCATGAGATGGCGGGCGTTCTGGTCGGCCAGCTCGCGCCAGCGCGCCGCGGTGCCGCGCTGCGGGATGATCCAGTCGGTCCCGGGCAGCACCTGGCTCAGCGGCTCGAGCTCGTCGGGCGCGAAGGGAAGCACGACCCGGCGGGCGCGGTTCTCCGCCGGCACGTAGTAGCGGACGAGGAACGCGCTCAGGATCGCCGGATCGCCCTCCTCCTCCACGCCCTCGAGGAACTTGTGGTCCCGGCTGATCACCCGGCCGCCGCGCACCCGGAGCAGCACCCCCACCGCGTCGTCTCCGTCGCGGGCGTAGCCGATCGCGTCGGCGTCGCCCGTGCCGATCACCTCCACCGCGCCGGGCTCCTCCAGCTTTTCCAGCCACCGCAGCGCGTCGCGGAGCTGCGCCGCCCGCTCGAAATCCTCCCGCTCGCTCGCCTCGAGCATCGCGTCGCGTACCCGCTGGCGCACGTCCTGGGTGCGGCCCTCGAGAAAATCGAGCACGTCCTCGACCATGCGCCGGTAGTCGCGCTCGCTCTGCCATCCGACGCAGGGCCCCTTGCAGCGCCCGATGTGGTAATCGAGGCAGGGGCGCTCGCGCCGCTCCTCGGGGAGATCGTCGTGGCAGCTCCGCACCGTGTAGAGCCGGCGGATGATCGCGAGGGTGCGGCGTAGCTGGCCGACGTCGGTGTACGGCCCGAAGTACTTCGCGCCCGGAATGTCGCGCCGCCGGGTGACCAGCACGCGCGGGAACGGCTCGCCGAGTGTCACCGCGATGGAGGGGTAGCTCTTGTCGTCCTTGAGCCGCACGTTGAAGCGCGGCCGGTACTCCTTGATGAGGTTGTTCTCGAGGATCAGCGCCTCGGGCTCGCTGGTCACCACGATCGTGTCCACGTCCGCGATGAGCCGCTGCAGCAGCCGGTGCTTGGGGCTCGCCCCGTCGTCGGCGGCGAAGTAGCTTCGCACCCGCGACTTCAGGCGCTTGGCCTTGCCGACGTACAGCACCTCCCCCTTGGCGTCCTTCCAGAGGTAGACGCCCGGCACGTCGGGGAGCGTGTCGAGCTTGCGGGCGAGGGTGTCGGTGAGGGGCAGGTCGGTCATGCGGCGCTCTCCCCCGAAAAATAACCACCGCGGACCCGCGGCCCCGCCGCGGTCAGCGCGCCCGGGGACGTCGGCGCCGGACCCGCTCGAGCACCGCCTTGGCCTCGCCCACGCCCAGCGCCGCCGCCACCGCGTAGTAGACCGTGCCGTACGCGCCGATCACGACTAGCGCGGTCGCGATCGGATGCCGGTCGGGGAGCGCCAGATCGAGCGCGGCGCCCACCGCCGCGCCGGCGATTGCCGCTGCCCAGAGGCGGACGGCGTACCCGCGGGCCAGCCCGGTGAGACCGATGCGCCCGTCCAGCGCTCGCCGCAAGAGCCAGAACTCCACCCACCCGGCGGCGCCCGCCGAGGCCGTGAGGCCCGCGACCCCCCAGCGCGAGTCGATACCGATGGCCGGCGGGAGCGGGAGCGCGGCGAGATACCCCAGCGCCGTCGTGAGCACGACCCTGACCACGGCAAAGCGGAGCGGCGTGCGGGTGTCCTTGAGCGCGTAGAAAGCCGACGAGTAGAGCCGCCCCATAGTGCCCGCCAGGAGCCCCACCGAGGCGCCCGCCAGGATGCCCCAGACGTAGTAGCTGTCCGCCCGGGTGAACTGCCCGGACTGGAACACCGCGCCGGCCAGCACCTGCCCCAGCGCCGCGAACGCAACGGCCGACGGCACGATGTAGAACGCGAGCTGGCGGAGCCCGCCGTCCAGTCGGCGCCGGAGATAGGCGCTCACCTCCGCATCGTCTCCGGTCGCGCTCGACATCTCTGGAAGCTCGGCGGCGGTGACCGACATGCCGAAGAGGCTCACGGGGAGGGTGTAGAGGATCTGGGCGTATGAGAGTGCCGCCACCGCGCCGGTCGGCAGCAGGCTGGCGAGCAGCGCGTCCACGTACGCGCTGATCTGCACCACGCCGCGGCTGATGAAGGTGGGGACGAAGTTCCGGAGCACCGTGCGGACGTGCGGCGACGCCAGATCGAGCGCGGGCCGGAGTCCGCGGGCCACCGAGAGCACCGTCGGGAGCTGGATGGCGATCTGGAGTCCGCTCCCCACCACGGAGCCCCACGCCGCCATCTCCGCGAGCGGGTACTGCGGCATCCGGCCGCCGAACGCCACCAGCGCCGCGATGATCGCGACGTTCCAGATCACCGGCGCGGAGTACGACAGGAAGAAGCGGCGGTGGCTGTTGAGCACGCCCAGGCACCAGGCCGAGAGAACCAGCAGGCCGGCACCGGGAAACAGGATGCGCACCAGGCGGATCGCGAGCTCCCGCTTCTCGCCCGCGAATCCCGGCGCGATGGCGTCGATGAGCACCGGCGTGAGCAGCACGCCGGCGAGCACCAGGACCGCCACCAGGAGCCCGAGCAGGGCGCCGATCACGCCCGCCACCCGCCCCGCCGCTTCCTCCTCGTCGCGGGCGAGCAGTCCGGCATAGACCGGAATGAACGACGCCGAGAGCGCGCCCTCGCCGAAGAGATTCTGCAGGAAGTTGGGGATGCGGAACGCGGCCGCGAAGGCGTCGGCGGCGTCGGAGGTGGCGAAGTAGTGGGCGAGGACGCGGGAGCGGACCAGGCCGACGAGCCGGCTCAAGAGGATGCCGGCCGCCACCATCGCCGCGGGCGCGCGGGGCCGCTTGGGTGGCGTCAGGGCGCTGCCGGCGGTGGCAGGGTGGAGCGCGGCGGGGGTTCTGCCAGGAGGCGCTGGAGGAAGCGGTTCTCCTCCTCGAGGTTCTTGACGCTCCGCGTGAGATCGTCCACCTCGGCCTCGAGCAGCTCGACCTTCTTGGCCAGCTCGCCCAACTCCGGCGGCGCCGCGCCCGGTCCCTCCAGGCGCCGCGCCAGCGCGCGGCCGATCGGCGAATCGATGAGGATGCCCAGAATGGGGATCATCAGCGCCACGAGCAGGATGAGGGCGATGATCGACATGGGTCGAGTCTACGCGCCGCGCCGCGCACCCTCAAGCCCGCCGGCATACCACTGGCGCATGTCGGCCAGGAGGTCCTCGAGGAGCGTCGGGCCGTGCCGCGCCAGGAACGGCGCGGCGGTGAGCACCCGCTCCTGCGGCTTGCCGTCCGGCCACACGGCGTGTCGGGCCCGCGCGATCTGCGTCAGCTCGGTCTCCGCCCGCTTCTTGAGGTGCTGCACCAGCTTCTTCTCGACGTCCTGCGTCGCGGCGACGGCATGGTTGCGCGCCGTGGTGACCGGCTTCTCCAGCGTGGGATCGATGTCCCGCGCGGCGGCGAGCACCGGGTCGTAGCCGGCCACGATGCCGTCCCGCAGCTCCGCCAGAGCGGCGAGCACGCCCTCGGGGAGGCGCGAGCGCACCAGCCTCGCCTCGAGCGCGCCCGGCGGCTGCATCAGATCGGGCAGTGAGATGCCGAACTTCTCCAGCGCCCGATCCACCCTCGCCTCCACCAGCACCCCCGACCAGCGGGGCGTCGGCTGCTGGCGCGGCATGCCGAGCGCCTCGTACACCGGGAGAGTGAGGGGGAGGTAGCGGAGCTCGCCGGGCCCGCCCATGTACGCCACGGTCGGGAGCAGCGCGCTCTCGACCACCGGCCGCAGCAGCACGTTAGGCGAGAAACGCTCCGGCTGGCGTTCCGTCAGCCCGGCCAGCTTGGCCAGGTCGTACGTGCTCTTCCCTCGCCGGGTGGTGTAGCCGCCGTCGGGGAGCATCACCAGCCGGTCCCGCCCCATTCGGCACTCGATCATCACCAGTGTCGCGCCGTCCCCGGGATTCACGCCCGCATCCCTTCCCTCGCGGGCGAGCGCCTCCGCGCGCGCGGCGAGCGCCTGGTTGATGCGTCGGCTCCCGGCGAGTGCCTGAACCAGGAGCGGCGCGGCCGCGCGCTTGACCGCCGGGTGGGTGCTGTCGAGCACCAGCACCCCGTGCGGCGCGAGCAGCTCGGCCATTGCGGACGCGAACGCCGAGCCGACGGTGGCGTCGGGGCGCCAATGCCGCCGGATCCAGCCGATGGTCTCGTCCCGAAACTCGGAGGGCGGCAGGTCCCGCTCGAGCGCGTCGATGGCTCCGAGCACCGGCTCCCCCAGCGGCTCCCGGTACATCGGTGTGAGCGGCGCGTCGGGCGTGCGGGCAGGCAGCGCGGCGCCGGCCAGGCTGCCGTCGGCCGCGAGCCACGCGGCGTGATTCGCTTCCGCGAAGTCGTGGTCGTCGCCCGCTGCCCAGAACACCGGCGCCACCGGGCGGCCCCACCGCCGGGAGAGCGCGTCCGCGAACGCCGCCGCGGAGAGCGCCTTGTAGATGGTGTAGAGCGGGCCGCCGAAGAGCGCGGGCTGCTGTCCCGTCGTGACCACCAGCGCCGCCGGCGCCCGGAGCCGCTCGAGGAGCGCCTCGTACCCCGGCGCCGGCACGAAGGCGGGCAGCAGGTCGGAGCGGAAGCCGCCCTCGCGCGGCTCGGGCGCGGAGAGCGGGTAGTCGAGCGGCGTGGCGACGATCCGGAGCGTCACCCGGCGCGCCCCATGAGGATCACGCGGGGAGAGCCGCGCTCCAGCCGCCGGCCCTCGTAGTTGCCGAAGCGATGCCGGATCGCGAGGCCCGCGGCCGAGAGCATGGCCTCCAGGTCCCCGGGCGAAAAGAGCCGCACCCGTTCGTAGAAGCGGCGGCCGTCGGGCACGGTGATCGTCTTGCAGACGAACCGGCCGTCGGCGGAGAGGTGCCGCACCACCTCGGCGCCCGCCACCAGGCCGCCGGGCGCTCCGTCGCCCGCCGCGAGCGATCGCCGGACCGTGTCCGCGTTCAGGTAATCCAGCACGAACCAGCCGCCCGGCCGCACGGTCTCGATCATGCCGGCCAGCGCCGCCGCATGCTCCTCCTCCCGCTCGAAGTAGCCGAAGCTGGTGAACAGGTTGACCGTGAGATCCATGCTGTGCGGGCGGATGGGAAGCTGGCGCATGTCGGCCCTGACCAGTGGGGCCGCCGTCACCTCGCGCGCCCTACGGAGGAGGCTGGCGGAAAGATCCAGGCCGATCGGGCGCGCCGCCGCGGTCTCGAGCGCGCGGGCGTGCCGGCCGGCGCCGCACGCGACGTCGAGCGTGCGCCAGCCCGGGACCCACGGCAGCGTGCGCCGGATGAGCGCGACGACGCGCTCGGCGTCGGCCTCGTCGCGGTGGGGGTAGAGGTGGAGGTACTCCTCGCCGAACCACTCCTCGAACCACTCGCTCATCGCCGCCTCGGTCCGGCGGCCGGACCGGGAGCGCCCTTGTGGTACGGGTGTCCCTCGAGCAGGCTGAACGCCCGATAGAGCTGCTCGCACACCACCACGCGCGCCAGCTCATGGGGGAGCGTGAGCGGCCCCAGGCTCCACTCGGCCCGGGCCCGCGCCAGCACTTCCTCGCCCAGCCCGTGGGACCCGCCCACCAGGAGCGCCAGCGGGCGCGCCTCGATCCGCCAACGCTCGAGCTGCCGCGCGAGTTCCTCGCTGGTCCAGGCGGCGCCCCGGCGCGCGAGCGCCACCAGGGTGGCCTGGGCGGGGAGTCGGGCCAGCAGCGCCCGCGCTTCGGCACTCCGGCCGGCGTCCGGGGTCGGTGCGCGACCGGCCTCCCGCACCTCGTGCTCGGCGATCTTCGCCCAGCGCCGCAGCCGGGCCAGGTAGTCGTCGCAGACCTCGCGCAGCGAGGGGCGAAGCTTGCCGACGGCCAGCAGGACGATCTCCACCTACGCGTACATCCCCCGGAGCCGGTGCACCGCGGCCACCCGCTGGATCGCCAGCATGTACGCGCCGATGCGCAGGTTGGTGCTCTGGCGCGTGGCCATGCCGGCGACCTCCTCGAACGAGCGCACCATGATGCGCTCGAGCCGCTGGTTCACCGTATCCTCGTCCCAAAAGTAGCCGCCGCGGTCCTGCACCCACTCGAAGTAGCTCACCGTCACCCCGCCCGCGTTGGCCAGGATGTCGGGAATGACGAACACGCCCTTTTCGTCCAGAATGCGGTCGGCGCCCGCCGTGGTCGGACCGTTGGCGCCCTCGCAGATGATGCGGGCCTTGATCTCGTGCGCGTTGTGGCTGCTGATGACGTTTTCGAGGGCGGCGGGCACCAGGACGTCGCAATCGAGGGTGAGCAGCTGGTCGTTGGTGATGTGGTCGGCCTCCTTGAACTCACTGAGCAGCCGCCCCTGCTTCACGTGTTGCACCAATCGGGCGATGTCCAGGCCCTTCGGATCCGTTACCCCGCCCGACTTGTCGCTGACCGCCACGATCCGCATGCCCGCCTGCTCCATGAGGCGCGCCGCGACCGAGCCGACGTTGCCGAACCCCTGCACCGCCACTCGCGTGCCCTCGACCGTCATGCCGAGGCGCTTGAGGGCCTCGCGGGTGACGATCATGCACCCGCGGCCGGTGGCGTCGCGACGCCCCAGGGAGCCGCCCATCTCCACCGGCTTCCCGGTCACCACCGAGGTGACCGTGTGGCGGTGGTGCATCGAGTAGGTGTCCATGATCCACGCCATCACCCGCTCGTTGGTGTTCACGTCGGGCGCGGGGACGTCGGAATCGGGGCCGAGCGTCTCGATGATCGCCGCGGTGTACCGGCGGGTGATTCGCTCGAGCTCAACCACCGAGAGCTGGCTCGGGTCGCAGACGACCCCGCCCTTGGAGCCCCCGAACGGAATGTCCACCACGGCGCACTTCCAGGTCATCCAGGCGGCGAGCGCCTTTACCTCGTCGAGCGTCACCGCCGTGTCGAACCGGATGCCGCCCTTGGCCGGCCCCCGCGAGGTGTTGTACAGCACGCGGTATCCCGTATATACCTCGACCTCTCCGTTGTCCCTGAGAAACGGGACGGCGACGATGATCTGCTTCTCGGGCGTCCGGAGCACCTTGTACAACCCGGGATCGAGGTTCAACCGCTCGGCCGCATAGTCGAAGCGGGACATCATCGCCTCGAACGGGTTCTCCTCGCTGAGAAAGGTGTCCTTGTCGGGCCGGATGATCGGCGGGGTCTTCGGACTTACGGTCGTCATGAGGTCTCCGGTCGATTCCGGGGGTCGTCGGGTCTACAGGCGCTCGACGGGCGCCGTGGCGGCATCGAGCGCGTCGGCGAGCGCCTCCTCGCCATCCTCCCAGGTCAGCTCCGGCACCGCCACCAGCGGCTCCGGCACCCGGTTGGGCCAGCGGTCGCGCAGCTTCACGGCGTCGCGCTCGGTGATCACCACGTGGTCCGCGCGGCGCGTGGCGTGCGCCAGCCACGCCACATCCTCGTCGCGGAAATCCGGCTGGTCCCGCCACGCGGCCACCTGTACCGCGGCACCCGCCGCCTTGGTCTGCGCCACGAAGGCGTCAGGATCGGGGCTGCGGGAGGCGGCGACCACGCGCTTGCCGGCGAGCAGCGCGGCGGGGTGACGCGATCCGCTCACCAAGCCCTCGAGATGCCGGAGGCCGAGGTGCGCCACCCCCACCGGACCGCTGACGCGCCGCGCCACCGCGCGCGCCGCAGCTTCGGCCGCCTCGCGCGGCGCCCGCTTGCGGGTCACGACGGCGGCGTCCGCGCGATCCAGCGCGGCCCACCCCTCGCGCCAGGGGCCGGCGGGCAGCGCCCACCGCACGGCGTGCGCGGTTTCCGCGCTGACCACCGCGATGTTGAGGTCGCGATGAACGTCCAGGCGCTGGTACGCGTCGTCCAGGATCAGCACCTGCGCGCCCGCCACGACCGCCCGGTCGGCGGCGGCGGCGATGTCGCTCTCGCCCAGTACCACCGCCCCCGGTGCATGGCGTCGCTGCACCTCGAGCTCGTCGGGTAGGGCCCGCGCGGCCAGGATGGCCGGCCGCACGCCCTGGGCGAGATAGCGGTTCGCCGCCCAGCTTGCGACGGCGCTCTTCCCCGAGCCGCCGAGTGAGAGATTCCCCACGCTCACGCAGGGGAGCGGGAGGTCCTGCACCTGCAGCCAGCCGCGCGCGTACGCCCGCGCCCGCGCCGCCATCGCCCCCTGCCACAGCTCGGACGCGGGAATCAGCGCGAGCCGCGCGAGTCGCGCATCCGGGCGGCGGCTGGTCCAGAGCCACCGGAGGAGCCGGTGCGCGTTACCGCGCCGCGGCACGGCCGTCCCGCCGATCCGCGCGGCCGCGGGGCCCGGCTTCGGCCTGGCCCGCCCCGCTCATCGGTCCACCACCTGCGCCAGCATCTCCGCCTCCGCCGCTACCTTCCCCTCCACCCGCGCCACGCCCTTCATCCGGCAGGTGGGCCCCCGCACCTGGAGCACCTCGACCTCGAGCCGGAGCTGGTCGCCCGGACGCACCGGGCGGCGGAACCGCACGGCGTCGAGCCCCATGAAGTAGACCACCTTTGCCTCGGGATGCTCCATCGCGCCCAGCATGAGGCACCCGCCCACCTGCGCCATCGCCTCCACGATGAGCACGCCCGGCATGATCGGGTGGCCGGGAAAATGGCCCTGGAAGAACGGCTCGTTGATGGTCACGTTCTTGATGCCGACGATCCGCGCGGGGGCGTTGACCTCGACGATGCGATCGACCAGCAGGAACGGATAGCGGTGCGGCAGGACCTGCAGGATGCGCTCGATCTCCATGCGTCAGGCCTCCCCCGAGATCAAAGGGCGGCCGCCGACGACGCCGGCGACCGCCCCGCGGAGCCCTCGCTTCGTCCGCACGTGCTATTTCGAGGCCTGCAGCTGATCCAGGACACGCTGCGTGAGGTCGAGCGACTTGTCGCCGGTGACGATGCCGTTCCCGGGCGCGCTCACGTCGAAGATGATCGCATAGTTGCCCGCCGCGCGGATGCCCTCGATGACGCTGTTCACCCGCGCCTGGATGGGATCGAGCAGCTCCCGCTCGCGGCTCGCCGCCTTCTGCTGCAGCTCCTGGGTCCGCTGCTGCAGCTTCTCCTGCTGCGCCTCCAGGTCCTTCCGCTTGCTCGCGCGCTGGCTCGGGTTGAGCACCGCCGACTGCGCCTCGAAATCCTGCGCGGCCGAGTCCAGCGTGGCCTGAAGCTTCTGGACCTCGGTCCGATAGCCGTCCAGCTCCTTGGCGAACGTGGACTCCGCCTTGGCGTAGCCCGGCGTCTGCTTGAGGATCGCCTGGATGTTCACGAATCCGATCTTCGTTCCTGCGGCCCCGCCGGCATCCCCCGCCGCGGGCTTCGGCTGTGCGGGCTTGGCAGCCGGACGCTGCTGCGCGGCCGCGGCGTCGGCGTGGCCGACGGCGAGGACGGCGGCAAGGGCCCAGGTCCCAAGGACGGCTAGCTTCATTCTCGACTCCCGGAGGTGAGGGTGCACTACGCTCAGAAGAAGTTGCCCAGCCTGAAGTGGAGCTGCCACCCCGGCGCCGGCTTTCCGAATACGTCGGTCTTGTCGAACCCGTATCCGATGTCGATTCCCAGCGGGCCCAGGGGGGAGACGACCGCCGCCCCGAAGCCCGCACCGCGGAACAGGCGCGTCGGATCGTATTGGCGCGCCGTGCGATAGACGTTACCCGCGTCCAGGAACGCGTTCAGGTACAACGCGCCGCTGATCCGGGCTCCGGCCTCCACCGTGAACGCCGCATACGACTGCCCGAAGGCATTCGCGCTTGCGGTTCCGCCGCTCGCCCGCGGGTCGTACCCGTCGGGCGTGATGGAGAACTCGTTGTAGCCTCGGAGCGGCACCCCGAACTGGACGCCACCCATGGAATATAGCTCCGTGAAGAACGGGCCGGCGTCGCCGAAGATGAACCCCGACTTGGCCGTGAGGCCGAGCACGAAGTTGACCCCCTGCCCCAGTTGGCCGCCGCCGCCCAGCGTGCCCAGGGGGGCGTAGAACCGGCCCTCGAGGTCCGTCTTCCGGTAGTTGCCCGTGCCGCCGAGGAAGCCGCCGTTCAGCTCGCCGGAGATGTTGAAGTAGGTGCCGGCGGTCGGGAACGGAAGGCCGATGCGGGTGTCGCGCAGCAGGCTCGCGCCCAGCGTGGACCGCGTGCAGTTGTTGCACGCGAAGCGCGCACGCAGGTCCTCCGACCCCTCGGTGAATCGAATACGCTGCAGGCCGTACGACGCGAAGATGCGGGTGTAGCGCGACCCGAAGAACGGGAAGCCGACCTGCACCGTGCCGCCGGTCTGGCGCCGCCGCCCCAGGTCGCCCACGATGAAGCGCTGGCGCGAGTCGAACAGCGTGATGGTTCCCGAGACCCGGCTCTCGCGTATCGCGGGGTCGGAGTAACTCAGGTTGAAGTCGTTGATGTTGGCGCCGAACTGCCACTGCAGCCGCCCCCGCTTGCCCCGGCCGAACAAGTTCGGCTCCTCGAGCCCGAGAAAGCCGCCCACGCCGGTGCCCTGCCCCAAGGAAGCGCCGAAGTTGATGTTCCCGGTCCGTTTCTCCTCCACCCGGAACACGACGTCCACGTCCACGCCGTTCCCGGCCGGCCGAACGTCCGGCGCGGGCAGCGGCTGCTGGAAGAAGCCGAGGTTGCTGATGTTCTGGTACGAGCGGATCAGCAGCTCGCGGTTGAACAGGTCGCCCGGAAGGAGCACGATCGCCTCCCGGATCACCCGCTCGTGGGTTACGTCGTTGCCCACGATCTCGATCTTGTTGATCGTCGCGGGCTGGCCCTCGCGAATGGTCCAGGCCAGGTCGAGCACGGGCTTTCCGTCCGGCCCCGTGCGCCTGGTCTCGACCGGCTCGATGTGCGAGTAGATGTAGCCGTTGTTGGCGTACAGGTTGGAGAGCTGTTCCGTGGCGGCGTTCCATTGCGTCCGGTTGAACGGCTCCCCCGGCTCGAAGGGGTAGTACGCCTTGAGCTCGTCGGTGGAAAAGCGGCGGTTGCCCTGCACGTCGAAGTTGCCCACCACGTACTGCCTCCCCTCCTCCACCGCGAGGTGCAGCACGGCCTTGCCGGTCGTCGTGTCGGGGATCAGCGAGTCGCCGGTCACCTGGAAATCGATGTACCCGTGCTCGGCGTACCAGGCCGGCAGCCGGTCCCGCATGTCCTCCTCGACCCGCCGCTCGTCGTACTCGCCCTTCTGGAACCACCAGAAGCCCTCCGGGCGCGTGTCCATGTGGCCGACGATCTGCTTGTCCTTGAACGCCGTGTTGCCCGCCACCTCGACTTGGCTGATGGACACGCGGCGCCCTTCCGCGACGTCGAACACCACCCGCACGTGGCCCGAGTCCACCGGGATCTGCTCCACCTTCACGTCGGCCGCATAATAGCCCTGCTTCTTGTAGAGCGAGTCGATGGAGGCGCGCGAGCGCTCGACCGCCGCGCGGTCGAGGGGACCCCCGCTCGCCAGCTTCACCCGGTCGCGGACCGCGCCCTCGGGCAGGCGCTCGGTGCCGCGGAGGGTCCAGCCGTCGAGCAGCGGCCGCTCCTTCACCCGGATGGCGAGGTACAGCTTGCCCCCGCGGTTGCGCTGCTCCACCGTCACGTCGTCGAACTGGCCGGTGCGGAAGAGCGCGGTGACCGCCCGCTGGATGTCGCGGTAGTTGACCGTCTGGTGCGGCGCCAGCCCCGCGGTGCTCAGGACCTGGGACGCCGACAGGCGCACGTTGCCTTCGACGATGATGCTGTCGACGGGAGGCGGCGCCGGAGGAGGGTTCTGTGCCTGGAGGGCGGCCGTCCTGCCGAGGAGCACCGGCAGCACGGCGAGTGCGAGGGAACGAAGCCGCATCTATGCCCGGGAAAAAGGGTGGCGCCGCCCGCCGGAGCGGACGGCGCCGCAGCCGTCAGGCCTGGGTGCCGGTCAGCGCCCGGAACACCAGCCGGTCGCCGTCGGCGGCCACGTCGACCTCGATCTCGTCGCCGCGGCCGAACTCGCCCAGCAGGATCTTCTCGCTGAGCGGGTCCTCGATGTAGCGCTGGATCGCCCGCTTGAGCGGTCGCGCGCCGTAGCTCTCGTCGTACCCCTTGTTGACGAGGAAGTCGATCGCCGCCGGGGTGAGCTTCACCTCGTCCCCGATCCGGCGCTGCACGTCCTTGAGCAGGATCGCCACGATCTGCGAGATGTGCTCCCGCGAGAGGGGGTGGAAGACGATGATGTCGTCCAACCGGTTGAGGAACTCCGGGTTGAACACTTTGTTCATCTCGTCCTTGATCCGCTCCTGCATCTTGTCGAAGTTGGTCTTCGTGTCCGCCTGGTGGAACCCGAGCGACTTGCCCGACATGATGTCCCGCGCGCCGACGTTCGACGTCATGATCACGACCGTGTTCTTGAAGTCGATCACCCGGCCGTAGTTGTCCGTCAGGTGACCCTCGTCGAGCACCTGGAGCAGGATGTTGAACACGTCCGGGTGCGCCTTCTCGATCTCATCCAGTAGGACGACCGAGTAGGGCTTCCGCCGCACGGCCTTGGTGAGCGTCCCCGAATCCTCGTACCCGACGTAGCCCGGCGGCGCGCCGATCAGGCGGGACACGGAGAACTTCTCCATGTACTCGCTCATGTCCACCCGGATGAGCGCCGAGGCGTCGGCGAACAGGAACCGCGCCAGCGCCCGGGCCAGCTCGGTCTTGCCGACGCCGGTCGGCCCCGAGAAGACGAACGAGCCGATCGGCCGGTTCGGATCCTTGAGCCCCGCGCGGCTCCGCCGGATGGCGCGGGAGACCGCCCTGATGGCCTCGTCCTGGCCCACCACGGACGCGTGGATCTCGTCCTCCATCCGGAGCAGCCGGCTCGCCTCGGCCTCCTGCAGCCGCGTGACCGGAATGCCGGTCCACCGGGAGACGATGAACGCGATCGCCTCCTCGTCGATGTTCGGCCGCCGGGTCTGCCGCTCGCGCTCCCACTCCTCCTGCTTGAGCCGGATCTGGTTCTGCAGCTCGCGCTCCTGGTCACGGAGGGCCGCGGCGCGCTCGAAGTTCTGGTCGCGCACGGCCTCCTCCTTCTGCACGTTCACCTGCTCGAGCTGCGTCTTGAGATCCGCCACCTCCGCCGGCGGCACCTGCGACGCGAGCCGCGCCCGGGCGCCGGCCTCGTCGATGACGTCGATCGCCTTGTCGGGCAGGAACCGGTCGGTGATGTAGCGGTCGGACAGCTCCGCCGCGGCCTTGAGCGTGTCGTCCGGGATCGAGACCCGGTGGTGGTCCTCGTACTTCTTCCGGAGGCCCTTCAGGATCTCCACCGTCTCCTCGACCGACGGCGGATCCACCACGACGGTCTGGAAGCGGCGCTCGAGCGCGCCGTCCTTCTCGATGTACTTGCGGTACTCGTTCAGCGTCGAGGCGCCCACGCACTGCAGCTCGCCCCGCGCCAGCGCGGGCTTGAGCATGTTGCTGGCGTCGATCGCGCCCTCGGCGGCGCCGGCGCCCACCAGCGTGTGCAGCTCGTCGATGAACAGGATGATGTTCTTGTTCTGGGCGATCTCGTTCATCACCGCCTTGAGCCGCTCCTCGAACTGGCCGCGGTACTTGGTGCCCGCGATGACGGCCGCCATGTCGAGCGAGAGGACCCGGTGGTCCCGCAGCACGTCGGGGCAGAGCCCGTTCGCGATCAGAAGGGCGAGCCCCTCCACGATGGCGGTCTTGCCCACGCCCGGCTCGCCGATGAGCACCGGGTTGTTCTTCTTGCGGCGCGCCAGGATCTCCATGACGCGCTCGATCTCCTTGGCGCGCCCGATGGTGGGGTCGAGCTGCCCTTCGGCCGCGAGCTGGGTCAGGTCGCGGCAAAAGTGGTCGAGCGCGGGCGTCTTCGACTTCTTCTCCGACTTGGGCGCCGAGCTGGGCGTGGAGGACCCGCCGGAGCTCGCCGAGGCCTGCGGCATGTCGCTGCCGAGCAGGCGCAGCGTTTCCGCCCGCGACTGCTCCAGGTTGACGCCGGCGTCGGTGAGGACCTGCGCGGCGATCCCCTTCTCCTCCCGCAGCAGGCCGAGCAGCAGGTGCTCCGTGCCGACGTAGGAGTGGTTCAACTCGCGCGCTTCGGTCATGGCGAGCTCGAGCACCTTCTTGGCCCGCGACGTGTACGGCAGATCGGGGCCGGCGGCGGCTGCCGCCTTACCCTTCTTGACCGTCTCCTCGATCTTCTGCTGGATCTCCTCGAGATCCACGTTGAGGTTGGTGAGAACGGCCGCCGCCACCCCCTCACCCTCGCGAATGAGGCCGAGGAGGATGTGCTCCGTTCCAACGTACTCGTGGTGCAGCCGGGCGGCCTCTTCGCGGGCCATCTGGAGCACCTTGCGGACGCGATCGGTGAAGTTGTAGCCGTTCATTCGCGCAATCCTGCGTTGCACCTACAGCCAATCGTCTGCACCGGCTCGCGCGGTGGCTAGCCGCGGCGGCCGAGCTCCTCGTCCAACACGCGCCGCATGTGCTGCGCGCGGCGGGTGGCCAGCTCGGGATCGCTCGGCGCGAGGCCGCTGGCGACGGCCAGGTGCGCCGGCTGGGTGTACACCAGCAGCTTGTTGAGCGTGTACATGCTCACGCCCGGGATCAACCCCATGCCCACGCCCAGCCGAACGCCGCTGAGCAGGTTCATCGCCTCGTCGAAGGAGAGCGATCGGGCGTAGCGGAGCAGCCCGTACGCGCGCCAGACCTTGTCCTCGATGATGGTCGGCGCGTCTCGCAGGAGCACCTGCCGGGCCTGCTCCTCGTAATCGATGACCTGGCGCACCATCTTGCCCAGGTGGTCCAGCAGCTCGTGCTCGGACTTCCCGAGGGTCGTCTGGTTCGAGAGCTGGAAGAAATTCCCGACGACCTCGCTCCCCTCGCCATACAACCCGCGGAACGTCAGGCCCACCTGTGCCAGACCTTGGAGAACCTTGGAGATCTCCTTGGTCAACACGAGGCCCGGCAAGTGGATGAGCACCGAGGCCCGGAGCCCCGTCCCGACGTTGGTTGGGCAGGACGTAAGGTAACCAAACTCAGGGTGAAATGCGAACGGAAGTCGTTGTCCCAACTCCGCGTCCAGCCGATCGATCTCGGCGTACGCGGCGTCCGGCGCGAAGCCCGAGTGGAGCGCCTGCAGCCGGAGGTGATCCTCCTCGTTCAGCATCAACCCCACCCGCTCCTGGACCAGCACCGAGGCCCCGCTCCGGACCCGCCCCTCGGGGTCGAGCCCCGCAAGTTCCTTGCTCACGAGGTGCCGCTCGTGCAGCAGCAGGCGGTCGGTCCGGTCGAGCTGGTCCAGCCGAAAGGTCACCGCCCGCCGGAGCAGCACCGTGTCGCGCGCCGCGCGCGAGACGCTCTCGAGGATCCCCTCGCGCTCCGCCTCGCTGTTGCGGCTCTGGAAGACGTGGCCGGCCAGGTTGCGGACCAGCCGCATCCGGGTCGAGAGCACCAGGTGGCTGTGCGGGCCGCTCGCGTCGAGCCACGCGACCCCGCCGTCGGCGAGCAGGCTCAGGTCGATCATTCCAGCACCCGCAGGCGGTCGCGCAGCTCGGCCGCGAGCTCGAAGTTCTCGGTCTCGACCGCCAGCCGCAGCTGCTCCCGGAGCTCGGCCTCCCGGCGGCGAGGATCGTCCTCCCCGCCCCGCTCGGCATACCGCTCCCCCACGTGCACGGTCGAGCCATGCAGTCGCCGCAGGAGATCGCGCAGCGGCGCCTCGAAGCTCCGGTAGCACTCGGGACAGCCGAGGCGGCCGGTCTCG